>NZ_JACHJB010000001.1:2400000-2747154 GCF_014207745.1 Nonomuraea muscovyensis
CAGGAGCTGGGTGCGGTTGTTGTACAGCGACGCCGTCGGGTTGGCGATCTTGAAGCGGAGCGCTTCGAGCTGGAACGGGTCGTGGTCCTTCAGGTACGGCACGAGCGCCCGGAAGGCCGCCTCGGCGCTCTCGCCGCCGCCGCCCATCTCCCCCAGGCCGACGAGCCCGTTGTCGGCCTCGACCTCGACGATCGTGCGGATGAACCGGCCCCAGTGGGCGCCGTTGCTGTGCCGCAGCGGCGCCTCCAGGGGGACGGCGACCGTGGTGGCCCGGATGTCGACGATCCTCACTGGCACGTCCCCCAGATCGCGGCCACGCCGCACGAGGGCAGCCGTACCGTGACCGACTCGCCCACCACCTCGGCGGGTTCGCGCCCGTGCCGCAGGCCCGCGCTCACCGTGGCCGAGACCAGGCCCGGCAGGGTGACCATCGTCTCGACCGGCTCGGGGGCCAGCGACTGGAGCCTGACCACGTGCTCCGCCCCGGCCCGGCCGATCGAGGTGATCAGCACGTCGGGGTGCTCGACCACGACGTACGTCAGGGTGGGGTCGGCGGCCGGGCCGCGGAGCAGGACTCCGGCGAACGGCTCGGTCAGCCCGGCGGCGGCCAGCGTGCCGAGCCGCCGGCCGACGGCGCCCGCCGCCGACATGACCGCGTACCGGAACGTCGTCTCGCCCTGCTGCTGCGCCGGGAAATTGGTGTCCCAGATGTTGTTGAGCGCCCACGAGTAGACCGTGCCGTCCTCGTGGTCGAGGGTCGGCGGGAACGGCGCGTACGGCATGTGGATGGTGCCGAGCTGCACCAGCGGCGCCTCCAGCGTGGCCCAGGCGACGGTCAGCTCGGGGTCGTCGAAGGCGATCCAGTGCCGGATCGGCAGCATGTAGGCGGCCGAGCCCGGCACCCGGGGCACGTCGGGCCCGCCGACGCCGCCGGTCAGCTCCCACGCGGTGGCCGGGCCGGTGGCGAACGGGAAGGCCAGGAAGACCGCCTCCTTGGCCGGGGTGCCCTGCTTGGCGAGCTGGTAGGTCAGGTCCACGCGGGCGACGCCGCGGTGCAGCTCGATCGTGGTGCGCAACCAGTCGACGCCCTTGCCGCGCAGCTCGACGACGAGCTTCTCGCCGACGGCCGTCCGCTCGGCCTTGACGATCGTGGCGTGCGTGCCGATCGCCCGGTCGCCGAGCAGCGTCCTGTCGTGCGCCCCGACGTGGCCGGACAGGTGGTTGAAGTGGGGGGCCGTGGCGTAGCGGTCGTAGACGTACTGGCCGAACCCGGCCGCCGCGTCGCCGTTCACCAGCTCCCGCCCGGCCGTCTTGTCGAAGATCGAGCCGATGTGGCCCGCGCCGACGTCGTAGCTCACCCGGTAGAACTCGTTCTCGATCACTCCGCTCGGGTCCAGCCGGACCGGCTCGGGCGCCTGGCCCTCGCCGCGTACCACGTCGATCCGGACGTAGCCGTGGCCGGGCACGCACGGCACGACCGCGTGCAGATGCCGGCCGATCGGCCGGGTCGGCCAGTCGTCGGGGTGCACGTACTCCTCGTGGTGGGCCAGCGGCTCGCCCGTGCGCCCGTCCACCAGTGCGATCGGGACGTCGGCCGGTACCACGTCGCGCGGCAGGAACGCCCGCACGATGTCGGTCCGTCCTGTCGTGCCCGGGTTGAAGACGGCGAACGACGCCAGCGTCCCCTCGACCGGCTCGCCGGACACGGCGGCGCCGAACCGGCGGGCCGCGGCGTGCAGCAGGTCGGCCGCGTCGTCCTTCGCGTCGTAGGCGCCCGACGACTTGCGGGTCCACTGCAGGCCGCCGGAGTCGCCCGCCTCCTCGGCGTCCTCCCACGGGTTCGCGGCGCCCCAGGTGTGCTCGTTGAACAGCGCCACCTTGTCGTAGGCGGCGTCGATCTGCTCGGTGGCGTCGGCCCCGGCCAGCGTGTGCAGGGTCTCGGCGGCCCGCAGCGCCGACTGCGC
Source organism: Nonomuraea muscovyensis (assembly GCF_014207745.1). Taxonomy (NCBI): domain Bacteria; kingdom Bacillati; phylum Actinomycetota; class Actinomycetes; order Streptosporangiales; family Streptosporangiaceae; genus Nonomuraea; species Nonomuraea muscovyensis. Next base: position 2,401,965 of record NZ_JACHJB010000001.1, read on the forward strand.
GCGCCGCACGTAGCCGAGCGGTCGGGCGCCCGAGCCCAGGCCGTCGGCCCACCAGTCGGTCCAGTCGCCCTCGTGCACGGCCAGCCGGTCGAGGTGGTGCTCCTCGACGTGCCGGAAGAAGTCGCTGTTGACGGCCGAGCGCAGCCGCGGGTAGGCCCACCGCTCGTTCCAGGTGCGGGCGATCGAGGCGGGCACGACCGACGGCCCGGCGTTGTCGGCGTGCGCCCCCTGCACCCGCAGGTGCAGCACGTCCAGCTCGTACGGCTCGCGCGGCGCGTCCGGCCCCTGCCAGCCGAACGTGCCCGGCCCGTACGGGTAGCCGCGCGTGGCCAGGGCGGCCAGGTAGCGCGGCAGCAGGTCGTCGGCCAGCTCGTAGGAGTCGGTCAGGCCGACCGTGTTGCCCTCCATGTACGCCATGCCGTGCGGCGTGTCGGTGAACCACACCAGCAGCTCGTTGCCGCTCGGCGCCCGCCACCGGAACGGCCGGGTCAGCTTGTCGCCCCCGTGCAGGTAGGGCACCGACCGGCCGGCCCAGTTGTGCGCGGCGGCGAGGTAGCGCACCCCGGCCGCGTCGAGCGCGTCCACCAGCCCGACCACGGCGCCCGGCACGTCGGTGTGCATGGCCGACGTGGTGGCGAAACCGAACCGGTCGCGCAGCTCGGCGGTGAAGCGGAGCTGGCGGTAGAGCTCCTCGGTCGAGCACGCCTCGGTGTGCAGCTGGAACGGCAGCGCGGTCACCTCGATGACGCCCTCGCGGGCCAGCGCGGCGAACGCCTCCACCTGCTCGGCGGGCCGGGCGGCCAGCCAGCGCAGCGCGGGCATCGACGACTCGACCGTCCAGCGGAACCTCGCGTCGTCCGGCCAGGAGGCGGTCTCCCGCGCCAGCCGGACCGCGGCGTCGAGGTAGTCGAGGTGGTGGCGCAGCACCGTGCCCTGCGGGTCGGTGTAGCCGATGTCGAGGTGGGAGTGGTGGACGACGAACACGTTCCACTTGCGCTGCGGCGTCACCGTGACCTGGGCGGTGCCGACCAGCCCCTCGTCGTCGCGCGACTCCAGCGTGAACGTGCGCGGCGCCGTCACCTCGGGCACGAGGAGCGTGACGTCGCCGCCGGTGGCGCTGTCCACGCCGACCAGCACGTGCGTCAGCGGCCGCGTGCTGGAGACCCGGACCGCCTGCCGGCCGTCGTGGGTGAACAGCGGCAGCACCGCGACCCGCACCTGCAGCCCCCGCAGGTCGATCACCGGGGTCGAGGTGTCGTCGCGCAGCGCCTGCCTGATCCCGTCGTAGTCGGGGGAGCCCAGGCTCCGCTGCAGCAACCGGCTGGTCAAATCAGACACTCCCTAGGGACAGGCCCCTGGCGAAGAGGCGCTGGGTGGCGAGGAACAGCACGACCGTGGGCAGCGAGCAGACGAGCCCGGCGGCCAGCCCGACGGGCACCGGGGTGCCCGCGTACACGTCGGTCATCAGACCGGCCAGCGCCGTCATCACCGGCCGCACGTCAGCGGTCGTGGTCAGCGTCAGGCCGAAGATCAGGTCGTTCCAGATGAAGGTGAACTCGAGGATGAACACGGCGGCGAGCGCGCTGGTCGAGATCGGCAGATAGACGCGCCAGAAGATCCGCCAGGTGGAGGCGCCGTCCATCCGCGCCGCCTCGAAGATCGAGAACGCCACGCCGCTGTAGAAGTTGCGCAGCACGAACGCGGCCAGCGGCACGTTGATCGCCGTGTAGATGAGGATCATGCCGAGGCGCGTGTCGTACAGGCCGGCGTCGCTGAAGCCGACGAACAGCGGCACGAGCAGCATCTGCGACGGGAACACGGTGCCGCCGAACAGGAGCAGGAACCACCAGAAGCCGTGGCGCAGCCTCAGCACCACGATGGTGTACCCGGCCAGCGCCCCGATCACGACCCCGAGCAGCGGCGAGACGACGCTGTAGAGGGCGGTGCTGGCCAGGCTGTCGCCCAGGTTCGCGCTGTCCAGGGCGGTGGCGAAGTTGGCGAACAGCGCGAAGTCCCCCGACGGCGCCCACGCCCGGGACGGGTCGTAGGACGCCGCCGGCCGGGAGGCGTTGACGAGCAGCAGGTAGGTGGGCCCGAGCCAGACCAGCCCGAGCACGATCAGCACGGCACGGCGGATCATCGCACCTGCCTCCTGAGGTAGAGGTAGGAGGCGAGCCCGGTGACGACCGTCAGCAGCACCGCGACCGCCGAGCCGTAGCCGTAGTCGCTGGCCACGAACGTCTCCTTGTACATGGTCACCGCGAGCGTCTCGGAGTTGCGGCCCGGCCCGCCCTGCGTCATCACCCAGACGATGTCGAACGTCTTCAGGCTCGCCACGAGCGCCAGCCCCACCACGACGGCGGTCAGCGGCCTCATCAGCGGCCAGATGACGTGCCGGAACAGCCGCCACCCCGACGCGCCGTCGAGCCGGGCCGCCTCGATGGGCTCCTTGGGGATCGACTGGAGGCCCACCACGAACAGCAGCGTGTTGACGCCGAGCTGCTGCCAGGTCCACACCAGCAGCATCGCCAGCGTGTTGGCCGGAGCCTCCTGCAGGAACGCGGTGTCCACGCCGAGCAGCGCGTTGGCGACGCCGTCGTGCGACAGGACCGGGCTCCACACCATGGCGAGCCCGGCGCCGCTGAGCGCGTACGGCAGCATGAACGGCACCCGGTACCACGCGCCGCCTCTGAGGTCGTACGACAGCACCGCCACCAGCAGGCCCAGCCCGACCGGCAGGATCATCGTGCCGGCCACCCAGAGCAGGGTGTTGCGGGTGGAGGTGAGCAGTGCCGGGTCGTCGAACAGCTTGGCGAAGTTGGCCAGGCCGGCCCACTCCGGTGGCGCCAGCCCGTCGTAACGGGTCAGGCTCAGGTACGCGGTCCACACGAACGGCGCGTAGAGCAACACCGCGACCAGCAGCGCGGCGGGAGCCACGTACCCGTACCGGAACCGGCCCAGCATCGGGGCGCGGGTCACTGGTGCGTGCTCCAGTACTCGTCGGCCTCCTTCTGGATCGTCTCCAGGACCTCCTTGTACGTGCCGGGCTCGGTGACGAACTTGCCGAAGCCGTCGAGCGCGGCCGTCAGGATGGGCGGCGGGGTCGCCTCGAAGTAGCGGTTGACCAGGCGGTACTTGCCGCCGCCCGCGTCCTTGGTGATCTGGCCGAGCGCCTCGTCCTTGATGGTCACCTTCGGGTTGGCGCTGACGTCGCCGCGGGTCGTGGCCCACTTCTCCTGGGCCTCGGCGGTGGTCCACCACTTGAGGTACTTCGTGCCGGCCTCGGGGTCGGCGGCCTTGGTCAGCGAGCAGAGCGGGCCGCTCTCGAAGATGACCGAGGTCTTGGGGAGGGCGGGATCGACGTTGGGGATCACGAAGAAGCCGTAGTCGGTGCCGGCCTTGAGGTCGCGCTGGGTCATGCTGGTGTTGAACCAGGTGCCGAACGAGACCATCGCCGCCTTGCCGGTCTTCATCACGTCGCCCGGATCCGTCTTGTCACCCGGGTTCATGAAATATCCGGCGTCGATGAGTTCCTTCCACTTCTCCATCACGCGGACCACGCCCGGGTCGGTGTACTTGGCCTTGCCCGTGGACAGCCGGTCGTACAGGTCGGGGTCCATGCCGGCCATGAGCTGCTCGAACCAGACGAAGGAGAACAGCACGCTGGTGTGGTAGAACGGCGTGACGCCGGCCTTCTTCAGCGTCGCGGCGGCCTTGACGAGGTCGTCCCAGGTGGCGGGCGGCTGCAGGCCGTGCTCGTCGAAGATCTTCTTGTTGTAGAACATGCCCCAGTACGCGACGTTCATCGGCACGCAGTACTGCTTGCCGCCGATCGTGTAGTAGGGCATCAGGTCCTGCGACAGATCGCCGGCCTTGATCGCCTCCTGCCAGACGGCCGTGGTCTCGGCCACCTGCCGCTGCTTGACGATCTCCTCCAGCATCCCCCCGGTCTGCCAGGTGAACAGGTCAGGCTTGACGTTCGTCCGGAACGACGCCTTGATGAACGCCTGGTACTGGGCGGAGTCGGTGTAGCCCGTCGGCTTCATGCCGAGGCCGATCCGCTGCTTGGACAGCGCGCCCATCTCGTCGAAGAACTTGGTCCAGGCGCCCTTGTCGTTGTAGAGCGTCAGCTCGCTCTTCTTCTGCTGGGTGGCGGCGCCGTTACCGCCGCAGGCGGCGAGCAACAGGGCGAGCACGCCGAACGTGGCCATGCGTGACCGGATCATGCCCCGGCCTCCTTGTTTCACTTGGGGGGTTGGTGCAACCTCTGTTCGATGACCGTCTTGACGTCCACCAGGTGGGCCCGCATGCGCTCCTCGGCCGCGCCGGCGTCGCCCGCGACGATGGCCTGGAGGATCGTGTGGTGCTCGTCGTGGTCGCGGCGCCGGTCGTCGAAGATCTGCAGGATCTCCCGCTGCTCGGCTCCGTGGACGGTGAGCAGCGAGTCGACGACCTCGTGCAGGACGCTGTTGCCCGCCAGCCGCGCGGTCGCCCGGTGGAAGGTCATGTTGGCCTCGTGCAGCTCGGCGTCCTCGCCGCGCAGGTGCGTGGCGGCCTCGCCGAGCACCCGTTCCAGCTCCGCCAGGTCGTCGCCTCGCGCCCGCCGGGCGGCCATGGCCGCCAGCGGCGGCTCGATGACGATGCGCGCGTCCAGCAGTTCCAGGAGCTGGGCGCCGCGCATCTCGCGCATGTTGGGGTTGGGCAGCACGATGCGCTCGATGGCGGAGCCGACGTAGATGCCCGACCCGTGCCGCATCTCGATGGCACCGGTCGCCTCCAGCCTGCGCAGCGCCTCGCGCAGCGTCGGGGTGGTGACGGCGAAACGCTGGGACAGCTCCCTGGTGGAGGGCAGCCGGTCGCCCGGCCGGTGCCCACCCGTGCGGATGAGCTCCAGCATGCGCTCGGTCAGGGCGTCGGAAAGGGTCGGCCGCGCTACCTCGGACATATCAAGTCATCTAATCACTTAACCGCACGGCCGTCTATGTTCCGGCATGAAGTGAGCGAGGGGTGGGACCCGCGGAAGTTCGCGGGCCGGTTCACCGGCTGATCGACTCCAGCAGGCCGAGCATCTGCTGGATCTGCGCCCGGCGGGACGCCTGCACCTGGGCGGCCCAGCGCGTGACCTCGGGGTTGGCCCCACCGGCCACCTCGGACCCGGCCATCTGGACGGCGTCGTCCTGATGGGCGATGAGCAGGTTGAGGAAGTCGCGTTCCACGGCCTTCGACCTCCTGAGCGCGGCGATGCGCTCCCTGTCGGTCTCGGGCAGGCCGCCGTGGTGGTCGTGCGCGCCCGTGGCGGCCGTCACCGGCTGATCCCAGGCGTGCAGCCAGCGCAGCATCATCTCCACCTCGTTCTGCTGCGTGGCCGCCACGGCCGAGGCCAGCGTCTTCAGCTCGGGCGTCGCGCCCCGGTCCGCGCCCACCTTGGCGATCTCGATGCCCTGCCGGTGGTGCTGCACCATCATCTGCACGAACATCACGTCCTGGGCGTTGACCGGGTCGCCGCCGCCCGCGGGCTCGGCGGACCCGCAGCCGACCGGCAGTGCGGCCAACAAGGCGGCCAACAAGGCGGCCAACAAGGCGGCCAGCAGGGCGGCCGTCAGGAAGCCCGGCGGCGCCGCGACGCGCCGCACAGCGTCAGGCGCGCTTCCAGAGGGCGGGCACGTTCGGCGGCTCCCAGCCGGCCAGGGCGGTGTGCGCCTGCAGGCAGGTGTAGCTCGCCCCGCCGTAGGTCACCTGGTCACCGGCCTTGTAGGCGGTGCCGGCCGTCCAGGTGCCGCCCGGCTGCGAGGTCGGCGTCGGGGTGGGGGTCGGCGTCGGGGTCGGCGTGGGGGTGGGCGTCGGGGACGGGTTGCCGCCCCCGCCGCCGAAGTCCACGTCCGAGCAGGTGTAGAACGCCTCGTTGCTGCCGACGACGCGCTGCCAGATCGAGTAGAGGACGTGCCGGCCGCTGCGCTGCGGCAGGTTGATCGTCCAGTTGGTGAACGTGGTCGGGTTCTGGTTGTTGAAGGTCCTGATGTGGACCAGGTCCGACCACCTGAGCGGCATGGTGGGGTTCCAGCCCTCGCGGGTGAGGTAGAACTCGAAGTTGCTGTTGGCGTGCGGGGCGGAGGCGTGGTAGGTCAGGGTGAAGCTGCCCGGTCTGACCTGAGTGGCCGGCCAGTCGGCCCGCTGCAGGTCGAGGCCGCGATACTTGTCGCGCCCGGCGCTGCACAGCTTGCCGTCGGGGATCAGCTCACGGTGCCGCCCGCCCGCCTCCAGGAGCGAGACCTCGTTCCAGTCGTAGAACGCCTGCGAGCCGCTGGCCGCGACGGCGGCCTTGCAGGCGGCCGACTTGGGCGACTCGGGGCCCTCGTTCTTGCAGACGTAGACCCGGCTCGGCGGGTTGGACATCGTGCCGTGGGCACTCGCCGCCGAGGCGGGCAGCAGGGCCAGCACTCCACTGGCGGCCACGGCGGCGGCGATCGTCGTCTTGCGCACCTGTTACTCCCTGGGGGGTGTACGGGAATAAAAAGGAAACCTTCCTAAGAGTTAACCATTTCTGACAACCGCGCAAGCGATTCCGGTCAGAACGGTCACCCCGTTGAGGCCACACCCCCCGGCGGCGCCGCCGTACCCGCACGGCTCCGCTGGATCCAGGTCAGCCGGTGTAGAGGACGGCGTCGATCTCGATGTCGAAGCCGCTCAGCGCCACCGGGATCGTGGTGCGGGCCGGGAGGTTCGCGGTGCCGAAGAACTCCACGTAGATCTCGTTCAGCTCCGGGAAGTGGGCGAAGTCGCTCACGTAGACCCCCACCCGCACGGCCTGCGACAGGTCGGCGCCGGCCGCCTCGGCCACCTTGGCGAGGTTCGTGAACGCCTGGCGGGCCTGCTCGGCGAACGAGCCGCGCACCCACGTGCCGTCGGGCCGCACCGGGCAGGCGCCGGCCAGATAGACGTAGTCGCCGGCGACCACGGCCTGCGAGTACGGGCCACCGGGCGGGGCGGCCTCGGGGGTGTCGATGACGCGCTTGGGCATGTCGATCAGCCTCCTGTGACGGGTGACGGGAGACTCTACGACACCGCCCGGACGCGCCGCACCACGACCCCGAGCAGCCGGTCACCGGGCACGTGGCCGCAGTGGCGCGAGTCGTAGGAGTCGCCGGCGTTGTCCCCCCGCACGACCAGGCAGCCGGGCGGCACCCTCGCGCCCGCCTCCCATCCGGGCACCCCGTCCCTCGGCACGGGGTCGCCGGGGGCCGCCGTGGCCCGCTTGATGCTCCACGGCTGCTCGGGCCCGGCGTCTGCGCTCTCGGGGTGAGGCAGCCTGACCACCACGACCTGCCCGGCCCGCACCTCGCCGGCCGGGACCCGGCGTACCCACACCCGGTCGCCCGACCCGTACGCGGGCTCCATGCTGGCCCCGGACACCGTCACCAGCACGTACCTGCGGCGCAGCCACGACACGCCCGCCACGGCCGCGGCGAGGAGGACCGTCAGCGATACGGCCGCCCTCATCGGCACCGCACCGGGCCGGAGGGGATCACCTGTCGGCGGGCAGGCCGAGCCGGGTCACGTCACCCTCGGCCGCGACGATCACGCCCTCGCTGTCCACCAGGCAGAAAGCGGGATACTCGGTGACCTGGAAGGCCCGCGCGACCGGCCCCTCGTACCCGTCCTCCACCACCACCCGCGCCACGGGGCTCAGCTCCAGCACCATCTCCCGCGCCGCCTGCTCCCCGCCCGCCACGATCGCGAGGATCAGGCGGCGCCCGCCGATGCGGCCGCGCGCGTGGCCGAGGAAGCCCGGCAGCCTCTCCAGGCACGGCTTGCAGCCCGGGCTGAAGAACGCGACCAGCGTCTCGCCCGACAGGGAACCCCTGGAGATCTCCTCCCCGTCGAGGGTCCGCGCGGCGAACTCGCCGACCGTGCCGCCCACGTGCGGCAGCCCGGGAGGGGCCAGCGCTCCCGCGCCCGAGCGCAGGAGCGTCTCCAGGTGGGTGGCGTGCTCGCGGAGGCGGCGCACCACCCCCAGCGTGAGGATCAGGTCAAGCGTGCAGATCACGCCCACCAGGATGACGGCGGCCCACATCACGGCCATCACATGCTCCCTTCCACATGGCCCCCGGCCGGCGTGTGCCGCGACAGCCCCGGGCCGAACAGCTCTCCCACGTCATCGAGCCGGACGACCACCATGCCCAGCGTCAGCGCACCGGCCGCGGCCACCAGCAACCCGCCCGCGTCGGCCGAGCCGAACGCGGCGGGCTCCATCACCGCCCCCGTGACGACCGCGGCGAGGAGCAGCGCGTTGCGCACCAGGTGCCAGGGGCTCAGCTCCGCCGTCCCGCCGAAGCACCGGCAGGCCGTCGCCACCCCGCGCCGCAGCGCCAGGGCGATGGCCACGCCGAAGGCCGTCACCAGCACCGCCGCCAGCGCGAGCGCCACGGTGCTCGCGGGGACCAGCAGCACGACCACCGCCGCCTCGGCCGCCACCACGACGGGCGCCACGAGCCTGGCGACCGCCGCCGGCACCACGCGGGACGGCAGGAACGCGCCCAGCAGCCTGCGCGTCGACTCCACGAAGTCCCGCCACTGTCCCGGCCGCAGCTTGCTCAGCACGGACACGACGAAGACCAGGCCGACGAGACAGGTGACACCGAAAGCGAGATATTGCACGCGCGCCCCCAGCGCAGGAAAAGGGAAGCCTCGGCAAAGACGAATTCGGGAGCCACCGCACCTGCGGCGGGCACGGCGGCTCCCGAGTTCGCCGGCTAGCAGTCGCGGCCCGTGAGATTACACCCCGTGCACGCGGAACCGCTGAAACAGTGCTCGATGTAATAGCCCTCCACCGCGCGGGCGCCCATCACCCTGCAGCACCGCCGCCGGCACTGGCAAGGGCTTCCCGCCAGGGCCGTCACCTTGGGGACCATTCGCGTCAGCAGTTTGTCACCGAATCGCAGAATCGCATCGGTCATTGACATCCACCTCCCCTCGAGACCGTCTTGGCCCAGACAATCACGCTGCTTCTCTTCGGTAAAGCCAGAAGATCCGAATTTCCCGGCCGGCACGAAATCTCGGTATTTCGGGTGGCCCGATACCGGCAAAGGACGGAAACCCCGTGAGCGCCCGGCCTGACCGAAGTCCAGGCGCCCGCATCGCGCGGCGCGACCCGCCGCGCGATGCCGTGGCGGGCTCCCAGAGAACTCCAAGAAAAGCCCTGTAGCCTCCCACGCCATGGCATGGCAGCGCAGAATCAACGGAGCGCTGGCCAGGTACACAGGATTCCACATTGAACGAGTAGGAAAAGTAGAGCAACGGGCGCCCCAGCCGCGCAAGCGCGCGGAGACGCCGTTCCGGCCCCCGGCTGACCCGGGGACCGACCGCCTGCTGACCGCCCCGGTGTTCGTGATCTCACCGGTCAGGTCGGGCTCGACGTTGCTGCGGGCGATGCTGAACGCCCATCCCGACCTGCACGCTCCGCACGAACTGCACGTTCGCCGCCTCACCGTGGAATTCGGTACCTCGCTGGCCGAGAAGGCGATGGAGGCGCTCGGGCACAACCGGGCCGACCTGGAGCACCTGCTGTGGGACCGGGTGCTCCACCGGGAGCTGGTGCGCAGCGGCAAGACGTACGTGGTGGACAAGACCCCGGCGAACGCCTTCGCCCACGAGCGGATCGCCGCCTGCTGGCCCGACGCGCGTTTCGTCTTCCTCCTGCGCCACCCGGCCTCCATCGCGGCGTCGTGGCACGAGGCGAGCCCCGACAAGCGCACGCCCGAGGAGGCGGCGCTCGACGCGCTGCGCTACATGAAGGCGGTCGAGCGGGCCAGGAAGGCGCTGCCCGGCCTGACCGTGCGCTACGAGGAGCTGACCGCCGACCCGGAGACGACCTGCCGCCGCATCTGCGAGTTCCTGCACCTGGAGTGGGCGCCCCAGATGCTCCGGTACGGCACCCCCGACGTGGTCAGCAAGGGGCTCGGCGACTGGAAGGACAAGATCCGGTCCGGCACCGTCCAGCCGGGGCGCGACCTGCCCACGGAGGAGGAGGTCCCCGAGTCGCTCCGGAGCATGTGCCGCACATGGGAGTACCTGCCGTGAAGATCCGCTACATGCTGCTGCACGCGTACGGCATGGGCGGAACGATCCGCACGGTGGTCAACCAGGCCAACGCGATGGCCGAGGCCGGGCACGACGTCGAGATCGTCAGCGTGGTCCGGCGCCGGGACACACCGCAGTTCGGCATCGACGGGCGGGTCCGGCTGTCCGCGCTGGTGGACCAGCGCGGCGGGGTCGCGAGCGACTCGCTGGCCCGTAAGGTGTGGCGCCGGGCGCGCGGCAAGATCGTCCCGTACGGGGAGTTCGCCGCCGGCTACTTCACCGAGCGGGTCGAGCGGGCCGTCATCGAGTACGTGTCCTCGCTGGACGACGGCATCCTCGTCACCACCCGGCCGGCGCTGAACCTCATCGCCGCCCGCCGCGCCTCCACCGAAGTGGTGCGCGTCGCGCAGGAGCACATGAACCTCGCCGCCTACCCCCACACCGTGCGTGAGCAGATAGCCCGCCACTACGGCTGCTTCGACGCGGTGGCGGTGCTGACCGAGACCAGCCAGGCCGAGTACCGGGCGCTGCTCGACGACACGCCGATCGTCCGCATCCCCAACGCGGTCCACCTGGCCGGCCGCCGGCACTCCGACCAGACCAATCCCGTGGTGATCGCCGCGGGCCGGCTGGTGCCGCAGAAGGGCTTCGACATGCTGATCGCCGCCTTCGCGGCGGTCGCGCCGGACTTTCCCGACTGGCGGCTGCACGTCTTCGGCACCGGCCCGTCGAAGGAGCGGCTGCGGGCGCGCATCGAGGAGCACCGGCTCGGCGGGCGGGCCCGGCTGATGGGCCGCAGCGACCGCATCCACGAGGAGCTCGCCGAGGCGTCCGTCTACGCGCTCAGCTCGCGCATCGAGGGGCTGCCGATGGCGATGATCGAGGCGATGGGCCACGCGCTGGCCGTGGCCGCCTTCGACTGCCCGACCGGGCCCGGCGACGTGCTGACCCCGGGCGAGGACGGCCTGCTGGTGCCCCCGCGCGACGTGGACGCCCTGGCGGGGGCGCTGCGGCGGCTGATGGGCGACCGCGACCTGCGGCTGCGGCTGGGGGCCGGCGCCGCTCGCACGGCGGGCGACTACACGCCGGAGATGGTCATGCCGATGTGGGAGGACCTGTTCGCCGCCCTGGCGGCCGGCGACCCCCTCCCGACCGGCCGCCGACCGGCCCGCTGAACGGAGGGCGCGGGCGGCCGGCGGGCGGAGCACACGACCAGCGGGCCGAGCACACGACCGGCGGGCCGAGCGCGTGACCGGCGGGTGCGCGGCCAGCGGGGAGTCCGCGGGCCGCGCGCTGCGGGGCGGAGGCGTCAGTCCTCGTCGCCCTCGAAGACGTCCTCGAAGACCTCTTCGACGATCTCGCCCGCCACGAGGCCGCCGACGACGCCCGCGGCCCCGGCGGCGGCCACCATGCCCAGGCCGGGCCCACCGTGGTGACCACCGTGGTGACCACCGTGGTGACCGCCGTGGAAGTCGCCGTGGTGACCGTCGTGGTGACCGTGGTGGCCGCCGTGGAAGCCGCCGTACTGGGCGAGCCCGGACAGCCAGCGACCGATCTCGCCGGACCAGTCGGTGTTCATCGCGTCGTCGTGGCTGATCGTGAAGCGCCCGATGGCGTCACCGGAGTAGCGTCCGGAGCTCTTGTCGGCCTCCAGGATCACCTCCAGGCCCCCGGGGTTCGTCACGAAGGTCACCTCGACCTCCCCGACCGACCCGGCGTACTGCGGCGGCGGGTAGAACTCGATCTCCTGGTAGAACGGCAACTCCTGGCGCGAGCCGTAGATCTGGCCCACCTCCAGGTCGGCCGACTTGAACCGGAACCCGAGCTGCGGGAACGCGTCCAGGATGCGGAACTGGGACGGCAGCGGCTCGACGTCGACCATGTCGAGGTCGCCCTTGTCGACGGCCTTGGCGATGGCGAGCTCCGTGCGCACGCCGAGCGCCATGCCGGTCAGCCGCTGGCCGGCGATCTCGCTGATCGGCGCCTCCCACGGCACGGGGATCTGGAAGTCGATCACCCGCTCCTCGCCCTTGCGAAGGGTGAACGGGCCGGAGACCTGGGCGCGCGAGAACTCACCGACTCCCGCGCCTTCGCCGTCGCCGAACTCGACCTCCACCCTGGCCACCAGGCCGAGGGTGATGTGCTCGATCTCGGCGTCGAAGTCGCCGCCCTTGAGGCGGACCTCACCGGTCAGCGTGCCGCCCGGCCGGGTTCGCGGAGTGGCCAGGACGGTGTCCACCGAGGGTGCGCCCACACCGAACGCGCCCAGCATCCGTTTGAAGACCACGGCATGTTCTCCCTGTCGCTTCTGTTGATGGCATGTGTCAGCCACCCGCCTGAACGATCAACGTCGGCGGCGGGTTCCGTGGGCCAGTAAAACGTGTCTCCGCAGGCGGCACGCGGTGGTCGCCGTTTGATAGGGAATTGCGCGGTTCGCACGGAATGCGGCGGCGGGGTGGCCGGCCGAGGACGCCGTTCATCGATTCACAGGAAGCCCGCAGGTGGCACGGTCCAAGCCGTCAAGGTCCGCCTCCTATAGTCGTCATCAACGGCGATCGTCGTCGATGGCATCGACGAGCCTGCCCTTCCCGGCTTCTTCCGGTGTGGGTGCCGGCAGCAACGCGCGAACTCGGAGTGGAGGCACCGGGCCTTGTCAGCAGGAAACGCCGGACAGCCGGGGGGCGCGCGCACGCGGAGGGGGCGGCTGCGCGACAGGCTGCTGGCCGCCACCGGAGTCCTGCTCCTGGCGGTGGCCGCCGGCTGCTCCAGCGACGGGGGCGGCGGCGAGGGCGTGCCGGTCACCACCACCCAGCCGTCGGCGAATGCGGACTGCAAGCCCACGGACGAGCTCGTGCCGCCCTGCGGGGCGTACTGGGGCATGTACGTCGCGCCCGGCGACCCGAAGGTGCCCGTGGTGCAGTCCATCGGCGCCATGGAGTCCCAGCTCGGCCGCAAGCTCGACGTGATCTTCAGTTATCACGACATGTCCGACTCCCCCAACGGGACCTTCATCCGCGAGGACGAGGTCGAGCTCGGGCGGGACCGCATCCTCCTGCTGAGCTGGGAGGCCAAGATCTGGGGCACTCCCGAGCGCACGCTGTTGTGGCGCGACATCGCCAGCGGCTCCATGGACACCCTGATCGACAAGCAGGCCCAGCGGATCAAGAGCTACGGCAAGCGCGTCATGCTGGGCTTCGACGGTGAGATGGACCGGCGCGAGACCAGCGGCACCGCGGCCGAGTACGTCGCCGCCTACAAGCACATCCACGACCGGTTCGACAAGCTCGGCGTGACCAACGTGGTGTGGGTGTGGGCCGTGACCGGCTTCATCGAGTACAAGGACAAGTGGAAGAGCCTGTATCCGGGCCACGACTACGTCGACTGGATCAGCTACGACCCCTACAACTTCGCCGGTTGCCGGGGCGCGAAGTGGACGGACTTCGAGCAGACGGTCAAGCCGACCTACGACTGGTTCCAGGCCAACGGGTTCGCGGACAAGCCGATCATCATCGGCGAGTACAGCTCCGAGGTCGATCCGAAGAACCCCTCGGCCAAGGCCGACTGGTTCCGCGGCGTCCCGCAGGCCCTGAAGACCATGCCCAAGATCAAGGCCCTCCTGCAGTGGAACGCCGTCCTCGACCCCGAGTCGCCCAACGGCTGCGACTTCCGGCTCGACGGGCCGGGCGTCGTCGAGGCGTTCGCCGAGGCCGGCCGCGACCCGTACGTCAACCAGCCGCTCCCCGACGCTCAGGCCGGCGGCTCGTAGCCGGAGCCCGCGTCCTCGCCGCCGTCGCCCGTGCCGTTGAGCACCCGCAGCACCCAGTCCAGCGAGCCGCCGGCGAGCACCTCCTCGGCGATCCGCTTGGCCGTGGTCGTCTTCAGCGCCGCCAGCGAGCTGTCGATCCACGGCTGCACGTTCTGGTGGCCCTGCTCGCGGTACTCGACGGCCTGGATCAGGCACTCCAGCTTGTCCGCGTCACGGGCGCAGACGGCCTCCAGGCTGGCCTTCTCCTCGTACTCCGCGACCGCCCCACCCACCATCCGCGCCACCGCGTCCGGCACGCCGCGCATCTGGTCGGCGGTGACCTGCTCGTTCGGAGCGGCCCGCAGGTAGAGCTTGCCGAGGTACGGGATGTCGGTGATCCGCGTCTCCTGCGTGTCGTGGAACAGGCTCATGAACGCCGCCCGCTGCGGATCGCCGCCCTCCAGCACGGTGATCACGCTCGCGATCACCGCGGCGCGGAAGGAGTGGTCGGCGATGCTCTCCGGGTCCCGCACGCCGGCGACCAGCCACCCCGTGCGCTTGTAGCGCTTGAGCAGCCCCATCTCGTACAGCAGGCCCGCGAGCCGGGTCAGGTCGTCCCTCACGAAATGCCCCTCTCAGCCGAGACGCGCCCTGCGCAGAGCGTAGAGGCCGAACGGCGGTTCCCCGCCCCCGCCGCGCCCGGCAGGTGGACATCATGACCTGCCCCGTAACCGCGCATGTGAACACCCGGACGCCTCCCTGTCCGGAACGGCTCGGACCGCGTGGCCGCAGGCTCGCGGCGCGGCGGGCCCGGCGGGCCCGGCGGGAGGGCGGCGTCGCCGTCTAGAATCCGCGGCAGGGGTGAGCGATGACGAGGCGGCCGTGGACGGGCACCGTGGTGCTGGCCGTCTCGGCGGTGACCGGATGGCTGGTCGTCGTGACGCTCCCCGGACCCCCCTACGACCTGCTCTGGACTCTCGGCGCCGGGGTCGGGACGTCGTTCCTCGCGGCCGGGGTGGTCGCGTGGCGGCTGCACCCCCACAACCGGGTGGGCCCGCTCATGGTGGCCGTCGGCGTCGCCTGGGTCCCGCAGCAGTTGCTGATCAGCTCCGCCGAGCTGCCGCTGTTCCCGGTGTGGCTGCTGCTCGGCAGTCTGTGGGCGGCGCTGGCCTGCCATCTGTTCCTCGCCTTCCCCACCGGGCGGCTGGGCCGCCTCTCCTGGCGGATCGTGGCCGGCCTCGCCTACGCCGAGGCGGTGGTGCTCCCGGCGACGGAGACCTTGGCCGCCCGCCCGGAGCCCGCCGAGCCGCTGAGATCGATCGGGCAGTTCGTCAACCAGTCCGCCTGGCATCTGGTCATCGTCACCGGGCTCGCGGTCCTCGCGCTCGCGACGGCCCGCTGGCGTGAGGGCGGCGTCGCCCACCGGCGGGCCGCCTTCCCCGTCACCGCCGCCTCCGTGATCGCCACGGTCGCGTTCGTGGCGTCCCACCTGGTGAGCACGTGGGGGCCGGCAGAGCTCGAACTCCCCCTGGCGGTCACCATGTTCGGCGCCTTCGCCGCGGTTCCGCTCGCCTATCTCGGCTCCCTGCTCCGGCTCAGGATCGACCGCGGCCGGGTGGCGGACCTCGTCGTACGGCTCAGGAGCAGGAAGCGGCCGGGCAGCTTGGAGAACGCGCTGGCGACCACGCTGCACGACCCGACGCTGCGCCTCGGATACTGGATGGCCGGCCAGGGCCGATACGTCGACGCCGAGGGCAGCCCGGTCGAGCTGCCGCCGAAGGAGAGCGGCAGGATGATGACCCGCGTCGACCAGGGCGGGTCGCGCCTGGCCGTCCTCCTCCATGACGCGGCCCTGCTGGAGCAGCCGCTGCTGGTCGAGGCGGCATGCGCCGCCGCCGCGCTGGCACTGGAGAACGAGCGGCTCACCGCCGACCTGCGCGCGCGGCTGCGGCAGCTCGCCGCGACCCAGTCGCGGATGCTCCAGTGGGGTGAGGCCGAGCGCCGCAGGATCGAACGCGACCTGCACGACGGTGCGCAGCAACGGCTGCTGTCGGTGGCGATGACGCTCGGGCTGGCCGAGGCCACCCCCGCCAAGGCCGGCTCGCTGATCGGGGAGGCGAAGGCGGCCGTCCTCAGCGCGCTGGACGACCTGCGCGCGGTCAGCCACGGCATCCATCCGCCGGTCCTGACCGAGCGCGGGCTGCCCGGCGCGGTGAAGGAACTCGCCGCCGTCGCGCCCATCTCGGTCGACTGCGTGATCGACCTGGCGGAGCCGCTTCCTCCCGCGGTGGAGAGCGCGGCCTACTACATCGTCAACGAGGCGCTGGCCAACGTGACCAAGCACGCCGAGGCGAGCAGGGCGTGGGTGCGCCTGGCGCGGACCGACGGCCACCTCGCGGTGGAGGTCGGTGACGACGGCCGCGGGGGCGCCGACCCGGCCCGCGGCTCCGGACTGGAGGGGCTGGCCCACCGCGCCGAGGCGAACGGCGGCTGGCTCGAACTGGACAGCCAGGAAGGCGAGGGGACCGTGCTGCGGGTGATGCTGCCATGCGGGTAGCGATTTGCGAGGACTCCACGCTGCTGCGTGAGGGACTGTCCCGCCTGCTCACCGAGGCGGGGTTCGCGGTGGTGACGGCCGTGGACGACGCGGACAAGCTGCTGGCCCAGGTCCGCGACGACCCTCCCGACGTGGCCGTTCTGGACATCCGGCTGCCGCCGACGCACACCGACGAGGGCCTGCGGGCGGCACTCGTCCTGCGCCGGCTGCATCCCGAGGTCGGGGTGCTCGTCCTGTCGCAGTACGCACGGGTCAGCTACGCGGTCGAACTGCTCGACGGCGGCGGCGAGGGGGTCGGCTACCTGCTCAAGGACCGCGTCTCCGACCTGGCGGAGTTCGCCGCGGCGATCCGCCGGGTGGGCTCGGGCGGGTCGGCGCTGGACCCGGTGGTGATCGAGCGGCTGGTGAGCCGGCACCGCCAGCCCGACGATCCGCTGAGCCTGCTCACCGAGCGGGAGAGGGACGTGCTCGGGCTCATGGCGGAAGGCCGGACCAACAAGGCCATCTCGGAACGGCTCGCCATCGCGGAACGTACCGTCGAGAAGCACTGCACCGGCATCTTCGGCAAGCTCGGCCTGGAGGCGGGCCCGCACGACCACCGCCGGGTGCTGGCCGTGCTCCGCTATCTCAACGCGTAGGTCCCGGCGTACAGCCGCGCAGGTGCGGTTAACCGCACCTGCGCGGGTGCGGGCGCCCGGCTTCCGGCGGCCCTGACGTGGTGGGAGCATTCGACATGACGGGAAAGGAAGTGTTGAGATGGCTCTGACCGGCGTGGGCGTGCAACGATTATTGGCCGACTCGGGCGAACCACGAGAGTGGGTGTCGCCCCGGACGGATCTGGTCACCGCGCTGCTGGGCGTCTGGTTCGGCATCGGGCTGATGATCGACGCGTGGGCGCACAGCAACCTGGCCGAGCTGGAGACGTTCTTCACGCCCTGGCACGCGGTGTTCTACTCGGGGTTCGCCGCGGTCGCCGGCTGGATCATCTGGCAGGCGTTGCGCAACGTCAGGCAGGGCCGGCAGGGGCTGGCGGCGGTGCCCATGGGCTATCTCGCCGGGCTGGTGGCGGTGCCGGGGTTCGCGGCCTTCGGCTTCGCCGACATGATGTGGCACACGTTCCTCGGCATCGAGCAGAGCGTCGACATCCTGTTCAGCCCGTCCCACCTCGGGCTCATCGCGACGATGATGCTCATCATCACCACGCCGCTCCGCTCCGCCTGGAGGGCCCCGGACCTCGGCGAACGCCCCTCCTTCGGCCGCCTGCTCCCCGCACTCGTCGGGCTCGCCTTCGCGGCCACGCTGGTGTCGCTGTTCGTCTCGTACGGCAACGCCATGCAGTGGAGTGCGAACGGCATCGTCGAGGTGTTCTCCTCCGTGGACGAGCAAGGGGCCGACCGCCTCGCCTCCTCGATGATCATCACGAACGTCGTCCTGCTGGCCCCCGTGCTGCTGCTGGTCCGCCGGTGGCACCTGCCCTTCGGCAGCGTGACCCTGATGTACGCGGTGGGGGTCCTGATGCCGGGAGCGCAGACGTCGTTCGAGAACCTGCCGATCCTGCTGAGCTTCGTCGCCGCCGGCGTGGCGAGTGACCTGCTGATCAGGTGGCTGCGCCCGTCGGCCGGGCGGCGGGCCGCCTTCTGGGCCTTCGCCGGGCTGTCCGCCTTCGTCACCTGGTCGCTGTACCTCGCGGTCGCCTCGGTGGCGGCCGGGCGCACCCCGGCCGTGCCCGAGCTGCTGACCGGCGCGCCGATCGTGGCCGGCCTCATCGGCCTGGTGCTCGGGGTGCTGTTCCTGCCCAACGCCTCGGACACCGGCCGGGCATGATCCGCGTTCTCCGCCTGGCCGCGCTCCTGGCGCTGGCGGGCGCGGCTTCGGCCGCCCTGCTGGTGCTGGCGGGCGCGGCTCCGGCCGCCGCGCACAACCTGACGGCCGGGACGGACCTGCGGATCGCCCAGACCATCGCGGGCACCGAGCTCACCGTGGTCATCAAGGGGACGGCGCGGGTGCCCGGGCCGTTGCAGATCGGCGTCATGGCCTTCCAGCCGGTCACCGATCTGCCGGTGAACCTGGAGGTCCGGTCGGTCACGGACGGCCGCACGGTGTCCGGTGTGGCGCGGGCGGCACGAGATCCGCAGTTCGTGCGGCTCCAGGTGGAGCAGACCGGCCCCCACGAGCTCAGGTTGAGCGCGGGGGGCGAGGTCGCCGTGGTGCCGTTCCGGGTCCTGGTGGAGCGCGGGTCCGGCTGGGACTTCCTGATTTATGGGGGCTTCTTCGTCGCCGGGCTGCTGATGGTCGGCGGCCTGCTCACCGGGGCGCTGTCCCGGCGTACTCCCGCCATGCTGCTCGCCGGCGGCGCCGCAGCGGGGTTGACGATCGCCGCCATGGTCGTCGTCCTCGAACCGCAACTGCCCACCGGCCCTCCCGACGGCGCCCCGCCCGCGGCCGACCCGCAGGCGGGCGGGCGCCCGTTCGTCCAGGGCCTGCTGGAAACCGTGCCCGAACGCCCGCTCGCGGGAGAGGAGTTCACCTTGCGTGTCGCGCTGGTCGACGGGTCCACCGGCCGGCCCGTGGACGATCTCACCGTCCACCACGAGGCGCTCGCCCACCTGGTCGTCACCAGCCAGGACGGCCGCTACTTCCGCCACCTGCATCCGCTGCGGACGGCACCCGGCCGGCTGGAGGTCCGGATGCGCGCCGACCGGCCGGGCCGCTACCTGGCCCACGCCGAGCTGGAACGGGAGGACTCCGGCGGCCAACTCATCGCCGAAGGCTTCACCGTCGCCCGCCCGGCCGCGCCGGAAACCTCCGCCTCGCCCCCGCCGGAAACCCGCGTCCTGCCCGAGCCGGGAACCCCTGCCCCGGCCGAGTCCGTCGACCCGCCCGCCACGCCGTTCCTACGGCCCGCCGCGCCCCTCGCCGGCCGCCCGACGACGATCGAACTCGGCACCGCGGGGACCCCGCGCCCGTGGCTCGGCATGACCGGCCACCTGATCGTCCGCAGCCAGGACGGCGCCTTCCTCGGCCACGTCCACGAAATGGGATCGTCGGGTCCTCGCCTGCGCTTCACCTTCAGCTTCCCCAAGGCCGGCCGGTATCTCGCCTGGGCGCAGTACGCGACGGACGACCGGATCGTGACGATGCCGTTCACCGTCGACGTCACGGCGCCGGAGACCGTCCGATGAAGCGGATCCTGGCCCTCTGCGCCGTGGCGGCGGCAGCGGTGACGCTCTTCGTCCTGGGTCGCACCGCGGCCTCCGAGCCGATCACCATCCGCTCGACGGGCGCCCACTACGCCGTCACGGTGTTGATCGACGGCCGCACGGCGGAGGTGCGCCTGGACAGGGGTGACGCGGACACCGTCACGCTCTCGGCGGTGATGCCCCACATGGGGCACGCCATGCCCGAGGTCACCACCCGCGAACGGGAACCCGGCCGCTTCCAGGCGGAGGGCGAGGTCTTCACCATGGCGGGAGCCTGGGAGCTCTCCGTCCGCCTGGCCGGCGCCGCCGCCGAAGAGGTCCTCACCGTCAAAGCCCTCGTCACCGACTAGCTAGAGACCCTGATCGCTGGGGTGACGGGTCAGAACAGTCGCTGATGGGCGACGCCCTTGACCGGTGGGGGGACACGATCGGCGTGTGACCTTTGCAGCCCCGGTGCGCTTCTTGGGCCACCTCGGGGTCTGGCCGGCTTCGTCTTCGGAGCACAGCCACGCCCCGTGCTGCGCTGCCGGCCTTTTATGATCTCCCCCGCTCGTCCTTCCAGGCGGCGATGGCGCGCTCATCGCATTCGGCGGCCCACCGGGATGGCACCTGCCGGCTCACGCATAACCCTCATCTGCGAGGCTCTCTTGCAGGACGAATCCGTGACCTCACCGCTACCATAGACCACGTGGAAAGGTTCTGATGCTTACAAGACTGGAAGTTGACGGGTTCAAGAACCTCCTTGACTTTGAGGTAGACCTTGGTCCTTTCACCTGCATTGCAGGCGTCAACGGCACGGGGAAGTCGAACGTTTTCGACGTCATTCAGTTTCTCAGCCTCCTGACAGATAAATCTTTGATCGAGGCCGCTCAAGAGGTTCGGGGCGTACACGGTGAACGCTTGGGCGACCCGCGAGATCTATTTTGGAACGGATATTCTCGAGCCGACCACAAGATGCGGTTCGCGGCGGAAATGATCGTTCCCGGCCAGGTTGAGGACGACTTCGGCCGCCCCGCCAAGCCTTCCATCACCTTTCTCCGCTACGAGTTGGAGCTCGGCTACGTCCCACCGGCAGGCATCGAGAAAATTGGGCGTCTCAGTTTGCTCGCCGAGAGCCTCAGACACATCAAACTAGGCGATGCATCGGATAAACTGCGCTTTCCGCACAATGCAGGCTCTTTCCGCAAGGCGGTTCTGCACGGGCGACGAGCCGGCACCGCATTCATCTCGACCACAATAGATGCCGACGGCCAGCCCATCATCAGCATTCATCAGGACGGCGGGAGCCGAGGCCAACCGAAGCCCGCCGCTGCGTCAAGGGCTCCTGCGACGGTCGTAAGCACCGTAACGAGCAGCGATGACCCCACAGTCCTCGCTGCGCGCCGAGAGATGCAGTCATGGCGGCGGTTGGCTCTTGAGCCCTCCGCATTGCGAACGGCGGACCGTTACGTCGACCCACGTCAGATGGATCCCACGGGCCGTCACCTCGCGGCGACTCTCTTCCGTATTGCTTATGCAGACGGAGATCCTGAGCGAGTTTATGCAAGAGTCGCCAGCCGCCTGGCCGAGTTGTCCGGTGTAGGCGTCAGAGAGCTACGGGTCGAGCAAGACGACATTCGGGAGCTGTTCACGGTACAACTCGTCGAATCCGGAGGACTCACCCTGCCCGCACGAAGCCTGTCCGAAGGGACCCTTCGCTTTCTTGCCCTATGTGTTCTTCTGGAAGACCCTACAGTTGAGGGCCTCCTATGTATGGAAGAGCCCGAAAATGGCATACATCCAGCCAATCTCAATGCAATGGTAGATTTGGTACGAGACCTAGCCGTGGACCCCCAGGAAGCGCCCGGAGCAGACAATCCGTTCCGACAGGTGATCGTTAATACGCACTCACCGGCAGTCGTTCAACTTGTGGCCCCCCAAGACCTCCTCTTCGCGGAGGCCGAAATTCGGCGTGCCCCGGACGGAACGATGACGCGGGCGCTTAGCCTACGCCCCCTGGTTGACACCTGGCGCGACATCGAAGGCTCCAGGACCATGGCCGTGACCAAGGCCGACATCCTGCCTTACCTGACCACTCCACCAGGCGCTCAGCTCACCTTGGAGATCGCGTGAGTTTGCGCATTCTGTTCTTGGGCGAGGGAACCAGTGACAGCGGGATCACCACCCATATCCGACGGATTGCAATTGATCACGGATTTCAGGTGGTCATCACAGATCCCCTGGTCGAGAGACTGCCGGCCTCACGCCGAAGGACAGTCAGGTCAAAACTGGAAGTGATAACAGAAATCGGAGGAGCATACGAACTGATCGTGATCCATCGGGATGCAGACAGGGACGGCAGAGAGCCTCGTTTGCGCGAAATCGAACTGGCCGTCAACTCAGTAATGCCCGACACTCCCTTTGTTGGTGTCATCCCGATTCGCATGACCGAGGCATGGCTAATGCTGGACGAACGCGATCTGCGAATCGTCGCCGGCAATCCGAACGGTCGCATGAGCATCGACCTGCCGCGACCGAAATTCGTCGAAACAATCCCGGACCCGAAGGCAGTACTGGCCGAAAAACTTGCCCTTGCCTCAGGCCTGTCCGGAAGGAAGCTGATCAAATTCAAGCAACGATTCCCTGAGCATCGCCGCCAACTGCTTGACCGCATAGACCCCACAGGGCCCATCTGCGACGTTTCCTCTTGGAACAGTTTCAACGAAGACCTCCTGTCAGGATTACAACGCGCGGCCAGAGAGCTGCAGCTTGGCCTGAGGACGCCCCACGCGCGCGTCAGGCCGCCGCAGATGGGCTGCCCTTGACGACGGGGCGAAGCGGTTTCCGATGCTGGTCGGATGCCGGTCACTGGTCATGACGGAAGCGCTGGCCGTTTCCGTACTCGTCCGGTGCTGGCAGGGCACGCGCGTGCTGAACCGTACTCGGTCGTCTCCCTCGCGATCTTCGAGCGCGCGACGGACGTGAGCACGGTCGTGCGTCTGCCTGCCTGATGCACGACCGTAAAAAGCCCACCTTCAAGGAGTACAGGTCCGAGGTGCTCAGCCCGTCGGCTGAGCGGGCTCGTCAGCCGATCCGGCCTGCCCGCCGCAGAACACCATGGTGACGAGCTTCTGCTGCGCCTTCTGGAACGCCTCGGCCGTGGCGGCGAAGTCGAGCTCGGCGTCCCCGGTGGTCAGCGAGGCGGTCAGGGTCGCACTGCCGTCGGGCGTGGTGTACATGAGCGCCCCCCAGCCGAAGAAGCCGCCGTTGTGGGTGATGACGGTGCCGCCGCAGTCCGTCTCCTGCACGAACACCCCCAGGCCATAACCGATCTTGGGGTACGGCTTGCACATCTCTGCAAGCAGCGGGGCCGGGATGAGCTTGCCGCCCGCCAGCGCGGCGATGAACGTGTGGAGATCCTCGGTGGTCGAGATCATGTCACCGGCGGCGGAGATCCAGGAGGGGCTCATGCGGGTGACGTCGACCACCTTCCACTGGCCGGCGTCCTCGTACCGGTAGTAGCCGTGGGCGTGCGGCTCGGGGATCTCCGGCGAGGCGCCGGGCACCACGGTGCCCGACAGCCCGAGCGGACCCAGGATCCGCCGCTGCATCTCCTCGGCGAGCGAGCGGCCGGTGACCTTCTCGATCAGCAGCTTGGCCAGCACGTAGTTGGTGTTGGAGTAGCTCCAGTCGGTTCCCGGCGCGAACCGCACCGGCTTGGACAACGCCAGCCGTACCAGCTCCTCCGGCTGGTAGGTGTGGGACAGGCCGTCCACGTACTCCTGGCCCTGCCAGGGAATCCCCGGCACGACCGTCCCGTCGGGGTAGTACTCGCCGGTGAAGTTGAACAACCCGCTCGTGTGCTGCAGCAGCATCCGCACCGTGATCTCGCGGTCCAGGTCGAACTCGGGCAGGTAGTCATCCGCCGGAGCGTCCAGCCCGACCTTGCCCTCGGCCACCAGTTGCAGGACCAGGGTCGCGACGAACGTCTTGGTGTTGCTGCCGATCCGGAAGTGGCCGTTCGTCGCCGGCTTGGCGATCTCGCCCAGCTTGCGCACCCCGGCGCTGCCGACCCACTCGCCCCACTCATCGTGCACGCGCAGCTGCACCCCGGCGAAACCGGAATCGACGATCTCCTGGATGGCCTGCTGCAGTTCCGGGCGATCCTGCCCGGTCCGCGGGGTGAGCTTGTCCTGGTCGGTAGGGGTGATGGACATGGTGCTGCTCCTTTGAGTTCGTTACGAAGTTCGCGTGAGAGGAGCCCGTGACAGGGCTGTGGCTGCGCAGGTCGACATCCCGTCAGGCGGCGTCAAGGGCTCCGGTGATCTTGCGAGCCATCTCCGCCATGGTGGGGCTGGGCTCGCCCTGGTGGGTCCGAGCGGCTGCTTCGATGGCGACGATGACGGTGCTGCGGAAGTTGTCGGCCTCTGCCGGATCCTGTTCCTTCAGCAGGCTCATGGCGGCCGTCAGGGCCGGCAGCACCTGGTCGGCGAGTTCGGCTACGGTCTTGCCGTACTTCACACCCTTGGGCGCCTTGTTGAGCACGTGCCCGACCGGACCGGTCGCGGAGGTCAGGGCCATGGAGCCGTGGGTGGCGACCTTGTGGGCCGAGCCTGCGGCACCGGCGGCGGACATCAGTGAGACGGCGCCCCACGCGGCGGTCCGCAGGGTGAGCTTGTCCTGGTCGGTAAAGGTGATGGACATGGTGGTGTGCTCCTTTGAATCTGTGACCGAGTTCGATCGAACGGACGACTGGTGGAATGCGGTCCCGTTGGTGCCCGGGGTATCCGGACTGCTCAGGTCGGGGCGCCCGAGGAGATCGCCCAGCCTTGGGGCCGCATTCGCTGAACCGTTCATGGCATCCACCGTCTCCGACCGCTCTGATATCGGGCCGTCACCGTCCTGACGCGGCCGCTGACACGACACCGCGTGGTCGTGCTCCTCCTGGTCCCGGGCCTCCGGCGCGGCGAAGTCCTCGGGTGGCGATGCGCATCCCCGGCACTCGCAGGTTTCGGTGACCATGAACGTCTGCACGCGGATCGCCGACCCAGAAGCCCGCAGGGCGCTCGACCAACTCAACGAGAGTTTCGATCGATAGAGGCGGTTGCCGTACGGAGATCACAAAGGCCCGTCCGGAAGGGCCTTCGACCCCGGGAGCCGCCTTCGGGATTCGAACCCGACAGTCCAGGACCGTCCACCGGCGCCTCCCGGGCCTGGTCGGGCAGGCTCTCAGTCCGTCGGTGGTCCACGGCCGGCGAGCGAGGGTCGTGTCCTCGGAGCGGTGTAAATAGCTTGACGAGGTAGGTGCCGTGAGGGGGATCTTAGGCGGCCTCGGTGGCGGGTGCCAAGGTCTGGTGGTCGGTGGGGTGGAGCTGTGTGGGCGGATGCAGCAGGGCTCGGCGGAGGTCTTGCAGGATGCGCAGGCCGTTGCTGGTCATGGTGAAGCCGCGCCAGCCGCGGGCGGCGCGATCGAGCACGGCCCACACGAGTGAGACGCAACTGGTCTCGCCGGGGAAACGGCCGATGACCTTGACGCGGCGGCGGGTCTCGCCGAAGGTGCGCTCGATGAAGTTGGAGTGCCGCACGCGCTTGTGGTGCTCGAGCGGGAAGCGCAGGTAGGTGGTCAGGCTCTGGCGGTCGGTGAGCAGGCACTTGACCGCTGCCGGATAGCGGCGGCCCCACGTGTCGGCGAAGGCGTCGATGCGCCGCTGCACCCAGTCGACGAGCTGCTGGCCAGGGGTGATGTCCTCACCGAGGTCGGTGAGGTCGAAGATCTGCCAGTAGGCGCTCTTCACCTCGGCCTGGTCGGCGGCGCTGACCTTGGCCAGCACGTTGCGGGCGCGATGAACGAGACACCGCTGGCGCAGCGAACGTGGGAAGACCTGCTCGGCGGCGCTGATCAGGCCGGGTGCGCCGTCGGAGACGATCAGCAGCGGCGGGCGCAGGCCGCGACCGGCCAGGTCGGTCAGGAAGTCGTGCCAGGCGTCGGTGGACTCGGATCCGGCGGCGGCCAGGCCGACGAAGACCGGCTTGCCGGCGGTGGTGATGCCCCAGGCGGCCAGGATCGGCTCGGCCCGCTGCCCGTCGTGCATCTTGAAGTGCGAGGCGTCCAGGAACAGGTAGTCCAGCTCCACCGCGGCGAGGTCGCGGCGGCACCAGGCGTCGTACTCGGCCACGATGGCCTGGCAGATGGTCGAGACCGTCGACTTGGACAGCGCGGCCTCCGGGCCGAGCGCGTCGGCCAGCGCGCCCTCGACATCGCGCACCGACAGGCCGCACACGAAGGAGGCGATGACCAGCGTCTCCAGCGCGTGGGTGCGGGTGACGCCGGCGCCGAACAGGCGGGAGGCGAACTTCTCGGTGGTGCCACGCAGCTTCGGGCGGGCGATGGTGATCGGCCCGCTGGTGGTCTTGACGGTGGTCGGGCAGTGCCCGTTGCGGTAGCCGGGCCGCATCGTGCTCTCCTCGACGCTGCTGCCGTCAGCGGTGATGGCGGCAGCGCGCTGGTAGCGGGCGCGGCCGAGGAAGGCGTCGATCTCGGCTTCGACGGCGGTCTGGATGATCAGGCGGGCGCCGAGCCGGGCGACGTCCTCGATGACCTCGACCAGGTCACGACCCTCGGTGAACAGGGCGTCGATCTCGGCGCGGATGGCCTGAACGGGCGGTAGTGTGCGTGCCACGAGCGTAGGTCCTTGCGTAGTGCGAACTTTGGTCGGTTCAGCACGGCAACCTACGCTCGTTCACTTTTACACCGCATCTCGGACGCGACCGCCGGCGAGTGGTCGCAGGCTGTCCCGGGCCGCTTACAGTGGACAGGGAGAACGGCTGACGGCCTTCGGCCACATCGGCCGGCCCGTCCCATCACGTCGGGTAGCCGCTTACCACCTTCGTTCCACCTCACCCACAGGACCGGACATGACCGATGTCCTTGTCATCGGCGCCGGACCGGCAGGCGCCTTCGCCGCCCATCGCGCCGCGGACCTGGGCGCTCGTACCACTCTGGTGGCCCGCGAAGAGTTCGGTGGAATGGCGGCCAACGACGGCCCGGTGCCGGTCCGCACCCTCGCACACGCGGCCCGGTTGTTGCGGGAGGCCCGCCAGCTCGGCCGGTACGGCATCGCCACGGACGAGTTTCGCCTGGACTACCCGCGGCTCCTCGACCGGGTGGACGAGGTCGTCCACGACATTCGGACGCATTCCGCTCTGCGCAGCCGCATCGACGGCCTGGGAGTGAAGGTTCACGAGCATGCCGGAACGACCCGTTTCGTCGATCCGCACACGGTCGAGACCGACCGCGGGCTGCGACTCCAGGCCGAGAAGATCATTCTGTGCACGGGAGGGGTCAGCCGGCCACTCATCGTCCCGGGTGCCGAGCTGACCCACACCCACAGCGATGCCTGGACGCTGCGCGAGGTCCCTCCGTCCATGCTGGTGATCGGTGGTGGTGCCACGGGACTGCAGGTGGCCTCTGTCTTCACCGCCTTCGGCTCCCGTGTCCAGCTCTTCGAGACCGGGCCTCGTATCCTCGCGTCGGAAGACGCCGACGTCTCCGCGGTGGTGGCCGAGGCGTTCCGCGAGCACGGCATGGTGGTGCGAGACAAGCTCGACACGGTCAGGTCCTTCGAGAAGACGCCCGATGGCGTGCGCATGCATTTCGTTCGGAACGGCACACCCGACAGCGCCGAAGCGGCCCTGGCCGTGGTGGCCATCGGCTGGTCCGCTGACACCACAGGACTCAACCTGCCGGCGGCCGGAGTCGAGACCGACGAACGCGGCTTCGTGCGCGTCGACGCCTACCAGCGGACCTCCGTCCCGCACGTCTTCGCCGCGGGCGATGTCACCGGCCGGCTCATGCTGGTTCCGCAGGCGGCTCAGGCCGGATTCGTGGCGGCGACGAACGCGGTACGGGGTCCGCAACTCCCCCTGTGGGACCAGATCAGTCCCATCGGCAGTTTCACCGACCCCGAGTACGCCGGGGTGGGCCTGACCGAGACGAAGGCCCGCCAGGAGCACGACGTGATCGTGGCAACCATCCGCCTCGATGCCGCCGCACGCCCCATCATCGATGGTCGAACCACCGGATTCTGCAAGCTCATCGTCGACCGGACCACCCACCAGATCCTCGGCTGCCATGTCGTGGGCGAGCGTGCCGTGGAGACCACCCAGTTGGCCGCTGTGGCGATGACAGCTCACATGCGGGTCCAGGACCTCGCCCGCATTCCTCTCTCCTTTCCCACCTACGCCGCCATCGTGGGTCGCGCCGCGTACGTCATCGTCCGCCGACTGGGCCTTGACGCAGACAGATCTCCGTACGAGCCACCCTGCTGATGCTCTCCGCGGAGCCTTCGCCGGTGGGTCGCCCTCGCCCATTCGCTCGGATGGCAAGGAACACTCCCCTTTGACGATCCCGGCAGCGCACTCCGAGCGAGCGATCGTTGAACCGGGAAATATTTGAATCCGACATCCGCCGAATCGCATCACTGAACATCAGCGAACAACCTTGACTTCGACGATCGTTGAGAATTCTATTTGGGTGCATGACGTCGACCCGCAAAAACGGAAAGAAATCGCCATCATCGCACCCCTTGCCGCCCGTCGTCGCAGCTCGCGAGGGGTGAACGACCGAGCACCGCATGTCGGCACGACTGTGGTGCATCGGATCGATATCCTCGCGAACCTGGAGTCTCTGGAGGTTTGTCTCCGCAGACCAGATCTTCTTTGGAGATTTCTTTGTGAATACCTTTCGCGGGCCTCGGGTATCGGGTCGTTGCATCCCCTTCACGAACCTTGTGCGCTTATACCGGCGCGAGAAAGGAAATTCCATTACCGCCACCACAGAGGCCCAGCGTACCGAGACGACCGAGGGCGAGGGGCGACCTCTGGACGCACTCCTGCTCGCGGCGCTCGCGGCTCGCCGCGATTCGGGCGAGGAAAGCGGCATCGACCACCCACTCCTGCTCGCCGCGCTCATGCGCCGCCGCCGGGGCGGCGAGGAGGAGAGCGGCATCGAGCACCCGCTGCTGCTGGCCGCGCTCATGCGCCGCCGCCGCGGCGGCGAGGAGGAGAGCGGCATCGACCATCCCCTCCTGCTCGCCATGCTCATGCGCCGCCGAGGAGAAGGCGAGGAGGAGAGCGGCATCGAGCACCCGCTGCTGCTCGCCGCCCTCGCAAACCGGTAAGGGCACGACTCCCGATCGCGGGCAGAAAAGGAGTCCCTCAGGTCGAGTGAATCGACGGCTAGGGACAGATCACATCGACCACAGAGGAGCAACTCATGGCGTCAGAAGAAGCCGCCGAACCAACCGAGCATGACCCGGTGGAGTCGCTGATCGACGACGTCATTCGCGACATCCTCAACGAGGCGAGCCAGTCCACCAAGGTTCTCGCCCGCGGCGGGGACTCCATGGCCACCCTGATCGAGGCAGCCCTCACATCAGCGCCCCGCGCGATGCTGAAGGCCTCGACAGTTGAAAGGCTCCTGCTCGCACAGGTTCTGGCCTCCGCTCTGGCCGACGCTCTCGCGCCCGCACTGGCGGAGGCGCTGACACCCGAGATCATGAAGGTCCTGGAGCAGTACAGCACCAACGCCAAGGCCGACGAGCCGAAGGCTGCCCGGGGAACCACCGCCACAGCGAGGGGAAGCAGCAGCAGAAAGAAGACGTGAGACATCGGAGGCGACGCTTCTGGGTCATGGGCATCAGTCATCTGGTGCCCATGACCGCGTGCTCTTCGGGCATTGCCCGCCGTCCATCTCCACCGCCGTCCTGCCAGGGGACCGACGGCCATGCGTCGAAACCGGACCACGGCCCACCACCTCGGGAGCGGACTGTCTCCCAGCGCCGCATTATGGGACAATCACGACAGTCAGGCCGCTTCAGTCTCCCCCCTTGAGCAGGACGATGGAGAGGGACGGCCATGGAGATCAAGCCGCAGGCGGTCGTCATCCCGAAGGAGACCGACCAGCTTGAGCAGGGGAAGTACGGTCCCGTCTACCCGCGGACCCCTGCGTGCTACGGGTTCACCATCATCGCGGATGTCAAACCCGGCCGTGCCGGCGCCATACGCGACTACGGCAACACGCTCGCCAAGGCGCTGGAAGGCGATCCACAGCTCCTCGCGCCGCTCAAGCTGCACTACCTGCGCTGGGTGCTCTTCGACGACGACACACGCTTCATGTACCAGGGGATCTTCGACACCGATTTCGACAAGTACACCGAGGACGCCATCGCCCTGTTCAGCAAGGCGGGGGTGAGTACGGCCTTCGAGAACCTCGAAGGCTTCCCCGAGGACTGGAAGACCAATCCCGAGGCGTTCATCAGGTTCGTCCGCGAGCACCACTGCCCGAGCTTCATCGAGTACGGCGAGTATCCGTACTTCACCGCGGATGAGATCAAGAAAGCCCTGCGGATCAAGAACTCCCTGTCGGAGATGCTCGACCAGCTGCAGTGACATCCGCCGGCGCCACCCGGAGAACGAGATGAACGAGTTCAGAACGGCGCGTACCTACAACCAGAATCACGTGCCGCGCCGGTACACGCCCGGCCGGCGGCGGTTGAGCATCTACGTCGCGTGGAGCTTTCCCGCGGAGGCGGGCAGGGATCCGGCAGGATTGGACAACCGGTTCTCCACGATGACCGAGGTGCGCCGCGTGACCTGGCCGGCGTACGAGGACCCGAAATGGTCGGATCCGCTGCGGTTCCAGCAAGGCATCGCGGGCGGGCTGGAGCTGTTCTTCTGGGGCTGGCTGCCTTTCCAGCAGTTCGTCCAGGAGACCACCGGACACCCCGTGCCCGTGTACCAACGCATCGACCAGGCCGGATTCCACACGCCCCTGGACGAGCGAGTGCTGGCCGACACCGACACCGTGTTCGTGTGGGGACTGGACCACATGATCACCGGCCAGGACGCCACACCCGACGAGATCGAGGCGGTGCGCGACTTCCTCACCCGCGAAGGCACCTGCCTGGCCCTGGGACCGCATCACGACGTCGGCGCATCGGACGACATGGCGGTGCGCGACATGGAGTATCACCACCACGGTGACGCGCTGGTGCCCCGCCAGCAACGCTTCGGCAGGTACACCCGATCGCTGATGGCAGGTCTGGGGGTGCCCGTCGAGAACCGCTACGGGCTCCGTCCCGCGGTGACGGAGGGGAACAGGAGCGCCCCGCTCTCCATCGCCCGGGATCTGGACACCAAGGGGTGGTTGGAAGGCGTGTCCAGCTTCAACTTCCACATGCACCTCCCCCACTACGCGGTGACCACCGACGATCCGAAAGCCGTCCATGTGCTGGGCAGGCAGCCGATCGACATGTCCAGGCCGCCGCACCCGTTCACCGAGGCCGGCAACACCGAGTTCAACATGTTCCTGTGGATGCCACCCGCGGGTGACCGGGCAGGGGACATCATCTTCGCCGACACCACGATCTTCAGCTCGCTGTTCGGCGTCGACGAGAGCCTGCGCACCTTCTGGCACAACATCGTCTCGGCGAAGTAGCGCGGCGGGGAGGCAGGTTCCGGTGAGTGAGCGCACCCAGGCCCAGGTCAAGCTCGACCTCGACGACATCCAGCGCGGGGTGCTCAGCCCCAGGCCGACACCGTACGCGGCGACCTACATCCTGTTCCGCATCGACGACCGCGACCACGGGCGGGAGCTGATGCGCCGCGCCGGCGCAGTGGTGACCTCTGCCGCCGACACGGTGAGCCCGCTGGGCGAGACCTGGGTCAGCGTCGCCCTCACCTACCACGGGCTCAAGGCTCTCGGGGTTCCGCGGGAATCGCTGGACACCTTCGCGTGGGAGTTCCGGCAGGGCATGGCCGCACGGGCCAACGTGCTCGGCGACGTCGGCGAGAGCAGCCCCGCCACCTGGGAGCCCCCGCTCGGCACGCCCGACGTCCATGTGGTGCTGGTGGCACTCGCGCCTGACAGCGCGCGGCTGGAGGCCGCCGTCGACCGCGCTCGCCCGGCCTACGACGCCCTGCCCGGCGTGACGGCGATCTGGCGCCAGAACTGCCACGCGCTGCCCACCGAGACCGAACCCTTCGGCTACCGCGACGGCATCAGCCATCCGGCCGTCGAGGGCAGCGGCATCGCCGGATCCAACAAGCTGGAGGTGCCGCTCAAGGCCGGCGAATTCGTGCTCGGCTACCCCGACGAGCTCGGCGGCATCCAGACCCTGCAGCCCGATGTGCTCGGACGCAACGGCACCTACGTGGTCTTCCGCAAGCTCCACCAGCGCGTCGCCCTGTTCCGGCGCTACCTGAGGGACAACGCCACCGGCCCGGAAGACGAGGAACTGCTGTCAGCGAAGATCATGGGCCGCTGGCGCAGCGGCGCCCCGCTGGCGCTGTGCCCGCTGCACGACGACCCCGACCTTGGCGCCGACCGGTACCGCAACAACACCTTCCTGTTCGAGCAGGACGACCCGGCCGGCTTCACCACTCCCGGCGGCAGCCACGTCCGCCGGGGCAACCCCCGGGACGCGGCGGTGGCCGGCGTGGCGAGGCTGCACCGGATGATCAGACGTGGCACCGCGTACGGCCCGCTGCTGCCCGAGGGCGTCCTGGAAGACGACGGCGCCGACCGCGGGCTGATGTTCGCCTTCGTCGGTGCGCACCTGGGCCGGCAGTTCGAGTTCGTCCAGTCCGAATGGATGAACAACGGTGTCTTCTTCGGCGCGGGCGACGCCAGAGATCCCGTCGCCGGCTCCGCCGACGGCTCCGGCGATTTCACCATTCCCCGGCGTCCCGTACGGCGACGCCTGCTCTCGCTGCCACGGTTCGTCGTCACGCGCGGCGGCGAATACTGCTTCATGCCAGGACTGACCGCGCTGCGCTGGCTCGGCGACCTCACAGACTGAGCGCGGCGACACTCCTCTGGTACGAGGACCGGGGATTCACATGAACACGCTGCAACTGCTGTTCAACGCCGTCACCGTCATCTTCATCGCGGCCACCATGTTCGCCGCCGGCCTCGGAGCGACGCTGCCGGCCCTGCGCGTCGTCTTCTCGAACGTTCCGCTGCTCCTGCTGGTCCTCCTGGCCAACCTGGTGGTCATCCCGCTCCTCGGCTGGGGCGTCGCCACGCTGTTCGGCCTGCCTGCGGCAGCGTTCATCGCGCTGCTCCTGATCGCGTCCTCACCCGGCGGGCCGTTCGGAGCGAAACTCGGCATGGTGCAGAACGGCGACGTGGTCGCGGGTGCGGCGATGCAGGTGCTGCTGGCCGCCATCGGCAGCATCACCTTCGGTCCGACGGTTAACGTCATCCTCAAGGCGGCGAACGTGGGCGGCGGGGTCTCGCTCGACGTCGCGACGCTGATGCTGACCGTGGCGGTCCTCCAGCTCGTACCGTTCGTCGTCGGATTGGTCGTCCGCCACTACGCGCCGTCCACCGCGCTGTCGTGGCATCCCGTGGCCGCCACGGTGTCGAACGTGACGTTCCTCGTCGTGCTGGCGGGCATGCTCGTCGGCAACTGGCGTGACGTCGTCGCGCTGATCGGCTCACGCAGCCTGCTCGCGGGCTGCGTCTTCGCCGTCATCGCGTTCGCCCTCGGCACAGCCCTGGCCACCGGACCCTTCGAACGCCGTACCACCATGGGCGGAGTCGCGGCCGTGCGCAACGCGGGACCCGCGCTCGCCGCGGTCGGCCTCGCATTCGGCAACGACCCGGCCATCCTGGGAGCACTCGCGGCCGTCCTGCTGAGCGGCCTGGCCGCGGCCGTGCCCATCGCGGCGGTGCTGAGCCGCGGCCGGCGGCACCACGACATGAAGCTTTCCACACCGCCCTCTGAGTGAGAACGGCATTGGACGCGATCGACACTTCCTCCCCCGCGCGTACCCAGCGACCGGCCGACAGCTTCGGACGCCGCGCCAGCCACACGGGCAAAATCCCGTCCCCAGAAGAGTCCGTAACCGGCAATGACCCCTTCTCCGACACGCTTGTCCGGGCATCAAACCCGCAGCCCGCTTCGCCTGTGACCGCATCGCCGAAGACCGTCCCACCGCTCGGACCATCGACGCCCGACTTACCGGCCGCCTCGCGCGCCAACCTGTCAACCCGGTCCACGACCCCGCGGAAAGAGCCTGCCCGCCATGAACCACGATCCAGCCGCATCCGGCGCCCACACCGAAGACGACGTCAGTCAGCCCGACGTGTCCATGTCCCCGTTCCTCAGGGACCGGCTCGACGCCGCCACCACCGCGGCCCGCGCGGAACTGGTCAGCGCGAGCGAGCGAAGAGCAGGACTCCTGCTGTCCTGGTCGGGTGTCGCATACGGCGTAACCGTCACCCTCATCCTCACCGGCCCGGCGCGTTTCCCGGGCATCGGGCGCTTCGGCGTCATCGCGGCGCTGATCCTGCTGTCCGCGGCGGTCATGCTGATCCTCATCACCATCCGCCCGCTCTCCGCCGATCGCGGCGGACCGAAGATCCTCGCCTACGCCAAGGCGGCCACACCCGAGGCGCTGATCGAGCGGATGAACGCCGAGACAAGGAACTACGACCTGTTCCTGGCCACCAGCGCCCTCGAGATCGCCCGGGTGGCGCGCGTCAAGAACCGCAACCTGCGGTGGGCCGTCGACCTGATCGTCACCGGCATCACCATCATGACCGTCACGGTCTTCCTGGAGCGCCTGATCTGAAACGGCGGACGCCCAGACACCGGACGGTCGCCCACGGTGTCCTCCGTGTGAGCTCGCCGGCGAGAGCAAACCCCGACAGGTGGGCGGCTTGCCCACCGAGGACGACGCCGAGGCCGCCCGAGACGAGGCCCGGCAGCGGCGGCAATCACGGGAATCCTGGGCATTCACGCGTCACAACGGGCGCAGGTGCTCGATCGTGACGTGGTGCTGCTCGGTCAGCCGCTGGGCGATCAACGAGCGGTGGCAGGCCTCGGGGTCGCGCTCGACGCAGAGCAGCGCTGCGATCCCACTGCTCGGCAGCTCCGACACGATCGGCGTGAGGTCGGCGCGGTCGAGGATCTCGGTGGTGTAGCGGCGGGTGTACTCGGCAGCGAGTTCGCGGCGCGAGCGCTTGCCGACCCCTTGGCGGGCATCCTCGGCATTCTGGAGCCGGCGTAACTCGGTGGTCGGGGCGAGCTCGGGGTGGTGCTCGTAGGCGATCCGAGCATGGGCGAGGGCCGCCTGCAGCCGCCTCCGGCAGCCCTGCCGGAGGCGGCATGGTTCATCACGCGACGGCGGTCCCCTCAAGCTCGACCATCAGGTCGGGGATCGCCAGCCGTGCCACCCCGAGCATCGTGGTGGACGGTGCCACCCGGGCGGCGCCCAACCGCGACGCCAGCACGCCGTAGTGCTCGAAGAGCCGATCGACGTCGGTGGTGTAGACGTTGAGCCGGACGAGGTTCGCGAGGGACATGCCGGCCTCGCCGAGCACGGCCTCCAGGTTGTCGAGGCTCAGCGCCAACTGCGCCGCCATGTCATCGGCATGCTGGGGCTTGCCGTCGCCGCTCATCGCGGTCTGCCCGGCGCAGTACAGGGTCCGGGTGTGCCCGGAGACGATCTCACCCTGGTTGTACCCCATCTCCACCGACCACGCCCACGGGTTGACCGCCGTTCGCTCCATTGCCATATCAGCTCCATTCGATTCGTCGACATCACGTACGTCCATCGGCTGAGCAGCCGCCGTCTGGTTCGTCGTGTTGCCAAGGCTCCCAGCGAATACACGACATCCTGTGTCGTGTATTTTCGGTAAAGTTCTCGTATGCGCGCCGACCGGTTGGTCTCGCTGGTGCTGCTGCTGCGACGGCACGGTCGGCTGTCCGCGACCGCGCTGGCCCGCGAGCTGGAGGTATCCACCCGCACCGTGCTGCGCGACATCGAGGCGCTGTCCGCGGCCGGCGTCCCGGTCTACGCCGAACGCGGCCGGCACGGCGGTTTCGCGTTGTTGCCCGGTTTCCGGACCGAGCTCACCGGGCTGAATCACGACGAGGCCCTCGCCCTGGTGATCGCCGGATCGCGGCGCGGCGCGCAGGCATTCGGCCTCGGCTCGGCGCTCGCTTCGGCCATGCTCAAGGTGGTCGACGCGCTACCCGAAAGCTATCGGGCCACCGCGGCCGGCGCGGCCGAGCGATTGCTCATCGACCCGGAGACCGACCTCCTCTCGCGCCGGCTGGTCGCTGAGGAGGTGCCCGACGCCATAGTGGCCGAGGTCCGGCGCGCGGTGCTCGCCGGACACAAGCTACGCATCCACTACGCGGCGGTGGACCAGCCCCCGAAGTGGCGCACAGTGGACCCGATCGGCCTGGTCACCGTACGCGACCAGGGCTACTTGCTGGCCACGAGGTCTGGCGCAGACCGCACCTACCGGCTGTCCCGGGTCTTGGCCGCCAAGGAACTCGCCGAACCCGCACAGCGACCGGACCGGGTCGATCTGGACCGGGCCTGGCAGGAACGCAGCACGCAGTTTCGGACCGGCGGCGACCAAGTCACCGTGCTGGTACGGGTGAACCCGGCGCGGCGGGAGGACCTGGTGGGCACCGCGCTGGCCGTCCGCGCCGAAGAAGCCGACGCAGACGGCTGGCTACGGCTGGAGGTGACCTTCCAAGATCCGAGACACGCCGAATGGGCGCTGTGGCAGCTCAGCACGAACGCGGAAGCCCTGGCCCCGCAGTGGTTGCGCAACTCCCTGCGCAACCGCGCCGCCGCGATCGCCACCCGCTACGGAGTGTCATCCTGAGAGTCGTCGCCTTCTGCGGACCGCCGCCGACGCGATTCGGACCGCTCCATACTGGTGGGTGCCAAGCGCGGCCGGGGCTGACGATCGCGACCGAACTTCCGATAGCGGTCCCGATCACGCCGATCCACTGAGGTCACGAGTTCCGGAAGCCAGCCATCCATGCCTGGCACGATGATCCACAAACGTGCGCAGCAGCGCGACGACGGCTCCAAGGCCCACCCGGCCGTCGAACCGGAGACCGGCCTGTTCGCCGCAGCCGATCTGCGCGCGCGCCTCCCCTTCAGAGCCTCTGCACTCCCAACGCAGTGGCCCTGTCCAGATCCGCAGCTCACTCGATGGCCACCGAACCCTCGATCTGCGGGACCACAAACGGTTTCGAAGCGCGAATGAAGTCAGAGATCAGCGCCCGTGAGGTGGCTCGCTGTTGATCCATCTGTTCAGGGGTCTCCAGCATGTCCATACGGTCAATGGCGCCCAGGGCTTCCCATCCCTTGGCGATGAGCTGCTCGACGTCTGTCAAGAGCTCCACGCGAAACAAAGCTTCAAGAGCTGCGGACCGTAACCGTTGCTCTTCGCGGCGTAGCTCGATCCAGTGCGATCGCTCCGGATTCTCATGTCTCGAGAACCATAGATCCATCTGTCCACGTCGGTAGTTGGTGAGAGCGCCCCCGAGAGCGCAGTAGGCGTCGATTCGCTCTGATCGGAGCCTCTCACTTCGCGCGACACGATCTGCCCGGCTCGCCGCGCGGTACGCGAACAGATGATTAAGCGTAGCCCCCAGAAGGGTCCCCAACACTGCCACGATGCTGGCTGCGACGGCTTGCATTGATCAATGAAAACACAGGTCCATGCCGAGCAACGCCGACTCGTCCAGCCGCACGGGGACCGTCCGAGCTGCCTCCTCAGGCAGACCTGGAGCTGATCGACAAGACCTGCGACTTGGCTTCCACCGCCCTGAAGACGCCTGTCAGCAAAAGGCCCTCTGTGCTCATCACAATCGGTGTTGTCAGCAGGGTGGCTGGGCTGCTGCACCGTCGCCGCGTACAGGACGACGCCCGCCGAGCGGCCGGCGACAAGCGGCAGGACTCGGACCTCGTCTTCACCACCAAGTGGGGTACGCCGATCGAGCCCCGCATCTTCAACCGCTCATTCGAGCTGTCCGCGAGAAAGGCCGGCCTCCCACGCATCCGCGTCCACGACCCCCGTCACACCTGCGCCTCGATGCCGGCCGCCCTCGGTGTCCACCCGCGCGTGGCGATGGCGTCCTCCGCCACTCGCGCATCTCCGTCACCGTGAACGTCTACACCCAGATCGCCAGCCCAGAGACCCGCAAGGCCCTCGACCAGCTCAACGACAGCCTCGACAGCGAGAACCCGTAGCTGTACCTCGCTGCTGTACGCCCACGCGAAAGGCCCCCCGTGATCATCGCGGGGGGCCTTTGACCGGGAGCCGCCTTCGGGATTCGAACCCGAGACCCCTTCATTACGAGTGAAGTGCTCTGGCCGACTGAGCTAAGGCGGCATGCCGTACGGCTGGAAGAAGTCTACAGGAGCCCGAGGGGTCTTCGCTCCAGCCATACGGCATCGGGACAGAACGGGCTGTGGGCGTGGCCGGCGGACCCCACGGGCCCCTGTTGCCGTGGGGTCCGCGCGCAGGGTGGGGTCAGGGGGACGGGATCTGGCCCGGCTCGTCCACCACTCCGGAGTTCAGCAGTGACATGGCCGAGGTCATGTCATCCTTGACGACCTTGTGGCCGAGGTAGCGGTAGGTCTCGGGGTCGAGGATGGTGTAGCCCTTGCCCGCCTCCCCCAGGTCGAGGACCACGCCGATGCCCTTGCGGCCCTCCGTGGTGGTGATGTCCTCGATCTTCACGTTGGGGATCCTGGCCATGGCGCGGTACATGGCGGCCCGCTTCTCCGGCGCGAT
The DNA here is from genome assembly GCF_014207745.1 of Nonomuraea muscovyensis. NCBI lineage: Bacteria > Bacillati > Actinomycetota > Actinomycetes > Streptosporangiales > Streptosporangiaceae > Nonomuraea > Nonomuraea muscovyensis. The sequence continues at coordinate 2,440,142 of NZ_JACHJB010000001.1, forward strand.
GATGGGTCCGTACTTCATGTACCACTGGAGGGCCCCGAACGCGGCGACGTCCTTCTCGGTGCCCGGCGGGCACGTGGGCTGGCAGATGGACACGGCGTAGCGCTCCTGCTTGAGTGCGCGCAGGCGCTCCAGCAGCGCGTCGGGATCGTCGGGGAAGCTCTCGACCTCGGCCTGCGTCCTGAGGGGGTTCGTCGGCCCCTTCTCGCCGTCGCCGGGACCTCGTCCCGCGGCCGCTCAAGCATGTGCATCTCGTTCATGAGGCGAGCTCCTCGGTCACAGCGGTCGGATCGATGTCGCCGAGTGCCCGGCCGGCAGCCCGGCGAGGGCGGCCGCGAGCCGGACGCGCACGCGCGTCGTCCCGGGTCAGGTCGTAGGTGGCGCGCTGCTGGCACGCCGCCACGAACGTCTCCGCCACGACGTCCTCCGCCGCCGCCGCACCCAGCCGCCGGACGGCGTCCCGCTTCAGGGCGGGGGCGTGCCGGTGGAACAGGTCGGCGAAGTGCTCGGGACTGTGCCGGGAACGCGCGATCACCTCGGCGTCGTCAGCCGGTCCGGCGGCCACGCCAGGCTCAAGCCGGCTTGGATGTCGCATCTGGCTGCCTTTCGGGAGTGGCATGGACATCAGTGATTGCCGCGAGGACGTGCCTCGGTTCCCGATCGGCAGTGTCTTTCTCAGGCAGGGGGTGGCGGGTCGCCGTCCGTCCCGTACATCTTGTCGTGCTGCTGCCGCGGCGAGCAGACCGAGGCGGAGGGGCAGGCGCAGCGCCGGCCGCCGTCGTCCAGGCGGACCGTAACCGTGTCGGCCGGGACGTTGTGCCCCACGACGCTGCCCTCGCCCTGTGGCGTGCTCACCCGGCTGCCCACGCGCGGCATCCGGTAGCGGGTCTCCATGTACAGCGGGTGCTCGTACTTCAGGCAGCACATGAGCCGCCCGCACGCCCCGGCGATGCGCAGCGGGTTGACCGGGAGGTCCTGGTCCTTGGCCATGCGCACCGAGACGGGCTCGAAGTCCTTGAGGAACGTGGCGCAGCACAGGTCGCGACCGCACGGGCCGATGCCGCCCTGGAGCCGGGCCTCGTCGCGCGGGCCGATCTGCCGCAGCTCGACCCTGGCGCGCAGGTTGCGGGCCAGATCGCGGACCAGGGCGCGGAAGTCGACCCGGTTCGGGGCCGAGAAGTAGACGGTGTAGACGTTGTCCTGGTCGAGGTAGTCGACCCCCACGACCTTCATGGGCAGCTCGTGCCGTTTGATCAGACGTTTGGACACGCTGCGGGCCTCGGCACGGCGCCGTTTGTTCGTCTCGTCACGGGTGAGGTGCTCCTCGCCCGCCAGGCCGGCGCACACCGGCAGCCCGTCGATGTCCTCGCTCGTGTACTGCGGCGCCCACACGCACTCGGCCACCTCGGGCCCCGCGTCGGTGGGCACCAGCACCCTGTCGCCCACCTTGGGGCTGTGCCCGCCCGGGTCGAGGTAGTAGAGCCTTCCGTAGCGGGTGAAGCTCACTGCCATGATCATGCCCATGGGCTGGCGCTCGCCTCCTGACGGCCTCGGGGGTTCGTACGGCCTCCGCTGCCCACATTACGTGCGCGGGCGCGGCGGTGGTGAGATCCGTCACCACGGATGTGGTCAGCCGCGCAGGGCGAGCATCATCGCCTCGACGGCGATCTGGGGGTTGACGTTGGCGTCGAGGCGTTCGCGGCACTGCATGATCGCGTCGATCCGGCGCAGCGTCTCCTCCGGGGTGGAGGCGCGGGCGAGCTGGTCGAGGTCGAAGCGGAGGTCGTCGTTGGCCAGCTCCACCGACGCGCCGAACTGCATCGCCAGCACGTCACGGTAGAACGACACCAGCTCCAGCAACGCCGCGTCCAGCGAGTCGCGCTTGATCCGGGTGGCGCGGGACTTCTGCCGGTCCTCGAGCTCCTTCAGCGCGCCCGCCCCGCCGCGGACCAGGCCCCGGTTGAGGCCCTTGCCCGTGGAGCCCTCGCCGTACAGGCGGCGCAGCTCGGCCGTCTCCGCCTCGTTGAGCGTGGCCGTCGCCGCCGCGGCCTCCTCCTCCGCCGTCTTCACCAGGCGTTCGGCGGCGGACACGCACTCCCCCACGCCCGTCAGAGACTTCGGGATGGCCAGGACGGCTTCCCGGCGCCGGCGGACGTCCTCGTCGAGGGCGAGAGAACGGGCGCGGGCGATGTGCCCCTGGGCCGCGCGGGCGGCGAAGCCGGCCGTCTCCCAGGGCACGCTGTCGCGGGTGGCGAGCACGTGGGCGACCGCCTCGGTGGACGGCGTGGTGAGGGTGACCAGGCGGCAGCGCGAGCGAATGGTGATCATGAGGTCGTCGGGCGCCGGGGCGCACAACAGCCACACCGTGCGCGGCGGCGGCTCCTCGATGGCCTTGAGCAGGGCGTTCGCGGCGGACTCGGTGGCCCGGTCGGCGTCCTCGAACAGGATCACCCGCCAGCGCCCCTGCGTCGGCGCGCCGGCGGCCCGGAGGATGAGCTCACGGGTCTGCTTGACGCTGTAGGACAGGCCGGCCGGGCGTACGGACTCGAGGTCGGGGTGGGAGCCGATCAGCACCTGGTGGCACTGGTCGCAGTGGCCGCAGCCGCCGTCGGGGCACAGCAGCGCCGCCGCGAACGCCCGCGCCGCGTCCTCCCTGCCGGAGCCGGGCGGGCCGGTGAACAGCCAGGCGTGCGTCATGCCCGCGCCGCGCCCGCCGGTGACGACCTCGGCGGCGGCCCCCGCCGCGCGCGAGAGGACGGTCACGGCCTGGTCCTGCCCGACGAGGTCGGCGAAAACTGTCACGGACAAAGGCTAGTCGCGCTCGCGCGGCACCGCGCCCCGACGGGCCCGCTACGCCTCGGCCGGCGGCTTGAGCGGCCCGATGACGCGGCCGATGAGCGTCCGCAGGTTGGCGGGCGGGCACGCGCCACGTCCAGCCAATAAGCAACCCGAGTTGACTAGCGCCGAATTAGTCAACTACGGTTGCTTGTGTGCCCGGGCCGGAGGTCCCGCGTCCGCGGGCGCGAACGAGGAGATGGGTATGCGTAAGTTCGGTGGCAGCGGCCTGCTCGTCCTCGCCCTGGCGGTGGCGGGCAGCGCCATGATGACCACGGGGGCGTCAGCGGCGACGGGTCGCCACGACCGCCTCCAGCGAGTCCTGGACCACGCCGTGGCGGGCGGCGGCGTCCCCGGGATCGTGGCCGACGTCCGCGACGGCCGCGAGCGGTGGTTCGGGACAGCCGGTGTGGCTGACATCGAGACCCGCCGCAGGCGGCACCCGCAGGAGCATTTCCGTATCGGCAGCCTGACCAAGGCGTTCACGGCGACCGTGGTCCTGCGACTCGCGGCCGAGCGCAAGCTGAATTTGGACGACACGGTGGCGAAGTGGGTGCCCGGCGTGGCCGAGCAGGCGGGGGCGGACGGCACCGCGATCACCATCCGGCAACTGCTCAACCACACCAGCGGCATCCCCGACGCCGTCCCCGGACAGGAGACGCCGCCCCCGGAGAAGCCGGGGCAGCGCTTCATCTACTCCAAGGTCAACTACACCCTGGCCGGGTTGATCATCGAGAAGGCGACAGGCGCGAAACTGGCCGACGAGATCGCGCGGCGCATCGCCCGTCCGCTCGGCCTGACCGGGACGTACCTGCCGGGCCCGGAGACCGCGATCCGCGGCCCGCACCCGCGCCACTACACCAAGCTTCCCGGCGGGGAGATCCAGGACGTGACCGAGCTGGACGTGAGCTGGGCCTGGGCGGCCGGCGGCATGGTCTCGACGACCGCGGACCTCCACCGGTTCATGGGGGCACTGCTGGGCGGGCGGCTACTTCCGGCGGCACAGCAGCGGGAGATGTTCACCATGGTGTCGACGAAGGGGGCGGACTGGATCCCGGACACCAGGTACGGGCTGGGTGTCTACTCCCAGGAACTCCCGTGCGGGGTGACGGTCTGGGGCGGTGGGGGCTCGATCTTCGGTTCGTGGACGTACGCGATGGGCAGCCGCAACGGCGGGCACCTGGTCGTGACGAACATGAACGGCGACTGGAACGACCCGATGGCCACATCCGTCAAGCTGCTCCAGGCACGGTTCTGTCCTCGGTGAACGCACGGGGCGGACGGCTGGGCCGACGTCGGTGCAAGCCCTAGTCGCGGATGACCGGCATGGTGCCCGTGGCGTCTTCGGTCTCGCGGGGGACCGGATCGGGCAGGATGTCGCGCATCCGGTCCTGGATGGTCTGGGTGATCTTCTCCGGGGGCAGCGTGCCGTCGACCACCAGGTAGCGCTCGGGCGTGGCGGCGGCCAGGGCGCGGAACTCCTTGCGGACCCGTTCGTGGAAGTCGAGCGGCTCGGCCTCGATCCGGTCGGCCGCACCGCCGAGCCTGGTCAGCCCCACCGAGGGCGGCACATCGATCAGCACGGTGAGGTGCGGCACCAGCCCGCCGGTCGCCCAGGCGTTGACCTTGGAGACGTCCTCGGGGGCCAGGTCCCGGCCCGCGCCCTGGTAGGCCAGCGAGGAGTCGACGTAGCGGTCGCAGACCACGATCGCGCCCCGGCGCAGGGCGGGGTGGATGACCTTCTCGACGTGCTCGGCCCGGTCGGCGGCGTACATGAGCGCCTCCGCCCGGGGCGACAGACCGCGCTCGGCCGCGTCGAGGAGGATGGCCCGCAGCCGCATGCCGACCTTGGTGGAGCCCGGCTCGCGCGTCTGGACGACGTCGTGGCCCTGGTCGCGCAGCCAGATGGCGATCATCCGCGACTGGGTCGTCTTGCCGGAGCCCTCGCCGCCCTCGAAGGCGACGAACAGCCCGGGCAGCTCCTCGGCCGCCCCGGGGCCGAACCGCTCGCCGCGCACCGCGGCGATCAGGTCTTCGGACAGCGGGACTCCCTTGCGGTCGTCCATGTGGCGCAGCGCCAGGAGGCCCACGCCCACGGCCAGCGCGCCGCCGAGCACCAGCACCAGGTTGGACCCGTCGAACTGGTAGGACACCCGCCCCAGCGCGAAGCTGTGGGCGCCGAAGAGGGCGGCGAGCGGGTTGGCCGCGGCCACGACGAGCAGCAGCGTCACCCGGGCGGTGGACTGCAGGAAGGCGAACGTGCGGCCCCGCATCGCGTCCTCGACCTCAAGGCCGATCAGCGTGTAGCCGATGATCCACGCGATGCCGGCGCACGCCCCCAGCACCACGGTCAGCATGACGACGATGGCGAGGTTGTGGATCAGCGCGATGGCGACCAGGACCAGGCCCGCCACGGTGATGGCCAGGCCGAACAGCCGGCGCCTGGACAGCTCGCGCAGCAGCCGCAGCCCGAAGAACATGCCCAGCGCCATGCCGACGAAGACCGCGCCGAACACGACACCGTAGGCGGCGTCCCCGCCGCCCAGGGCGGCCACGTAGATCTTCGCGACGCCGACGACGGCGCCGCCCGCCGCGAACGCCCCCAGCATGCCGATGATCAGCCCGCGCACGAGCCGGTTGCCGCCGACGTAGCGCCAGCCCTCGACGATCTGCCGGAGCACCGACGGCGTGGAGATGCCGCCGTCGCGCCGCGGGAGGCCGCGCAGGGTGAAGATCAGGCCCGCCGAGACCAGGTAGGCGCAGGCGTTGACGACGAGCGCCAGGCTGGTCGGGTCCACGCCGGCCATGCCCGGCACCACGGTGGTCAGCACGTCGCCCGCCAGCGACAGCGCCGCGAACAGCAGGGCCGCCACCGGCGCGCTGCCGTAGGTGACGAGCAGGTTGAGCCGGTTGGCCGACTCGAGCTGTTCGTTGGGCACCAGGTTGGGCACCGTGGCGTCCTTCGCCGGCACCCAGAACAGGTTGGCGCACTCGACCAGCAGCGTGGCGATGATGATCCACTGATAGCTGCCGATCAGCGGGATCGACAGCACCACGGCGAAGCGCGCCAGATCGGCGGCGACCATCGTCGTCCGCCGGTCGAACCGGTCGGCGAAGACGCCGGCGAGCGGCCCGAGCAGCACCGCGGGCAGCATCTTGGCGATGAACACGCCGCCGATGGCCAGCGACTGGACGCGGTAGTCGTCTCCCGCGGTCAGGTTTCCGGCGAGGGCGGTCAGGGCCAGGATGTTGAGCCAGTCGCCCAGGCTGCACACCGACATGGCCGTCCACAGCCGGCGGAACGAAGCGTTGGCCAGCACGTGGGCGGTGGTGCGGCGTCGGCCAGGGGCGGTCATGATGTCAGCGTATCCAGGTGCTCGCCGGGACGGGGAAGAGCGGGAACGGGCCCGAATCGCCCGGCTGCTCGCCGCTGAGAGTATTACGTCCACGGCCCGGTGCGCAGGTTTCGCACCGGGAATGGGCCCTCCACATGACCACCGGCTTTCCTCCCGTCTTGATCGCGCAGGCCAGACCCGTCAACCCGCCACCACGCCGTCGCGAGCGGCCGGCCCGCGGGCCTCGGCCACCACCGGGAGCCACGCCTCGCGGACGACCGCGGGCAGCACCAGGTCGGGCCAGAGCTCCACGAGCAGCACCCCGTCGAGGTGTGCCAGCACCTCCTCGGGACCGCCTGCCCCGAGCAGCACCCCGTAGGCCTCGCGGCGCTGGGCGCGCTCGGCCAGGTCGTAGGCGCGGCCGCGGAGCGTCACGGTGGCCAGCGCGCGGGCCGGCGCCAGGCGGGGCAGCCGGGTCGGCACGTGGAAACGACGGCCGTCGTCGGCGACGTGCTCCGTGAACTCGATCTTGGGCTCCAGCGTCAGCCGGAACCCGGCGGCGTCGAGAATCCGCCCGGCGGTCTCCAGCGTCGGCGACTTGCGGCCGTGCTCGTAGGCGGAAAGCGTCGTCCTGGACGTGCCGCTGAGGCCGGCCAGCGCCGACTGCTTCATGCTCGACAGGTGACGGGCCTGCTGGAACAGCAGGCCGCCCCGCTCCGCCCAGAACGTGACGTCCGGCACGCTCGGCCGGCCCGCCGCGCCCTCGGCCGACGCAGACATCATGCCACCTCCGGTGTATCCCCTTGGATACTACTACCCTCAGGCGGCCCGCGTCACCGCGGCGTCGCGGAACGTCACACCGCTACGAACGCAGCTCCACCATCGTGATCTCGGGCGGCGCCCCCACGCGGACCGGCGGCCCCCAGAACCCGGCGCCCCGCGTCACGTACACCGGCATGCCGTCCACCGCGCCCAGCCCCGACACGACCGGCTGCTGCAGCGGCACCACCAGGTTGAACGGCACCATCTGCCCGCCGTGCGTGTGGCCCGAAAGCTGCAGGTCCACCCCGCGCCGGGCGGCCTCGGCGGCCTGGACGGGCTGGTGGGCCAGCAGCACCATGGCCCGGCCCGGGTCACGCCCGTCCAGCGCCTTGTCGAAGTCGGGGCCGTCGTCCGCGGTGGCGCCGTTGACGTCGTTGACCCCGGCCAGGTCCAGCACGCCGCCCTGGTGGCGGATCTCCACGCGTTCGTTGCGCAGCGACCGGATGCCCAGCTCACGCAGCTTCTCGATCCACTCCTGCGGCCCGTTGGCCGTGTAGTACTCGTGGTTGCCGGTCACGAAGTAGGAGCCGTGCCTGGCCTCCAGCTCGCCCAGGGGCCTGGCCTGCTCCCCCAGCTCGGCCACGGTCCCGTCGACGAGGTCGCCCACGATCGTGACCACGTCGGGCCGCTGGGCGTTGATCATCCGGACGATGCGTTCGGCGTGTGCCGTCCCGGTGAGCGGCCCGAGGTGGATGTCGCTGACCACGGCCACCCGCAGGCCGTTCAGCCGGGGGTCCAGCTTCGGCAGGACGACTCTGACGGGCTCGATGACGGGGTCGCCGAGGGCGGTGCGCACGCCGTAGCCGACCGTGCCGATCGCGCTGACGCCCGCGATGGCGGCGGTGGCCCGCCCGAGGAAGAGCCTCCTGCTGATGGCGTCGCCGCCGGAACCCTCACCACGCGGACGCTCACCGTCAGCGGTCTCACCGCCCAGGGCGGTGGCACCCGTGCCACGGGCGCCACCCGTGGCACCCCGCCCGCCGTCACCGGCCGGAGCACCCTCCGTGTCGCCGCCGACGGCCGAGACCGGCACGGCGGCGGGCACGGCCTCGGGAGCGGGCGCGGAGCGCCGCATCAACCGCCACGCGACCGCCCGCGGCACCTCCAGCAGCACGAGGAAGACCAGCAGGTAGAACATGACAGCCAGCCACATGTAGCCCGGCCAGGCCAGCCAGAACCCGGCCTCCACCCGCGAGCCCGCGAACGTCACCACCACCAGCACGCCCAGCAGCGCCAGGGCCCCCGTCAGCACCCGGCGCGACCTGCTGCCGGGCCGGGTGGTGGACCGCACGAGCCGGTGCCACAGGTACACGTGCACGGCGACGGTCACCGAGAGCACCGTCGCGAGGAAGCCTATGACCACGCCGCCATGCTATGAGCAGACCCGCCATGCCGGGCGTGCCGCCCTGAGAGCCCTCTCAGGACACGGCTCTCAGGACACGGCTCCTCAGGGGCACGGCTCCTCAGGACTTGGCGGCCGGTTTGCGTGCCGCCGGGGCCTTCTTGGCGGCGGGCTTGCGCGGCGACGTCTTCTTCGGCGCGGGCGCCCGCTCGCGCCGCTCGGCCAGCAGCTCGGCGGCGCGCTCGATCGTGATGTCCTCGACCGTGTCGCCCTTGCGCAGTGAGGCGTTGGTCTCGCCGTCGGTGACGTACGGGCCGAACCGGCCCTCCTTCACCACCACGGGCTTCTTGGAGTTGGGGTCCTCGCCCAGCTCGCGCAGCGGCGCGGCGGCGGCCGCCCGGCCCCTGCCCCGCTGCTTGGGCTGCGCGAACAGCCCCTTGGCCTGGTCGATCGTGACGGTGAGCAGGTCGTCCTCGGAGGCCAGCGACCGCGAGTCGGTGCCCTTCTTCAGGTACGGGCCGAACTTGCCGTTGTGCGCCACGACCTGCTCGCCGTCCAGCTCGCCCACCACCCGGGGGATGGACAGCAGCCTGAGCGCGTCCTCCAGCGTCACCGTGTCGAGCGACATGCTCTTGAACAGCGAGCTGGTGCGCGGCTTGGGCGCGTCGGCCTTCTTGGTGCGCTTCTTCGGCGCCCCTTCGTCCTCCGGCGTGGGCAGGACCTCGGTCACGTACGGCCCGAACCGCCCGTCCTTGGCCACGATCAGGTGGCCGGTCACCGGGTCGTGGCCCAGCTCCCGGTCGCCGGTCGGCCGCGAGAACAGCTCCTCGGCCTTCTCGGCGGTCAGCTCGTCGGGCGTCATGTCCTCGGGCACGTTGACCCGGGCGCCGTCGCGGTCGAGGTAGGGCCCGTAGCGGCCGACCCGGATGACGATGTCGGTGCCCCGGATCGGGAAGGAGCTGATCTCCTTGGCGTCGATGTCGCCGAGGTCGGTGACCATCTCCTTCAGGCCCTCGTCGCCGTCGTGACCGTAGTAGAAGCGGCGCAGCTCCGGCACCCGCTCCGCCCGGTCGTTGGCGATGTCGTCGAGCACCTTCTCCATCTCGGCGGTGAAGTCGTAGTCGACGAGGTTGCCGAAGTGCTGCTCCAGCAGGTTGACCACGGCGAACGCCAGGAACGACGGCACCAGCGCCGTCCCCTTCTTGAACACGTAGCCCCGGTCGAGGATCGTGCCGATGATCGAGGCGTACGTCGACGGCCGCCCGATCTCGCGGTCCTCCAGCTCCTTGACCAGCGACGCCTCGGTGTAGCGGGCGGGCGGCTTGGTGGAGTGGCCGGCCACGTCGAGCCGCGTGACGCTCAGAGTGTCGCCCTCGGCGAGGTTGGGCAGCCGCTTCTCGGAGTCGTCGCGGTCGGTGGCCGGGTCGTCGGCCCCCTCCACGTACGCCTTCAGGAAGCCGTAGAACGTGATCGTCCGCCCGGACGCGCTGAACTCGACGTCCTCGCCCGAGGAGGACCGGCCGGCCACCTTCACCGACACCGACTCGCCGACGGCGTCCTTCATCTGGGACGACACGGTGCGCTGCCAGATCAGCTCGTACAGCCGGAACATGTCGCCCGGCAGCCCGGTCTCGCCCGGCGTGCGGAACTCCTCACCGGACGGGCGGATCGCCTCGTGCGCCTCCTGGGCGCTCTTGACCTTGCTGGTGTAGACGCGCGGCTTGTCGGGGACGTACGCCGAGCCGTACAGCTTGATCGCCTGGGAGCGCGCCGCCGCGATGGCGGTCTCCGACAGCGTGATGCTGTCGGTCCGCATGTAGGTGATGAAGCCCTGCTCGTAGAGTCGCTGGGCCACCTGCATCGTGTACTTCGCGGAGAAGCCCAGCTTGCGGCTGGCCTCCTGCTGCAACGTGGTCGTCCGGAACGGCGCGTACGGCTTGCGGGTGTACGGCTTGCGCTCGACGGAGCGCACGGCGAACGAGACGCCGGCGAGCCGGCCGGCCAGCTCACCCGCGGCGGCCTCCGACAGGTGGAGCACGTCGCCCGACTTGAGTGTGCCGGTGCTGGCGAAGTCGCGGCCCTGCGCCACGCGCCTGCCGTCGACCCCGGTCAGCGTCGCGGTGAAGTCGCGCGGCCGCTCCTCGGCCCGGCCGGTGTCGAACAGCGCCTGCAGGTCCCAGTAGTGGGCGGGCGTGAACGCCAGGCGCTCGCGCTCCCGCTCGACCACGAGGCGGGTCGCCACCGACTGGACGCGGCCGGCCGACAGGCGGGGCTTGACCTTCTTCCACAGCACGGGGCTGACCTCGTAGCCGTAGAGGCGGTCGAGGATGCGCCGGGTCTCCTGGGCGTCCACGAGGCGCAGGTTGAGGTCACGCGGGTTGGCCACGGCGTCGCGGATGGCCTGCGGGGTGATCTCGTGGAACACCATGCGGCGCACCGGCACCTTCGGCCGCAGCACCTCGCGCAGGTGCCAGGCGATGGCCTCGCCCTCGCGGTCCTCGTCAGTGGCGAGGTAGAGCTCGTCGGCGTCCTTCAACAGCTGCTTGAGCTTGTTGACCTGCGCCTTCTTGTCGGAGTTGACGACGTACAGCGGCTCGAACCCATGGTCGACGTTCACGCCAAGCCGGGCCCACGGCTGCCCCTTGTACTTCTCGGGGATGTCGTCGGCCTTCTCCGGCAGATCACGGATGTGACCGATGCTGGACTCCACGATGTAGCCCGCACCGAGGTACCCGGCGATCGTCTTCGCCTTGGCGGGCGACTCGACGATCACCAGGCGCGTTCCGCCGGCGCTGCCGTTGTTGGCTGGCACGCTGCTTCCTACCTCGCTGTTCGCTCGAAAATCCCCCTACCGGGAGCCGGCCCAGATCACAAAAGGTAACCCGACTCGCCGCATTTTCCTTCCCCCGGGGCTACCCACTGGCTTTCGGGTCCACCCACAAGGACGCAGAATAAAGCCCGACGAGCAGCACCGCGCCCTGACTCACCCTGGAGACTAATCGTTGTGCTCGACTACTCCTACATGGATATCTACATTCCGCGCGACCTGTCCCGTGAAGCCGCACGTCAACTGCTGACCGAGCACGCGGAGTACGGCCAGTGGGAGCTCTCGCGGGTGCGGCTCCATCCGGACGGGAGCCGTCAGGTGCGGCTGCGTCGCAAGATCATCCGCGTGCGCAGCACCCTCTGAGAGTTCGGAGCACTCCGTCGAGAGTACGTGCTCCGCGGTGTGGGCATGGCTTTGCCCGCCTCGGGCCGCGCCCCCGAGACGGGCAAAGCGTCTGGCTCGTCCGCCTCTCACCGGGCGGGTGAGAGGCGGACGAAGCGTGCGCGGGCGGTCTGGCGGACCGCCCGGCGACTGTCTGTCCGCGTCCTGTCCGGGTCCTGTCCCCGGCCTGTCCGCGGCCTGCTTGCGGTCTACTTGCGGCCGAGGCGGAACCTGCGGGTGGCGGCGAACAGCACCGCCGACCCGGCGCACATCGCGCCGAGCACGAGGGCGAACAGGGCGCCGGTGTTCATCCCGGTGACTCCGGCGGGGCGGGCGGCGCTCATCAGGCCGACGTCGCCGACCGGCAGGCTCCGGGTGGCCGACGTCACGGCGCCGCCCACCGGGGTCTTGGCGACCAGCGAGGTCGCCGGCTCGGCCGCGGCGAGCGGGCCGCCGGCGGTGGCCGTGGCGCCGGCCGCACGGGCCTTCTTGCCGGGCTTGACCGACTTGACCGGCGTGGCGGGCTGGCCGGGGAGCCCGGGCAGGGCCGGCAGGACGGGCAGCCCGAGCGTGTCGGAGACGCCGCCGACCACGGGCAGGCTCGCGCCGCCCACGGCGGGCAGCGTCCCGGCGGTCTGGTGCTTGACGGCCTTGTGGCCCGGGTGCTCGTAGCCGGGGTGCCCGCCGTCGACCGGCTTGCCGACCCGGGCCCCGCCGAGGCATCCGGCGGCGGCGTCGCCGAGGACGGCCACCGCGTTGCCGCACACGTTGATCGGGGCGGTGATCGGCGCGACGACCTGGTTGCCGCCCAGGATCGAGCCGTGGCCCGAGGTGGTGTTGCCGCCCGCGCCGCCCTTGCCGGTGTTCTTGACGGTGGCGCCGCCCTCGCAGCGGGCCTTGGCCAGCCCGACGGCGGCCACGGCGTTGCCGCAGGCGTTGATGGGGGCGGTGATCGGGGCCACGATCTGGTTGCCGCCCAGGATGGAGTGGCGGCCCGAGGTGGTGTTGCCGCCCGCGCCGCGGCCGGAGTTGTGCACCGACGCCCCGCCCTTGCACCCGGCGAACGCCTTGCCGAGGACGGCCACCGCGTTGCCGCACACGTTGATCGGGGCGGTGATCGGCGCGACGACCTGGTTGCCGCCCAGGATCGAGCCGCGGCCCGAGGTGGTGTTGCCGCCCGCGCCGCGGCCGGAGTTGTGCACCGACGCCCCGCCCTTGCACCCGGCGACCGCGTTGCCGACGGCGTTTCCGCACGCGGTGATGGGCAGGCTGATCGGGGCGATCACCTGGTTGCCGCTGCCGACGCCGAAGCGGCCGTCGGTGTCGTTGCCCTTGGAGCCGTGGCCGGGGCGGCCGGGGTGGTAGCCGTGGCCGCCCTTGCCGGAGGTGTGGACCGTGGCCCCGCCCTTGCAGCCCGAGAAGGCCCGGCCGAGCACCGCGACGGAGTTGCCGCAGACGTTGATCGGCGCGCTGATGGGGGCCACGACCTGGTTGCCGCCCAGGATGGAGTGGCGGCCCGAGGTGGTGTTGCCGCCGGCCCCGCGGCCGGAGTTCTTCACCGACGCCCCGCCCTTGCAGCCCGCGGCGGCGCCGCCGATGACCGCGACCGCGTTGCCGCAGGCGTTGACCGGAGCGGTGATCGGCGCGACCACCTGGTTGCCGCCGAGGATGCTGTGGTCGCCGGAGGTCCGGTTGCCGCCCGCGCCGCCCTTGCCGGTGTTCTTGACGGTGGCGCCGCCCTTGCAGCCCGCGGTGGCGCCGCCGAACACCGACACCGCGTTGCCGCAGGCGTTGACCGGGGCGCTGATCGGCGCGTTGACCTGGTTGCCGCCGAGGATGCTGGAGTCGCCGGACGTCCTGTTGGGGATGCCGCCCCCGCGCTGGTCGTCGACCGACGCGCCACCGCGAGAGGAGGCGCGGGACTCGCCGACCACGCCGACGGAGTTGCCGCTGATGTCGATGGGCAGCGAGATCGGCACGTCGACCTGGTTGCCGCCGCCGATGGAGTGGTCGCCGGAGGTGTCGGCCACGGCGGTGCCGCCGAACGACATGACGGCAACGGCGAGCAGAGCCGCGGGAGTGGAAACCTTCGCCCACGTACGCATGATGAATGCTCCTATGAGGATCTAGGGGGGATTACCTGACGGTTCGCGGGCAGCCGAGGCCGTACGAGGTCGGAAGCGCCACGTACAGCGCGACCTCGGGTTCGCGAACCAGTGATGACTGACGTGTCACCCGCGGGCGGAGGGGATCATGGCCGCGCTCCGCCACCCGGCACGTAAGGCCGGTATCCGGTCGGGGATCAGTCAGGTGAGAACGAAGGGTCGTCCGCCGCTGTGCGGACGACGGGGGGAAGCACGCACGCCAGGTGGGCGCGCCGGGCTTCGATCCGCGGGTCGTAGACGGACCTCGCGATGTCCCCCGCGCACGGCCCGGAGGGGCCGCTGCCACCGCCGTTGGGCACCAGACCGCCGGTGTCCAGCATCGAGCTCGCGGTGGAGGGTGTGGGCAGGCCGGGGTCGGACTGGCTGGTGAGCCCGTCGACCGTCAGTCCTGCCATCGCCTCGGCGTTGTCCGGCGCCGAGACCGTGCCGTCAGCCGTGGGGAAACCACCCTCGAAGGGCCCGGTGACGGTCTGGGGTGCGCCTGCTCCGGTCACCGCGGTGGAGTCCGCGGCCGTGGGAGCGGCGGGAGCGGGGACGGTCGCGACGGCGGCCGCAGAGGCCGGAGCCGCGAAGGACGCCCCGAACAGGACGGCGAGCAGCCAGCCGGCGACCACCAGGCCGCCGACCAACGCCGCTCGTACGATGACCCGACGGGCACCGGCCGCGAACCGCGCCATCCGGCAGGCCCGCTCGGTGATCGTGTCCGTCGTCGGGACGGGCGCGGGCACACGGCGCGCGACCGGGGCTGTCGCCCTCGGCCTCCGCACCGGCATGCGTGCCACGTGACCCTCCCCTGCTCCAGAACCGACCTCACGATGTGAGGCCGGTCCATGGACTCACCCCTCAACGGTCCGTAACCGTAGCAGTACTCAAGGTGGTCGCAAGAGCTTTTCAGCCGAGAGCCAGGAATCGGTCAAGCACCGGCCGCCCGAACCGGCGCGAAACGCCCACCACCCCTCGCGGGCCCCCGCGACACGCCACAGAACCCTCCCGGCCGCCCCTCCCCGGACCGCCCCGCGACGCCTCCCCGGTCGGCCGCCGAATTCTTGGTATGACGCACCCCCCAGAGTTTGCTAACCTAACTGAGCCGACGCGGGATGACGGTCCCACGTGCAGGCACCAAGTCCGGGTGGCGGAATAGGCAGACGCGCTAGCTTGAGGTGCTAGTGCCCTTTGCGGGGCATGGGGGTTCAAGTCCCCCCTCGGACACATACCAACAGCCTATGGAGTCCTGGTCGCTGGAACTGGCGATCAGGACTTTGTGCTTTCCGGGGTCGTAGACCAGTCGAAGACCAAGTCTCGCCGTTGATCTTGGCCTTGCGGGTGGGGTCGGCGAAGGACAGGACGTTCACCATCCCGCCCAGGCTCTCCATCACCGCCGCCAGGTCTTCACGACGCAGACTGACCGGACGTACGGCAGGGGAGCCCGGTTGAGCTGATTCTGAGCGGCGACCTTCCCCAGGAGGTACGGCGCCAGAGGCGTCCGACAGTTGCGAGCGGAGAGTGTGCCGCTTCCCCTCTCTACGATCATCTCCCGGCCAGGCAGGCAGAACAAGACTGGTTCTGTGGTCTGTACGCTGTCAGGCTGTAACCGTGAACGCTACAGACAGTGAGGTCTGGGATCCCTTCGGCACCTTGCGCAGCGCTCTTTGGATCGGAGGTGGCCAATGGGCCGGCAAATCCACCGTCGCCAGGCTGCTGGCCACCAGATACGGGCTGACCGCGTACCACTACGACTATCACGACGCGCGTGCACACAATGACCGTCGGATCGCACGCCGAGCGCGACGTGGCGAGCCCACCGCAGACCCCGACCCGGACAGCGTCTGGGTGAACACCAGCCCTCAAGAGATGGCCGACGAGACCCTGGCCGGCTTCTCCACGCGGTTCGAGTGGGCTTTGGACGACCTGCGCGGCCTGGTATCGGGGCGACCCATCATCGCCGAAGGTTGGGGACTGCGTCCCGAACTGGTGGCCCCCATCATCGACTCACCCCGTCGAATGATCGTGATGGTGCCGAGCGAGGAATTCCGTGAGCGTCAGCTCCGCGAACTGCCCCGTGCCGCCGCCGTCAATCCCGCGGTCAGCGACCCTGATCGAGCGCAGCGCAACCGACTCGCCCGAGACCGCCTCGTCGCCGACGAGGCCGCCCGCTCCGCTCGTCGCCTGGGCATACGAGTCCTTGAGGTTGATGGGCTCCACGATGCGGAGGCCGTGGCGGACATCGTGGTCGACCACTTCAGCTCCTATCTGCCGCTGTCGAACGTCTACCGGCCTTGACCACGCGGCTGATCGTCGCACTCGTCCTGAGCTCCATACGGACGCCATCGATGACCCGTCTCAGAGTTGCAGTTCGCATCCGCGGGTTCTACGTTCACGTCCCGAGTGTTTCCTCTGGCGGCTCGCCGTCCAGCTACCTGCAATGATCATGGATCTCAAGACGGCGAGGCATAGTCCTGCCGCAGGTGGAAGGCCAAGTCTCAGCCGGAACAGTCACGAGCTGCCTCATCCGCCTTCTTCTCCAGCCAAGCCACACACGTTTCTCCAGGCCAGGCCCGCGAGCGCTTCCCTCCCGGGTTAGCCCCGGGCGGTGCCGAGTTCGGTGAGCAGGGCATCGAGCACGTGCATGGCGCGCCATGCCTTGGTCATGCCGAACTGCGTGGAGAACCGTACGACGGCACGGGCCTCCTCCGGTGTGGCGCCGGCGCCGAGGGCGCGCATCAGATGGGCGCGGAAGCTCTCCTGAAGGGTCTGGAAGAGCACGTCGACGGTCATCGTGATGAACGTGCGCTCACGAACCGACAGCAGTCGCATGTCGGCGCGCATCCGCGACTGCAGGTCCATGTAGATGCCGAACGGTGCGTCGAGGGCGGCCACGGCCTGCCGCATCGGCTCGGGGATCGGGCTGCCCGTGCCGTTGGCGTTCACCTCATGGCCCTGGCCGGTGGGGGCAGGCAGGGCGTGCTCTCGTTCCAGGTCGGTCAGGCGGGCGAGCGCCGCCAGGGCGGCGGGGTAGCCGCTGTCGTAGGCGATGAAGCGGAGCACTTCGCGTAGGTCGTCGGCCGACAAGCCGCAGTCTCCCGCCATCGTCACGTGCTGCTGGAAGGGCAGGCCGAGGGTCTGCTGGCAGACGTCGGCCGTGAGGCACAGCAGGACCTTCTCGCGCGTGGTCAGTTCCGGGCTAGCTGGACGGCTGCGGCCATGGCGGCAGCGGTGGCCACGTCGGTGGGCAACCCGGCCAGGATGAGCGGGGCGAATCCGGCGGAGTGTGTGGCGATCGAGTATGCGGGCATGGCCCGGCTCAGGCGTTCACGGCGATCGAGGAGAAGGTTCGGGCCAACACCCCGAAGCTGGTGCAGCATCAGGCAGGAGGGTTGTCTGCCCCGGTGGGCGGCCGCTGATATGGCATCGGCCGTGATTCATTCCGCCGCATTTACCGTCGCTTTTGAGAGCTGGCCAGGGTCATTGGTCCTGATAGAAAAGGGCTTTCGTCCCTAGCGGTACGATCCCGGGCGGCGGGAGCGTGGAATTAGGCCTGTGGGACGAGCGAGGGAGCCTGGCCGGAGAGCCTCTACGGGGGAACGACGGAAGGGCTGAGAGGCCGGAAAGCCGAAAGGCAGACCGACGACCCCTAGCCACCTGATCCGGACAATGCCGGCGAAGGGAGAGCGCCTCACAGGTCTTTGTCGCGCGTTACGGCCCGGATGTCATCAGGTACGGCAAAGCGGCAGCCAGATCCGCCTCGGTGGGCCCTACAGCGTTTCCAGCAGGACGGCGAACCTGGAACGCCGATACACGTCGCTCAGCCGGAGGACTGCGGCTCGCCGATCTCACGGGCGACGGGCTTGAGCAGGTCGCCGGTGACCTGGTGAACGTGCAGGAGCAGGTCATCCACGGTCACCATGCCGACCACGGCTTCCTCATCAAGCACGGGCAGCCGGCGGAAGGAGTGCCGGCGAAACACCTCGACGGCCACATAGAGATCGTCGCCTGCCCGTACCGTCACCGGATCAGGGGTCATCACCTGACGGACCGGGAGATCGCCACTCACTCCTCGCGCAAAGGGCGCGAAGGGCGAGATCGCGATCGGTCACGATACCGACGAGGCGCTGCGCGTCCGACAGCACCACACTGCCGACGCCGTTGTAGTCCATATGCCGCGCGACATCACGAATGCTCGCATAGGACAACAGGACCACCACCGGCCTGGACATCACATCTCTGATCTTCATATCCACCCTCCCTCGCACGGGGGCCGATGCTCGTATGTGGTGCAGGACAACAGACGCGGGAACTCAGCCTCAGAGCAAGGACCCAACGCGGCAGCCGGCCCAGGTCTTGTCATACCCGTTTCCTGCTCGGCGAGGATGTCGTCCTCGATGGCAAAGAAGCTGCTCACAAGTCACCGAAGTCGAGCCGATTGGCTCCCCCTCGCCGTGGAGACCTGGCCTAAGAAGGGCTGGGCGTGGGAGAGACCAGACGCAGGTTCGATCCGGAGTTTCGGGCGAGTGCGGTACACATCGTCCGAGAGAGGGGTCAGTCCGCCCAGGCGGCCAGAGACCTGGGTATCAACGCGGGCACACCAGCCAACTGGGTGCAGATGGACCGGCAGGCCCGCGAGCAGGAGGCCGGGTCGGTGGGGAACCGGCCGAGTCCGAGCGTGAGGAACTGGCTCGGCAGCGGTCTCGGCGGACCGGGTCACCATCAGCCTTCCGTATAGTCCGGCACCTTTGCGAAGGCAGGCCCGACATGACAGACGATGATCGGATCCAGGAGATCACGATCCACTACGTACACGACGACACCCACCTGCGGCGCGACTTCGACCACCGGCTCGCGTTGTTCCTGCGCGCGCAGCCGGCGCATCGCCGCTGGGACATCACCCCGCTCGTGGACGCCCTGGACCAGCTCGGCAGGCGGATTCCCAGTGTGGAGGTCACGCTGCGCCGCGATCCGGCGCGTGCAGAGCTCGCAGTGTCCTTGGACTTCGATCTGCTCAGCATCCTGCGCAGAGGGCCCTGACCTGCTGCGGCGATCACGCCAGCACCGTCACTCGTGCCGGCTTGGCCGTCTGCTGACGAAGGAAAGAGCCGCTACGACAGAGCGCTGCCGATATGGCATGCGGCGGTGGCCGGCGAGCCCTCAGTAGGTGGCTCGAACTTCTGGTGTGGGCATGGTCAAGACCGTCGACGGCCCGGCAGCGCGGTGCCTCACGGGTCACCAGGAAGTGACGCATCGTTGCCTACGACATGAGACATCTGACACCAGCGCGATGAAGGTATCGGCCGGCCCATACGCCCGGCAACCGACTGCGGACCGGGAAGGCGGGGCGTTACGCACGCTCAGATGTCCTTCGGGGATGTGGGACCTTCGCCCCTATCGGACGGCCATATCAGCCATTCAGGATGGGCCGTATGCAGGTGACCACGAAGGTCGACAAGGCAACGCTGCGGCGGCTGTTCAGCACGTCGGGGCCGGTGGTGTCCACCTACTTCGACCTCGCCGCGTTTCCGGACGAGGATGCCTGGCCCAGATGGCACGCGCTGGCCAGACGGCTGAGCGAACAAGGGGCCGACCCGACCGCGATCGAGGCGCTGACACGAAGGGTGTCGATGTCGCTGCCGGGCTCGGGTGTGCTGGCGATGTTCGCCACGAACGATGAGCTTGTGCTGGCCGTGGAAATGGCCGGGGCACACCAGCCAGACCTGGCAGTCAACGCTCCTTTGCCGCGCGTGCTGCCGTTGCTGGCGTGGCTGCAGGAAAGGCCGCCGTACGTGCTGGCGATCGTGGACCGTACCGGCGCCGACCTCGCGGCCTACCCGTACGGCACGGTGACGGCGGTGAGGCAGACGGTCACCGGCCCGGACGATGAGATCGAGCGCAACGCACCCGGCGGATGCGCGCAGCTGCGCTACCAGCACCGGGCCGAGGACTCCTGGGAACACAACGCCACTCGGGTGGCGAACACGCTGACGCGTACCCTCGCCGATTTCCACGCTCGGCTGCTGCTGCTCGCCGGTGACTTGCGGGCCCTCCAATATCTCACCAAGCACCTACCGGAGTGGGTGCGGCGCACGGTGAGCATCCGGCGGGTCAGCGGCAGCCGCAGCCAGGACGGGGCCGAAAAGGGCAGGGCCGCGCAGGTCACCGCCCAGACCCGTCAAGCGGCCCAGGAGCAAACGCAGGCCCTGCTGCATCAGCTGGCGGAGGCAAGAGGCCCGTCCGGACGCGTCGCCGAAGGCATCCGCGACACCCTGGATGCGCTTGCCCGCGGGCGGGTGCAGACGCTTGTGGTCGTCGACGACCCGCAGGACCGGCGTACCGCGTGGTTCGGCCCCCTCCCTACGCAGGTGTCCGACCGCCGTGAGGTGCTCGCCCGAACCGCTGCCCCGGTCACAAGCGAACGCCTGGTCGATGTCGCGGTGCGGGCCGCTGTCCTCACCGGCGCCGAGATCCATGTCCTGCCACCCGGCACTTCCGGCGCACCGGCGCAGGGGATCGGGGCACTGTGCCGGTTCCCCGCCGCCGGCGGTCAGTGACCGGGACGTGAACTCCGCGACTCGCTAACCCCGCAGCCATCAGGTACATAGCTGCAGACGGACGTCAGGGGTGGTGCACGATCGCTTTCAGCCGGATCGGACCCGTGGTCGCACGACGGCCACGGGGCAGGATGCGTAGTGAAGAACGCCGTGGCTGACCGAGCCGAGTACGGCTGAGCGGATCACTCCCCGGCCCCGGGAGCCCACGACGACCAGGCCGGCACGCGCGCATGCCTCGCACAAAGCCGCAATGGGATTGCCGCGGACGACCGACTCGGTCACCTCCACGCCGGGATGCCGCTTCGTCCACGGTGCCAGCACCCGGCGAACACGTTCCTGCTGTACCTGGGCGATGACGTCGGTATCCAGTCCGAAGCCCGTGCCCAATCTGCTCGACGGCATGTCCCAGGCGTGCACGACCCGCAGCCGGGCACCGCGTGCCTGCGCCTCCTCGAAGGCGTAGTCGAGGGCTGGGTGCACGGCGTCCTCGGGATTCAACCCGGCCACGATCTCACCCTGCACCATGGCGGGTACGCCACGGACCACCACCACAGGCCCCATCGCATGCCCGGCGAGAGCGAACCCCACCGAACCCAGCAGGAGCCCGGCGAATCCGTCCAGTCCGCGGCTGCCGACCACGATGGCGGCAGCCTCGCCGGCCTGCGCGCGCAACATCTCGGCGGCGTGGCCGTAGAGCAGTTCGGTGCTCACGTGGACGTCGGCGCGATACTCGTCCGCCAGCGCGGCGGCCTCAGCCAGCAGCCGCTCGCCTTCCTCGCGGACAGCGTCGTCTAGCGAGCGCTCATACGGCTGCCCGCCGTGGACGACCGGTGCCACGACATGGACGATCCGCAGGTCACAGCCGCGTCGAGCCGCGTCGTCGGCCGCCCACAGCACTGCGGCCAGCGCTGCCCGGGACCCGTCCACGCCCACAATGATCGGTTCGGGCATGCGGATCAGCCCTTCCCGGTCGGCCCCGCGGGCAGCAACAGGGTGCGTACGTCCTGCGGCAGTCGGTCGAGCACGTGCATGACTGACGGTTCTGAGAGCTCCCTGCACAGGAATCGCGTGACCGTGGAGGCGAGTTGGGGGACGTCGCTGAGGGCGATGCGGCCTGAGCGGGCGAAGTGCTCGATGAATTCCTGCCGGTTCCGGCGGATCGGTACCTTGCCGGGGTCCCAGCCGTTGTAGTAGACGCCACGGAGCAGGTCGGGCAGTTGCGCGGCGAAGTGGGCCGTGGTGTCCACGGTCAGGCCGTCCCTGACCGTGTGCAGCCAGGTCCGCAGCACCCGCTGGGCGAAGTCGCGGTTCTCGGTGCCGATCATGTCAGCGAGGACGGCCAGCCACCGACTGGTGGTCTGCACGGTGTGCTCGATGCTCTGTACTCGCGTATGTGGCATCGTCCCTCCCAATGTCGTCTCTTCGCGGCTTCAAGCACATGCCGGCCGGCGCGGGACCCTCAGGTCCGAACCAGCAGGTCATACGCAGGGTCGCGTCACCATGCACACCGGCTTCCCGCTGACTGTCCAGGTCCCGGGAGAGCGCAGATCACCTCCACGAACCTCAGCTCGTCGGACTGGTCAGAGGTCCCGCGCCGTCGCCACGACCATCCCCTTCGGGGTAGCTCACCCCTTTTCGGTCACTTACCCCCTCGTCTTCGCTCCTACCAGCATGCCGATGCGTCGAACGTGGCGGTGGCGAACGCCCACTACATCGTGATCGTAAAGACGATCTTTACCGGTTTCGGGCGACAGGCTCGCCGACGCGTGGGACGGCGCGGGGTACGAGCAGTCAGAGCGCTGCGTCGATGTCTGTTCGGGAGGCGGCCGATGGAGATAGGGGAATCCGGGAGGAAAGCCCGGGACGTGATGCATGAGGGTGTTCAGTGCATCGGCGAACACGAGACTCTGCGCGTCGCCTCGCAGATGATGTGCGATCTCGGTGTCGGCGCGCTGCCCATCTGCGGGGACGATGACCGGCTGAAGGGAATCATCACTGACCGGGACATCGTGGTCCGCTGCTGTGCCCATGGCATGGACATCGACCAGACCACCGCTGGGGAACTGGCTCGTGGACTGATCTGGGTGGACGCCGACGCCAGCCTCGAGGAAGCTCTGTTCGCCATGGAGCAGCACCACATCAAGCGTCTGCCGGTGCTCGAAGGCCACCGTATCGCCGGCATCATCAGCGAGGCCGATCTCGCCAAAGAGTTGCCCGACAGCAAGCTTGCTGAGTTCGTTCACCGCGTTTACGCGCTGGACTGACAATTCGACTCGGGGCGTGGGCTAGGCCGAACTGACAGCCAGCGGCCGCCGGCTCTGTGATCCACGATGCGGGCGGTGATCTACGAGGGAGACGCTGCCGGAGCGCCAGCCCTCGTCGGCGATGACGGCGCGATGAGGCCATAGTGGCCGTCGTAACGGTGATAGACGAGGCTGCCCCGTGCGGTACCGACATCGACGAAGAAGATGAACGGCGAACCGATGGTTTCCAGACGTTCCACTGCTTCCCGAACAGTGAGGACGGGTGCCGGTGCAGAGCTGAGGGTGAGCGGAATCGACACCGGTCCCAGCCGGTCGGGCGCGGGGTCGACCTGCGCCAGCCGGTATCCGTCTCCGCTGTGATAGATGACGCTGTCCTGGCCGGTCTCGGCCTCGGTGAACAGATGGAAGTCGTAATCGAGTTGCTCCATGTCGAAGGCCGCCTCATCCGGCGTGGCCCAGGCCAGCTCGTACGTCTTGCGCCGGACGACCTCCCTCTCCTCCTCGGGCCGAGAGAAGTAGGGCAGCGAGCGACGGCGCGGGCTGGAATGTCGCCACTCATGGTCGGCGTCCTCCGGGCGTCGCCCGCGCAGACCCTCCCAGCCCCGGCCAGTACGGCGCAGCCGCAGCCGCAACCGGTCGCCGAGCAGCCGGATGGCCTGGTGCATGGACTCGGCGACCGCCTGGGCGCGGATGGGTCTGCCGCTGACGTCGAGATTCGCCTGCGCGGTGCAGGGCCGGGGCACGGCCGGATCGGCCGAGGCGCTGAGCTTGACCCGGGCAAAGAGAACCGGCTCATGGGCTATCGCAGTCGATGCCGCCACCACCTCGCGGGCATCTTCAGCCGCACCGGGCGAGATGGCGCCGCGCGTTTCCACCTGCACCTCGCCGGGGTCAAGAGCGACAGACGCCTGTCGACGGCTCATGCCGGTTCACCTCCACTCCGGAAGACGCTCTCCTTACCACCCTTGCCAGGGCCGGCATCTGGGTCACAGGGACTTTCGTCCTTCGACGGCAGGGCCATCGACCTCATTGAGACAAGGGATCACGCTTCGAAGGACCGCCGCGTGTTTTGACCCTCGGCTTCCAGGCCCACGACGCCGCTCAGGGCCTTGAGCGTCGCCGTGCCGCCGGGGTCACGGTCCGTGCTCACCGGCACCACGGCGACCTCGTCGACTCCCGCGGCGGCGTAGGCAGCCAACCGCGCGCTTACCTCGCCCACGTCGCCGAGCAGCGCGACCGAGGCGACCAGCTCCTCCGGCACGGCGGCAAGCAGCTCTCGGGGATGCGGCCCGGTACGCGCGTATGCGACGACGTCGGCGAAGCCGGCCTCGGCGAACATCTCGCCGTAGCCGGGCGCGGCCAGGTAGCCGACGACGGCGCGGCGGATCCGGTCGACGGCCTCACGGTCGGGGTCGACGGCGGCGATGACCCAGGCGGTCACGGAAACGCCCGGGTTCACGGCGCGTAGCTGGGAGGTCAGCCGATCGGCCGAGGCCGGTGTGATCAGGTTGAGCACCATGCCGTCGGCCAGGGCGGCGGTCCGCACGGCCGACGGGCCGAAGGCGGCGACGGACAGCCGCGATCCGGGGGCCGGCAGCCGGAGCCGGTAGCCGCTGCTGGCCACACACGACCCGGTGAAATCGGAGCGCTCGCCGTCGAGCAACGGCCGCAGGGCCTGGACGCTCTCCTTGAGCGCGGTCGCGGACCGGGCGCGCGAGCGCCCGTGCCAGCTCTCCACGACGAGCGGGCTGGACGTGCCCACGGCGACGTCCACCTGCCGCCCGGTCAGCCCGGCCACCGAGGCCGCGCCCATGGCGATCATCATAGGATCGCGCACGGCCACCGCCAGCGGCCCGACGGTGAGCCGGATCCGCGTCGTGGCCAGCCCGATGGCGGTGGCCAGGGCGAAGGCATCGTAGGTGGCCATCTCCCCGATCCACAGCGACGGGTAGCCCAGGTCGTCGGCCGCTCGGGCGGTGGCCAGGGCCTCCTCGGCGGGCTGGTCCTGCCACAGGCCGAGCGACACGCTCAGGGACGGTGAGGAGCTCATACGCGCTCCAGCAGGATGGCTGAGCCGGAGCCCGCGGCGCCGCTGACCGCGGCGACACCGTATCGGGCGCCCCGGCGGTGGAGCTCGTCGACGCAGGCGGCGACCAGGATGGCGCCGGTGGCGCCGAAGGCGTGCCCCATGGCGATCGTGCCACCGTTGACGTTGAACCGGTCGTCCCCGACGCCGAGGTCGCGCTGGAACTTCAGGCAGAGCGCGGCGAACGCCTCGGCGAACTCGAAGACCTCGACGTCGTCGGCGGACAGCCCGGCGTCGGCCAGGACCTCCTCGACCGCGAGCTGACCGGCGGTGAGCATGGTGACGGGGTCGGTCACGGCGGTGGCGGTGCCGGCGACGCGGGCGAGGGGCGGCAGGTCAAGGCCGGTGCCGACGAGCACCAGGCCCGCGGCGTCGCACAGGCTGGGCGAGGTGCCCCTGGTGTGCAGATGGCGGATCTCGTCGAGCTCGGGGAGGTGCTTGAGCACGACCTCGTCCTGCTCCGGGGTGCCGGCGAAGGACGGTTCCATCCCGGTGAAGGACTCGATCGTCAGGCCGGGACGTACGTGCTCGTCGCGCTCCAGGCCGCCCAGCCGGACGAGGGAGCGGTCGTAGCGGCCGGCCGCCCACGCCTTGGCGGCGAGGGCCTGGGTGCGCAGGCCGTACCGGTCGAGTTCGGCACGCTCGAAGCCCTCCTGGGTGGCGACCACGTCCGCGGCGACACCCATGTGGATGGAGCCGATCGGGAGCGACCAGAGCGGGCCGCGGTCGGAGAACATCGGCACGCGTGAGACCGACTCCACGCCGCCCGCGACGACGGTGCGGCTCGCGCCGGAGGCGACCAGCGCGGCGGCTGTGCGCACGGCGTCGATGCCGGAGGTGCAGTAGCGGTTGAGGGTCATGCCGGGCGCGTCGAAGCCCGTGGTGAGGGCGGCGGTGCGGGCCAGGTTCCCGCCCTGCTCGCCGTTCTGGGTGGCGCAGCCGACGACCAGGTCGTCGGCCGCGCCGACGCCGGTCCGCTCGCCGAGTGCCGCCAGCAGTGCCTCCAGCATGGCCAGCGGCGTGACGTCGGCCAGGCCGCCCCCGGGGCGAGCCTTGCCGCGCGGGGTGCGGACGCACTCGTAGATGTAGACGTCGTTCATCGCAGTTGCTCCGATCGCACCCAGGTCGCGTGGAAGCCGAGCGGCACCCGCTGGGGCAGCAGGACGCGTGCGATCGGGCCCTCCGACATCCGGGCGGCATGCAGGATCTGCACTTCGGAGCGGTTCTCCCGCTCGTCGGTGACGAAGGTGACCAGGTAGCCGTCGTCCTCGGCGGTCGAGCCGTCGCGCGGGGCGAAGGGCGCCTCGCTGCCGTAGACGCCGGGGCCGTAGGAGTAGGTCTCCTTGGCGCCGGTGACGTTGTCGTAGCGGACCAGGCCGTCGAAGAGGTTGGTCTCGGCGTCGGCTATGGAGACGTTGTAGGCGTACCGGGTGCGATAGCCGGTGGCGCGTGCGTCGATCGAGGGGAACTCGGTGTTGTGGTCCTCGTCCACGTACTCCTCGGACGTCCGGCCGGTCCGCAGGTCGAAGCGGTAGCGGTACATCCGCGCGTCGAGCTTCAGGTACTTGATCATCCGGGCCAGCGGCGAGCCGTTCCCGTGGGGCGCCGGGCGGGAGACCCGGCAGACGTCCATGATGATCTCGTCGCCGTCCTCCCAGGCGTTGACGACGTGGTAGATGTAGCAGGGCCGCGCCTCGAACCATCTGATCTCGTGCGCCTGGCCGCGCCGCGGGATCACGCCGAAGCGCGAGGGCAGCTCCCGGTCGAAGGTCAGCTTGTAGCGGCCCTGCCGGGCGGCGTCGAGGTCCTGGTAGAGCGGCAGGTCCATGAGGATGGCGTGGTTCTGCGTGATGGCCATGTCGTGCGGCAGCCGGGACCCGGGTAGGTCCAGCTCCACGCAGTGCTCCACGCTCCCGCCGGGGCCGACCACGCCGTAGCGCAGGTAGGGCGGCCGCGGCCCGTAGTCGAACCAGAACAGCTCGCCGGTCCGCTCGTCCACCTTGGGATGCGCCATGAAGTCGCCGTTCAGAGTGTCGAGGAAGGTGTCGGCGCCGAGCGTCTCCAGAGAGAGCGGGTCCAGGCTGTACGGCGTGCCGCACAGGTACCAGGAGGCGAGCACCCGGCCCCGGTGGAAGATCACGTCGGTGTTGGCCGTGTCCTTGTAGGGCAGACCGCGCGCGTTGCCGAAGGGGTTGCCCTTCGGGTTCTCCATGACGCCGGTCCAGAGTGCCTGGCCGGCGGCGGATTCGGCGTCGAAGGCCCGGGTGCGCACCCAGCGGTTGCGGTAGCGGGCGCGGCCGTTCTCGAAGTGCACGGCGTGGACCATGCCGTCGCCGTCGAACCAGTGGTAGCGCCCCTTCATGGGGTAGCGCGCGTTGGGCCCGTTGCGCAGGTACACGCCGTTGAGGTCCGTCGGGATCTGCCCGATCACCGTCAGCTCGTCGGCGGTGATCTCGTCCTGGACCGGCGCGTAGACGCCCAGCAGGTACGGATTCGCCTCGCCCGACTCGTCCATGATTACGACACTTTCGGCCATGCTCGAAAACTACGATAGACGAAGTTAGGTGTCAACATATGGACATTGACGGGCTGGCTTCGGCTTTCGTAGTGTTGCGCCCATCACACCCCTGGGAGTCGCGATGACGCATTCCGCAGACCGAATCGCCCGCTACACCGCGGCGGGCTGGTGGACCGGTGACACCATTGACCAGCTCCTCGCAGCGCACGTGGCGACCCGGCCCGACGACACGGCGATCGTGGACCCGCTCAACAAGGCCGACCTGCTGGACGGCCCGCCGAAGCGGCTGACCTGGGAGCAGCTCGGCGCGGAGGTCGAGCGCGTCGCCGGTGTGCTGCACGCGCACGGGATCGGTCCCGGTGACGTGGTGGCCGTGCAACTGCCCAACAGCGTGGAGCTGGCGGTGAGCTTCCTCGCGACCGTCCGGCTCGGCGCGACGGTCACCCCCTTCCCCATGCAGTACCGCGAGTACGAGCTGGCCCAGTTGCTGCCCCTGTCCGGTGCCCGGCTACTGGTCAGCGGCCGC
This sequence comes from Nonomuraea muscovyensis, assembly GCF_014207745.1. NCBI lineage: Bacteria > Bacillati > Actinomycetota > Actinomycetes > Streptosporangiales > Streptosporangiaceae > Nonomuraea > Nonomuraea muscovyensis. Next base: position 2,467,779 of record NZ_JACHJB010000001.1, read on the forward strand.
GAGTCGCGGGCGCCGGAGGGCACGCCCACGCTGTCCTGGCCGGGCGACCTGGAGGGCGTGCCCGGCCCGGAGATCGACGCAGGGCCGCCACGGCGCGAGGCCGACCCCGCGGAGCGGGTGACGATCTGCTGGACCTCCGGCACCGAGGCGACACCCAAGGGCGTGCCCAGGTGCCACTACGACTGGCTGGCCATCGAGGCGATCTGCACGGCCGCGCCCGCGCTCACCTCTCGCGACGTGATCCTCAACCCCTTCCCCATGGTGAACATGGCCGGGATCGGCGGCGTCTTCCTGCCCTGGCTGCGGGTCGGCGCGACGCTCGTCCAGCATCATCCCTTCGACCTGCCCACGTACCTGGGCCAGATCGCGGCCGAGCGGGTCACCTATACCCTGGCCCCGCCCGCGCTCCTCACGATGCTGCTGCACCAGGACGCGCTGCTTGCCAAGACCGACATCTCCTCGCTGACCCGCATCGGCTCCGGCTCCGCCCCGCTGCCGCCGTCGATGGTGCGCGGCTGGCAGGAGCGGCACGGCATCGCGATCATCAACTTCTTCGGCTCGAACGAGGGCATCACCCTGCTGTCGGACCCCGCCCACATGCCGGACCCGGAGACCCGGGCCCGCTTCTTCCCCCGCCCCGGCGCGCCGGGGGCGCCGGAGCTGCTCGACCGGGTCAGCACGCGGCTGGTCACCCCGGACGGCAAGGAGATCACCGAGCCGGGTGTCCCCGGCGAGCTGCGGCTGAGCGGCCCCACGGTCTTCGCCGGGTACCTGCCGGGCACGGCCATGGCTGACCCGTTCGACGAGGACGGCTACCTCAGGACCGGAGACCTCTTCGAGATCGCCGGCGAGCGGGGGCAGTACCTGCGCTTCGTCGACCGGGCCAAGGACATCATCATCCGCGGCGGCATGAACATCGCCCCCGCCGAGCTGGAGGCATTGCTCGCCGGGCATCCGGCGGTCGCCGAGGTGGCCGTGACCGGCTACCCGGACGACGTGCTCGGCGAGAAGGTGTGCGCGGTCATCGTCAGCAAGGAGAGCGGGCTGGACCTCGCCTCGCTCGTCGACTTCCTGCGCGGCAAGGGCATCGCGTCGTACAAGCTCCCGGAACGGCTGGAGATCGTCGACGCGCTGCCCAGGAACCCGGTCGGCAAGATACTCAAGAGGGAGCTCAAGCTGTGATCCACGTTCTCGGCGGATACCAGACGGATTTCGCCCGCTCCGGCGTGGGCCTGTTCGAGATGCTGCGCGAAGCCTCGCTCGGGGCGTTGGAGGCGGCGGCCGTACCCGCCGGGGACGTGCAGGTGGCGCACGTCGGCAACCTGGCGGGCGAGCTGTTCGCCGGGCAGGCCCACCTGGGCGGCATGGTGGCCGCGATCGACCCCGCGTGGGCCATGCTGCCCACGTCCCGGCACGAGGCCGCGTGCGCGTCGGGATCCATGGCGGTCCTGGCCGCCATGGCCGATCTGGAGGCCGGACGGTACGACGTGGCCCTCGTCGTGGGCGTGGAGCTGATGCGCAACGTCGGCGCCAAGGAGGCCGCCGGGCACCTGGGCTGCGCGGCCTGGGCCGGCCGGGAGGCGCAGGCGGCCGACTTCCCCTGGCCGGCGCTGTTCGCCGAGATCGCCGACGAGGTGGACGCGCGTCACGGGTTGTCCCACGAGCACCTGGCCCGGATCGCCGAGATCAACCACGGCAACGCCCTGCGCAACCCGCTCGCCCAGGCCCGGTCGTGGTCCTTCCCCGACGGTTGCTTCGGGACGGACGACGTCCTCAACCCCGTGGTCGAGGGGCGGCTGCGCAAGTACGACTGCGGCCGCATCACCGACGGCGCCGCCGCCGTGGTCCTCGCCCACGAGCGGTATGGCAGGCGGGGCCCGGTCATCTCGGGATGGGCGCACCGTACGGCCCCGATGCTGCTGGCGGACAAGCTGGCCAGGCGTGAGCCGTACCTGTTCCCGCACCTGCGGCGGGCGGTGCTGGACGCCTACGAGCGCGCCGGGCTGCGCGGGCCCGAGGACGTGGACGTGATCGAGACGCACGACTGCTTCACGATCACCGAGTACGTCGCCCTGGACCACCTCGGGCTGACGCCCCCGGGCGAGTCCTGGCGGGCGATCGAGAGCGGCCTGATCGACTTCGACGGCGGCATCCCGGTCAACCCGTCGGGTGGCCTCATCGGTCTCGGCCACCCGGTCGGCGCCACCGGCGTGCGCATGCTGCACGACGCCGCCCGCCAGGTCTCCGGGGCCGCGGGCGAGTGTCAGGTGCCGGGCGCGCGCACCGCGCTGACCCTCAACATCGGGGGCAGTTGCACCACGGTCGCGCTGTTCGCCGTCACCGGCGGCTGAGGCCCGCCGGTGACGGCGAACGCTCACCAGCGCTCGCCGGCCTCCATCCGCCGGAGCACCTCCCGGCGGCTGATCTTCCCGGTGGCGTTGAGCGGCAGCGAGGTCACCGAAAGCGCGCTCTTCGGCCTCTTGTGCGCCGGAAGCGCCGCCCGGCACCGGCGCAGGACCTCGTCGGGCTCGATCCGGCGACCGGCGAGGCAGGTGTAGACGGCGGCGACCCGCTGGCCCCACTCCCCGTCGGCGAGCCCCACGACCGCGGCCTCCGCGACCCCGTCGACGCCGGCGATGACGTCCTCGATCTCCCGGGGGTAGACGTTGTAACCCCCGGTGATGATCATGTCGTTCCTGCGGTCGGTCAGCCACAACCGCCCGCCGGGGCCGAGGTGCCCGATGTCCCCCGTGCGCAACCAGCCATTCGTGAAGCCCTTGCCGAGGTCCGCGCGGCCCTCGGCGTTGTGGTAGCCGGGCGTCACCGGGTCGCCGCGCACCACGACCTCGCCCTGCTCCCCGTCCGGCAGCGGGCGCCCCTCCTCGTCGACCACGCGCAGGTCGATCGCCAGGCAGACACGCCCGGCCGAGGTCAGCAGCCCGGGCTCCCCTGCCAGGCCGCGGGCGTGGTCGTCGGCGTCGAGCACGGTCAGCGGCGGCATCGCCTCCACCAGTCCGTAGTACTGCACCAGGTGCGGCGTGAGCCGCTCGCTGGCGCGGCGGATCTGCCCGGGCGGCATCGGCGCCCCCGCGTAGGCGAGCATGCGCAGCGGGGTCCCGTCCGCGGCCTCTGCCAGCCGGGAGACCATCGTGGGCACCAGCGCTGTGTGCGTGACCCGGTGCTCCTCGACAGCGGCCAGGATCGTGGCGGCGTCCGCGTGGTCCAGGAACACCTGCGGAGCGCCCGCCATGAGCCAGGGCAGCACGAACAGCCCACTGGTGTGGATCGCGGGACCGGCGTGCAGGTAGACCGCGTCGGCGGCCGGCGGCCCGCCCAGCACCTCGTGCGTCATGGCCAGCGCCGAGGCGATGCGGTTGCGGTGGGTGCGCCGGGCGCCCTTGGGACGTCCGGTCGTCCCCGAGGAGTAGGCCAGCCCCACCAGATCGTCAGGCAGGACCCCGATCGGGACCGGGCCGCCGGTGACCAGGTCGTCGAGGCGCCGGCCGGGGGCATCGCCGGAGACGACCGCCTGCAGCCCCGAGCGCAGCGCCTCGGTGTCCTCGGCGAAGCGGGCGTCGTAGATCAGCGCCCGTGCGCCGCAGTCGTCGGCGATGCGCTCCCACTCCGCCGGGCCGAGCCGCGGGTTGAGCGGCACGCGGACCAGGCCGGCCATGGCCAGCGCGAGGTCGGACTCGACCAGGGCGCAGCCGTTCGGCAGCAGTTCGAGGACCCGGTCACCCGGCGACAGGCCGAGCGACAACAGCCCGCGGGCGAGCCCCGACGCACGCCCGGCCAGCTCGGCGAAGGTGCGGGCTCCGTCGGGCCCCTGCACGGCACGCCGATCGCCGAAGCGGGCGGCCGCGCGCTGGACCAGCAGGCCGATGGTCACGGGCGCCTCCGAGGGGTTGTGGGCGGCGGGAGCATTAGTACTATAGGCGAAGTCAGCTTGTGAGGAGAGGCATGCGCGAGGTCTTGCTCCTGGACGCCACCCGAACCCCCTTCGGCAAGAACCGCGGCGGCCTGTCAGGCGTCCGCGTCGACGACCTGGCCGCGCATCCACTGCGCGAGCTGATCGCGCGGCACCCCGCACTGGACCCGGCCCGGATCGACGACGTCGTCTACGGCGACACCAACGGCGCCGGCGAGGACAACCGCAACGTGGCACGCATGGCCGCCCTGCTCGCCGGGCTCCCCCCGACGGTCCCCGGGGTGACGGTCAACCGGCTGTGCGGATCGGGTGCCGAGGCGATCGTGCACGCCGGGCGGGCCCTCGCCCTGGGCGACGCCGAACTGGTCGTGGCCGGCGGAGTGGAAGGCATGAGCCGCGCCCCCTTCGTGCTCCCGCCGGTCGACACCGCCCTGCCGCGCCGGATGGACCTCGTACCCACCACGGTGGGCTGGCGCATGCCCAACCCGGCCTTCCCCGCGGGGTGGACCGAATCACTGGGCGCGACCATGGACCGCGTCGCGGCCGAACGCGGCATCGGCCGCGGCCGCCAGGACGAATGGGCGGCCCGCTCCCACCGGCTCGCGCACGAAGCCTGGGCCAAGGGCCTGCACGACGACGTGGTCGTCCCCCTGGCCGGAGTCACGACCGACGAGCCGGTGCGCCCCGGCTGCGACCCCGCCACGCTCGCCACCCTCCCACCGGCCTTCACACCGGACGGCACAGTCACCGCCGGCAACTCCTCCCCCGTCAGCGACGGCGCCGTCGTCGTCCTGATGGGCACCCGCGAGGCGGCGGCGGAACTCGGGCTCACGCCCATGGCACGGATCGTCTCCTCGGCCGTGGCGGCGCTCGAACCCGACAGGTTCGCGTTGGCACCCGTCCCCGCCGTGCACGCGGCCCTGCGCAAGGCAGGCCGGACCCTGTCCGACATCGCTGTGCTGGAGCTCAACGAAGCCTTCGCCGCCATGGCGCTGGCCTGCATGGACGAACTAGCCGTCCCGGAGCACCTGGTGAACCCGCACGGCGGCGCGATCGCGCTCGGTCACCCACTCGGCGCGTCAGCCGCCAGGGCCACGGTCGACTGCGCCCGGCGACTGGCCCGCCACGGCGGCATCGGCGTGGCCGCCGCCTGCATCGGCGTCGGGCAGGGCATCGCCGTCGTGCTGGAGGCGTGAGCCGCCATGACCGACGACCGGGCACCCCGCGCCACCCCCGAGGCACCGACCCCCGCGAGCCTCACCCGGCTCGTGGCCGGGCGGCTGCCCGGCCTGCTGGGCTTCCGGGTCGTCGCCGCCGACGAGCACGCGGTGACGGCCGAGCTCGACGTACGCCCCGAGCTGCTGGCCCCCAACGGCTACCTGCACGCCGCCACGGTGGTCGCGCTGGCCGACACCGCCTGCGGCATCGGCTGCCGGCTGCGGCTGCCGAGGGGCGCACGCGGATTCACCACGGTGCAACTGACCACCTCCTACACCGGCACCGCTCGGGAGGGGACGGTCCGCGCGGTCGCCACCCTCGCGCACGGCGGACGGCGCACCCAGGTGTGGGACGCCGTGGTGAGCGACGGTGCCGGCCGCCCGATCGCACTGTTCCGCTGCACCCAGATGATCCTTTGGCCCGACCCGGACGGAGTGGAAGCATGACGACCGACCTCTTCGACAAGCACCGCACGACCCTGGAACGCGCGATCGAGGCGTGCCGGACCCGCGAGAGCTGGAGCGCGTACGGGGAACCGTCCACCGCCTCGCCCGCCGCCTTCGAGGCGCAGCTGGGCAGGCCGTTCGAGGACGACGGCCCCGGCGTACAGGCCGTCCAGGACGACGAGATCTCCCCCTACACCGGCGAACCACTCGGAATCTCCTACCTCAGGGCGGACGTCGACCGCCTGGTCGCGGCCGCGACCCAGGCGTGGCCGCGATGGCGGGAGGCCGACCCCCGGGTGCGGGCGGGAGTATGCCTGGAGATGTGCGAGCGCATCCACGCCCACGCCGCCGAACTGGCCCACGCCACGGTGCACACGACCGGACAGAGTCTTGGCATGAGCCTGACGGGCAGCGGCACCAACGCGCTCGACCGGGGCGTCGAGGCCATCGCGCAGGCGTTCGCGGCGATGTCCCGCGTGCCCGGCAGCGCCCGCTGGGCCCGCGCCTTCGGCCCGTCGACGGTCGAGCTGACCAAACGCTACCGCCTGGTGCCCAGGGGCGTCGCGGTCGTCGTCGCCTGCGCCAGCTTCCCCGCCTGGAACGTCTACCCCGCGCTCTTCGCGAGCCTGGTCACCGGCAACCCGGTCATCGTCAAGCCGCACCCCAGCTCGGTCCTGCAGATGGCATTGGCCGTACGCGCCTGCCGCCGCGTCCTGACCGCGTCGGGCTTCGACCCCGGCCTGATCGGGCTGGCCGTCGACACGACCGCCGAGCCCGTCACCAAGCTGCTGGTGCGGCACCCCGCCGTCCGGATCGTGGACTTCACCGGCTCGGCCGCCTTCGGCTCGTGGGTCGAGGCCAACGCCTTCCCCGCCGTGGCGTACACGGAGACCTCCGGGGTGAACTCGGTCCTCATGCACTCCGCCGGCGAGCTGCAACCGGTGCTGCGCGCTCTGGCCGGCTCGCTGTGCCTGTTCTCCGCACAGATGTGCACGAGCCCCCAGAACATCTACGTGCCGCGCGGCGGCCTGCCCACCGGCGATGGCCTGGTGAGCGTGGAGGAGTTCGCCGAAGGGCTGGCCGACGCCGTACGGGCCGTGTCCACGGTGCCGCGGCGCGCCGCCGCGGTGCTGGGCGCGATCCAGTCGCCGGCCACACTCACCCTCCTCGACGAGGTGGGCAAGCAGGCCGCCGCCCGCGGCCGCGTCCTGCTCGACGCACAGCCGTACGAGCACCCCCGACACCCCGAGGCCCGCACCAGCGGGCCGCTCCTGGCCCGGGTCGGCATCGACGACCACGACCTGTTCGCCGCGGAACGCTTCGGCCCGGTCGCCTTCGTGATCGACTGCGACGACGCCGACCAGGCGCTGGCCCGGGCCACCCAGGACGCGCGCGAGCACGGCGCGATCACCGCCTTCGCCTACGCCACCGACGACGCCTACCTGGACCGGGCCGAGAACGCCTACGCCCTGGCCGGCGCCGCCCTGACCAGCAACCTCACCGGCCCGATGCCGCTGAACTTCTCCGCCGCCTACAGCGACTACCACGTCACCGGACTCAACCCGGCCGGGAACGCCTCGCTCACCGACGACTCCTTCGTCGCCGGACGCTTCCGCGTCACCCAGTCCCGGCGAGCGGCAGCCGCCTCTCGGGAATGACCTCGGGCAACACGAAGTGCACCTCGCTACGGCTGATCGCCTGCCCGCACGACCGGCACCGCAGGTACGGACGGAACGGCTGGCCGCACGCGCGGTGAGTGACCCGAAGGTCGGTCCGCGGCGGGCCGGTGAACCACCGCTGGCCCCAGTCCACGACGAAGGCGAAGATCCCGTAGAAGTCCAGGCCCTTCTCCGTCAGCCGGTACCTCGGCCGCGTCTCGGGGCCGTCCACGGCGAGCACGCCCAACTCGGTGAAGAGACGCAGCCGGTTGGACAGCACCGAGGGCGCCACGCCGAGCTCCGACTGGAAGTCGGCGAAGCGCCGTATGCCGAGGAAGGCGGCCGCGAGGATCACCGTGCTCCAGCGGTCGCCCAGCAGCTCGAAGGTCTCGGGGAAATACGACAGCGGGTCGTGCTCGCCGTCGCTCCGGACGGTCCTGCGATGATGGCGCGGCACCGTCACCTGGGCGAACGTGGCCGCGTCCCGCACGGTCTCGGTGTCGCGGGCGGTCACCGGTGCCCGAGCGCAGCCCGCGCAGCCCAGCTCCACATCAGTGCGGTTGCCGCAGACGTCGTGCGTCAACTCCGGAAGCCCGCGACGGCGGGGCGCCCACCGGCGCTCCCACGACCAGATCTCCACCAGCAGCGGCCACAGCTCGATCGCCCGCTCGGTGAGAAGGTACTCGGTCCGGGTGCGGCCCTGCTCTCGATACGGGGCCGGCCGAAGCAGGTCACCCGCGACCAGTTCCTTGATCCGGTTGGCCAGCACCGACTCGGACACGCCGAGCTGGTCACGCCAATCGGCGAAGCGCCGGACGTGCAGGAGGAAGGCCCGCTGCAGGATCAACAGCGTCCACTGATCGCCGATCGCCAGCAGCGCCTGCCCGATCGCGCTGGGCCGCTCCGTCACCGTCACTCGCCGTTCCCCGCTCCTCGCCGATCCCTCGCTTCGGCTACAAAAGCTATCCGAGCATCTCGGCACCGCGCACGCTGCGATCACCGCTCCCGCGGGGACGCGTAGCCGCCGCTGTGGCGTCGCAGGGAGAGAGCATGTTCACGATGGAGTCCACGCGGGTGTCCAGCGGCCGGCCAGCGCCTGCTCGACCTGCTTGGAAAGCATGTCGAAACGCGCCATCTCCCTCGATCCGAACTGTCGCCCGGCGGCTTCGGCGCGCAGGACCTCCAGCTGATGGGCGATTGCCGGGCGCTGGTCGGAGGTAGCGCACCAGGCGAGGTCACGTAGCAGGAAGAACATCTGGGCCAGGACGGCGGAATCGTGTGCGCCATAGTGGAGGGGCTGCGCCAGCGTCATCGTCAGCAAGTCGGCCAAGTTCGGCTGATACAGCATGACCCGTACGCGGCCCCGCTCGTCGCGAAGTGGCCGCGGCCCGAGCTGGCGGCCTGCCAGGTCGCACAGGAGAACCGACACATGGCCCAGGGCGTGGACGGCCGTGGTCGGATCGTTGATCCCCGGTGACAGCGCCTTGACGGCCACGTCGATGAGCTGCCGGAGCCCGTACGTCACATCATGGGCGGCGGTCCGTTCGGGGCCGGTGCGTATCGCCCTGGCGACCTGCCGGGTGAGCCGGAGTTCGATGTCGGCGTCGAACGATGTCGCGGCGCGCGGCCAGCCGGCTCCCATCGGGGTTCCCGCGACCAGCAGGCTGCCCGGACAACAGTCGATGAGCAGGACGACATCGGCCTCCACCGCCGCGGACAGCAGTGAGCTCTCATCCATCCTCAGCACGAAGCCGGAGGCACCGGCGGGCAGGGGCACCGCCTCAGGAGGCGGCGACACGGGTCTGACATCCACGGACTCGAACCGCCGTGGCGGAAGGACGCGGCGGATGGTTTCGTTCGCCTCGCCGTGCACTCTGAGCAACGTCGTTTCCGCCCGCAGCTCCCGGGCCAGGTGCGCGAGAAAGAGCACGAGGGCGAGAACGCTGACCAGCGCCAGGACGAATCCCGTGGTCACCGCTATTTGCGGCACGAAGACCTCTCTGGACTCGCCGGCGGATCGGATCGTGCGCAACACGGTCAGGGCATAGATGAAGGTGGCGAGGAACAGCGCCAGGGTGGCCTGGACGAACCGGTCTCGGGCGAAGGTGCGCAGCAGACGCGGGGAGAACTGGCTGCTCGCGAGCTGCAGCGTCACCAACGTCATGGAGAACGTCAGTGACGTCACCGTGATCAGAGAGCCGGCGATGGCACCCAGCACTGTCCGGGCCGCGCTCGCGCCCCCGCCGAACAGGTAGCCCGTCATCCACGGGGGAAGGTCGCGTCCGATCCGTGCGTCCAGCTGGGGCAGTCCCACTCCAAGACCCAGGGCAAGACCCACGCCGACAGAGGGCAGCAGCCAAAGCTGGGTGCGCAGCGTGTCCCGCAGGACAATCAGCCTGCCCCCAAGATCCGATGGTCCCATCGGCGATCCCGTTCCTTCGACGATCGTCCGGAGACTCCGCTTGATCACCTGGTCACCCGTTCACGACGCATGACCATCGGGGGCGGTTGAACGGCGGCGATGTCACGGCCGGCGAGACACGGTGCATGGCGACAGCGACGGACGCTGCTGGGCGATGGCGGTTCGGCGTCTCACCCGGCGGTTGGGCGGGAATCATCCCCGTGCGCGACGACGTCGGCCATGGCACTGCCCGAGCCCAGCTTCCCGTGGGTGATGACGCTGAAGGTGCCGTTGGCCTCCAGCACGACGGCGGCGATGTCCTCCAAGGCGTGGCCAGCGTGGAACCCAGCGAGACCGTGATGACGAGGTCGAAGGCGTTCATCTTGGCCAAGGTGCGCTTACCGGAAAGCCGCAGCATCGCGATCAGCACCGCATAGGCGACGAGAGCGGCGGTGATGACACGGACGATTTCACTCCAGGACTCGAAAAACACCTCGATCCCCGTTTCTTACCTGACGCCCCGGAACGCCGTGAATAGTGGCGCAGGTCCTTGTGACGACATCGCCGCCGCGCGGAAACGGCGGCGGCGATGTCGAGAATCGCGAATGGCCTCAGGACGTGGGTCCGGACTCGCCGATGTCGCCCTCGGTCTCGATCCGCTCCTTGCGGATCTCCTCGGAGACGACCTCCTCGTCGGCGATCTGTTCCGTGGTCATCCGCACCCGCTCCTTGGGAACGGTCGTCTTGGAGACCGTGGGCCGTTCCGCGTGCAGGACGACCTCGTGTTCGGCCTCGGTGATCTCCGGCCCGGACAGCGCCGCGTCGCGATTGGCGTCCGTGATCGGCTCGCGTTCGACGCGTACCTCTTCGCGTGTGACGGGAACGCTGACCTGCTGCTCCTCCGTGACGACGAACTTGCGCAGCCGGGCCCGCCCGCTCTCGTATGTTTCGGTGTCCACGTGCAGTTGCTCTTCGGAGCGGGTCATCGCGTCGTCCGTGAGGCCACCGATGCGCTCGCGTTCGCGCTCCCCGGCGGTGTGCGCCCAGCCGCCCTGGGCGGGCTCGTTAGCCTGCTGCCAGGCCTGGCCCCAGTCGATGCCGTAGTGGCGGTAGAGATCCCGTTCCTGGTCCGGAGACAGGTGCCCGCCCGCGTCGACGTCCACGCTGGGCGCGTCCTTGATGCGCTCCTTGTCGTACGGCACCTCGACGTGGTCCTGGACGAATTCGGCGTCCTGCATCGGGACGAACGTCTCCCTGGTGCCGAAAAGGCCGGTTCGGACGCACAGCCATTCCGGACGGTCTGTCGTGTCGTCGAGGAATACGTGCTTCACTTCCCCGACTCTCTGTCCCGTGGTGTCGAAGACCGGGTGGTCGAGCACCATGGGGATCTGCTCTCGGGTGATCATGCCTTCTCCTCTCGTTGGTCCGGTTCCCCTAACCGGGGGTGAGGGAAGAGAAACAATTCCAGCCACACCGCAAGGGAGATCTATGCCAAAACTCATGTAATGCGCTTAAATCTGTGGTCGATGAGTCAAGCCGCTTACTCTCACCTCGTTGACGGCGTCCCATACCGGAATTCTCCACATTTGCCACCCGGCTCTGGGCGAGCCGGCGCAGCCGCCAGCAGTACCAGGCCTACGCCATGGGCATCGCCTTCGCGCTGTGGATCGGGGCCGGTTCGATCACCATGCTCGTGCACCCCGAGGGCGAGCGCGGCTCCAAGGTCCACGGAGTCTTCGCCCACTGAACGGGACACAGCCCGGCCGCCTGGTGACCTAAGTCCCTGTCGCCCACGGGCCGAACGGCGAAGAGTGGAAGGTGGAGGTGGTCATGATGATGTACGGGTATGGCCCGGGAGTGGGCTGGATGATCGTGATGACCATCGTGTGGATCCTGCTCATCGGCGCGGTCGTCTGGGCGGCCCTCAGGGTCGCGCAGACCTCGGGGCGCGGGGACCGCGGCCGGGAGACCGCGGAGGAGATCCTGGCCCGCCGGTTCGCCAAGGGTGAGATCGACGCGGCGGCCTACGACGAGGCGCGGGAACGCCTCGGGCGGGGCCAGTCACGATGACACCGTTGCGGGCGTCCTCGCTCGCCTCCCGGTAGGGCACCCGCGGGCAGGCTGTCGCGGCGTGGTCTTCACCGGACGGGTGGTCGACCCTGGCCTCGGGAGCTGGCAACAGCGCAGGTCAGCCCACCAGTGATCGTCGAAGGGGCCCGCTATCGTGGAAGGACGCAGACCGCACGAGCGGTTGGGGGAAGACATGAGTCGACGCTCGCTGAAGACGGGGGTGGCGGCCGGGGTGCTCCTCGCCGCCGTGGCGACGGCGGGGGCCGCCGCCGCGGATATGAGCAGCCGCTCGCCGACACCCGCGCCGAGTCCTACGGAAACACCGTCGGGGACGTGGAACTGTCCGGGCATGGGAGAGATGCGCCCGATCACCGGCGAGTCCGACTACCTGAGTCAGATGGTGCCGCACCACGAGGAAGCGGTGACCGCTGCCCGGCAGTTGGAGCGTTCGGACCGGCCGGAGATGCAGCGGCTCGGGCGGAGCATCGTGGAGACGCAGAGCGCCGAGATCGAGAAGATGAAGGGCTGGCTGGCCCAGTGGTACCCGTCCAGCCCCACGCCGACGCCGGCCAGCACGATGATGCGGGATCTGTCGGGGCTGTCCGGCGAGGAACTGGACAAGGCGTTCCTGCAGGACATGCTCCCGCACCACATGGTGGCGATCATGATGTCGCAGCAGTTGCTCATGAGTGGCCAGGCGCAGCACTCCGAGGTCGCGGACTTCGCCCGCTCGGTCCGCGACGGCCAGCACGACGAGGCCATGCAGATGCGCCAGTGGCTGGTCCAGTGGTACGGCCCGGGAAGCATGCCCTGCGTGCCGAACATGCGGGGTATGCCAGGCATGCCAGGTATGCCCTCGCCCACGGGTTCCGAGCCGTCTCCAACGGGCAGCTGAACGGTTCCCCCGGCCGCGCCGATCGACGTGAGCGCGCGGACCGCCTGCCCAGCCACCTCGCAGCCATCCGGCAACCGCACGGTCCTGCCGCCACCGGCCCGTCAGGACCTCTGGCCGCCGAGGGCGGCGGTGATGTCGGCCTCGATGTGCGTGACGGCCGTCATGGCGCCGTAGGCCAGCAGGTAGACGGTGCAGTGGTCGCTGAAGCGGCGGTCGGTGGCGCGCCACGTCGCGACCTGCTCGTCGGTGATGGCATGCGGTGCCAGAGCGGCCATGACGGCCACGCTCGCCCCGGCGCGCTCCTCCGGAGAGAGCACGGACAGCGGCGTGTCCAGCCAGTCGCCCGCAGGCCGGCGACGGCCGCGGTGCGCGGCGACGACGTCGGCCACAACCGTCGCGGCATCGGGGGTGAGCAGGCCCGCTCCCTGCGCGGCGGTGGCGGCAAGAGTGGCGTAGGCCCGTCCGATCGGCAGGTCCGCCGCCCACGCGGGCGGCTCTCCTGTGGGCAGGTCCTCCAGCAGCGCGAGGGTGTCGCCCGGCCGGAGATCCCGGCCGAGTTCGCGCAGAACGGGGGCGCCCTCGAACGGGGGCTCGTCGTCCGGGTCCATGCTGCCCGGTGTCAGTCCGGCCGGGAGCATGACGGCCGCCACGCGGTCGACGAAGTGGGTGAACAGGACCGTGCCGATGTGCTCGGCGGCCACCTGGGGCGAGAACGGCGCCTCCACCGGATCGACACCTTCGACGCCGGTGGACGCCGCCCACTTCAGGAGGCCGGCGAACCTCGGGTCAGCCGGTGATCCGCCTCGTGCGATCACGTCCGCGAGCTGGGGCTCTCCCATGAGCCGCAGCACGGACAGGAACGCCTGTACGTCGTACTCCAGCTGATTGGCCTGGGCCGCTCCCAGGGCGACCAGGGTCTTGTCCAGCGCGGGGGCCTGGCCCGCGAGCTGGGCTTCGCGCATCAGCGACCAGCCGGCCGCCATGAGCTCCGGCGCGGGTGACATCATCATCACCGCCGGCCCGATACTGCTGAACTCCGCGTTGACCTGCGCATACACCTCGGCGAGCAGGCCGCGGGCGCGCTGCGGGGAGACAGGGGTGACGTGACGGATGAGCAGCGACATTGATCATGTCCTTTGAGATCGCCTGATGCGGAGCTCCGATCATCGCCTCCGGGCCTGGACACGTCGTCGTACCGGTGAAGTCAAAAACCACTACTCCCATGGCGGCAGCGGTCGAGCGACTACGACGGCAGGCGTACATGGATGAAGGGGACCGTCACCCGCCGGGCGCCATCGTGCGGGTTCCAGGCCGCAGGCACCTGGAACCCGCACGGGTGTTCCTACGCCGTCGTCCTCGCCGACACGGGCTCGGCCGAGGCCGCCAGGCGTCCTGACCGGTCCAGGGCGGCGACGGCGGCAGCACAACCCAGGCCGATCGCCGTCAGCGCCAGCCAGGGCAGGAAGGGCAGTCCGGCGTGCGTGCCCAGATCCAGCGCCCATCCGGTGAGCACGTTGCCCGCGGCGACCCCGATGCCGGCCAGGGTGCTGTAGAGGCCGTAGTAGGTGCCCACCATGTGCCGGCCGCCGAAGGTGGCGATGGTCGCCATCTCGAACGGATAGACGATCATGGTGGCGATGCTGAGCAGCGCCGCTGTCGACAGGACCGGCACCAGCGCCGGCGCGCCGGCCGTGCCGCCGCCTCCATGACCGACCGCGCCCGCCCAGGGTGCGGCGATGGCCAGCGGGGCGAAGGAGAGTCCCATCATCACCAGGCCCCGGGCGATGGCCTGCGACGGCCGCCACCGATCTTTCGCCCAGGCCGTCACGCGCGCCTGCCCGGCGATGGTCAGCGCCGCGGAGATCGCGAAGATGAGGGTGATGCCGAGCTCTCCGTCGCTGACCCGGCCAACCTCCAGCGGCAGGCCCAGGTAGACCTGGAAGTTCAGCACGTAGGAGCCGATCATGGCGAGGGAGAACAGCAGGAACGGCCGGTTGCCGAGCATCTCGCGCCACCCGGCCAGCACGCCGCGCCTCTCAACGGCCTGCGGCTCTTCTTCCTGAGCGTCCCGGTCTGCCTCGCGTGGCGAAGCCTCGGCGGGCAGGGCTCGTAGCTGCGCGACGGTCAGGGCCGCGAACATCAGGCCCGCGCTCAGGCAGACGAGCTTGAAGGCCACCGCGTTGAGCGCCAAGCCGATCAGCGGCCCGATCAGGATGCCGAGCTGGTAGAAGGCGTTGAAGGCGGCGAACGCCTCCACCTTGCGGGCACCGGCCTCCCGGGCGAGGTAGGCGCGCACGGCAGGGTTGAACAGCGCGCCGGCGAACCCGACCAGGCCGGAGGCGACCAGCAGGGCGGGCAGCGAGTCGGCCACCGCCAGCAGCAGGAAGGCGAGCGTACGCAGCCCGCAGCCTGCGACGATCATCGACTTGCAGCCGAGCCGGTCGGCCAGGGTGCCGCCGACGAGGAACATGCCCTGCTGGCTGAGATTGCGCATCCCGAGGACGAGTCCGACCATGGCCGCCGGCAGCGCGAGCGTTCCGGACAGGTGCCCGGCCAGGTAGGGCATCAGCATGTAGAAGCCGGTGTTGATGGTGAGCTGGTTGACCAGCAGCAGCTTCACCGGCGTGTCGAAGGAGCGGGCCAGGGCGAGCGTGCTCTTCACCGCCGGCCTCCCACGGACGCGGGCGGGTCGCCGGAGGGTTCGCCGGAGGGGTCGAGCACGGTCGCACAGCGCGTCCAGCGCGTCACCTCCCGCTCGGCGGGGTGGTCGACGACGTCGGGATCGGCCTCCGGCGTGCCGACGAGCTCGTGAGCGGCGCAGTAGTCGTCGTTGTAGACGGTGTCGAAATAGCGATGCGGCCCGTCGGGGAAGACGGCCACGATCCTGGTGTGGCCGGGCAGTTCGCGGGCCAGCCAGGAAGCCGTCAGCGCGACCGCGCCGACGCTCCACCCGCCTGTGGCGTACCGCAGCGCGGCCAGGCGCCGGCAGGCCCAGACGGCCTCGGCCGGCGCGACCCAGTGAACCTCGCTGAAGGCCTCGTAGGCGACGTTGCCCGGGTAGATGCTGCTGCCCAGCCCGCGCATGAGCCGGGAGCGCGCGGGCTGGCCGAAGATGGTCGACCCTATGGTGTCGACGCCGACGAGGCGCAGGTCGGGGTAGAAGCGCCGCAGGCCGCGATAGACGCCGGCGCTGTGGCCGCCGGTGCCGACGGCGCAGACGAGCACGTCGATCCGGCCGAGCTGACCCGCCAGTTCGATGGCCAGCCCCTCGTAGGCGGCGACGTTGTCGGGGTTGTGGTACTGGTCCGGGCAGTACGCGTCCGGATGCTCGGCCAGCAGCTCCTGGACGCGCCGGCGGCGGGCCTGCTGCCAGCCGCCCGTCGGGTGCGGCTCGGTGACCGTGACGACGCGCGCCCCGTAGGCGGCGAGCAGTCGGCGCATCAGAGGTTCCATGCCCGGGTCGCTCACCAGCGTGACGGGATGGCCGTGCACGATGCCGGCCAGGGCCAGGCCCAGGCCGAAGGTTCCGCTGGTGGACTCGATGATGGGCGCGCCCGGCCGGAGTCGCCCGCGCTCGCGGGCTCGCTCGACGATGTAGAGCGCGGATCGGTCCTTGATCCCTCCAGGATTGCCGCCTTCGAGTTTGGCCCAGAAACCGGGCCCCGTTCCGGTGGCGATCTCCGGGATCCACAGCACCGGCGTGTTGCCGACCACGTGCTGGGGGGCGTGGCAGGTGTTCGGCGTGATCAGTTGACTGAGCGACGACGGCGTGGTCGGCGCTGGGTTGAGTGTGTAGGTCATGGTCCGTTCCCCGTGGCTGCGATGTGCTTGGCTCGCGTGCGGGACGCCGGGGCCGCGGCTCGCGCGGGGCGCTGAGCCGCTGGCGGGTGTGCCCGTGGGGCGGCCTATATACGGGAGACGGAGTTGAGGATCAGCAGGGCGGCCCCGGCCGGCGAGCAGGCCGGTCGCTCGCCATGGCGCCGCCGTATCGGTGACGGCGTCGAGGCGAGGGCGTGCGTGCCGATCACCACGTGACCGATCGCGAGCCCGGTCGGCAGCAACGGGCGCGCGTCGGTGATCGGCGTCCCGGCCACCGCCCCACACCGGCTGTGGTCGTGCCCGCTGGGCGGACTGTGGCACGGTGTGGGATCGTGCCCGGCGGTCACGACCATCGAAGTGTGAGCCCCGGGGTCGGTGATGCCGACGGCAGGCTGCTGGGCACCGGTCCCGTGCTGGTGCGCGGAATGGGTGGAGGTGAGCACGGCGAAGGTCAGATGCAGCAGCACGGCGATGCCGAGCACGGCCGTGCACAGCGCGAAGGCGTCGCCTCCGCGCCGGACGGTTTGCCGCATCAGTACGACCACAACTCTAATCACTGTCCGTGATGACTTGACCTCAAACAGTGGCTGACAGGCAAGGGGTCAGCCTCATCCGGTTCCTCGGGCCTGCCGGATCAGGTCGCGGCGCCCGGCGATGATCTGCGGGGCGTCCGGCCCGGACCCGTAGCCGTCGGCGAGGGAGCGGCGGGTGAGGGCGCCACACGGCGACACCAGGGCCGCAGCCGTGGTGGCTGCGGCCCTGGTGTCTGTGGATCTCGCCCGCTGGGCGAGGTCGCGTGGCTCAGTGGTGGTAGGCGTGGACGACCGCGTGCCCCTTGCCCTTGCCGATGATCCACTTGTTGACCGGCGTGGTCACCAGGAAGGCGACGAGCAGGGCGAACGCCAGCGCGCCCCAGAACAGCCCCGACGTCAGACCGGCGTCCATGGCGCCGGGGACGGCCAGCATCACGCCGTTGTCCACGATCTCCATCACGATGATCGACACGGTGTCGGCCGCCAGCGCCAGCTTGACGGCGGCACCCCAGCTCACCCCGGCCCTGCGCAGCGGGAGGAGCGTGAGCAGGTAACCGAAGAAGAACGCGAGCACGACGGCCAGGGCGATGGACGGAGCGGTGGCCCAGCCGAGCGCGGTGGCGATCACCAGGCCGAGGACCTCGCCGATGGCGCACCCGGTGAGGCAGTGCAGCGTCGCCGACGCCGCCATCCGCCAGGACACCTTCGCCTGACCCGCGTCGTGCCCGTGGTGCTGGTGCCCGTGGTGCTGCGCCGCGTGTCCGGCGTGGTCGTGTCCGGCATGGTCGTGGTGCTGCTGCTGCTCGGTCATGACGACTCCAGAACATGTCGCGAATGTCGGTTACTCGCCTGAACGTATACCCCCCATGGGTATATTGCAAGCCCCTGCCGGGTACGGACCCTGTATGGCAGACGTGGAGCTCAAGGGACGCAGCACGGCGGTGCTGGACGTGAGCGGGGTGCACTGGGCGTCCGAGCAGAACGTGGTGGCCGCGGTGCTGGGCCGCCGTCCAGGTGTGATCGAGGTGGAGGTCAACCCGGTCGCCCAGGCGGCGACCGTGGTGTTCGACCCCCGCGTGACCTCGGTGGCCGAACTGCGCCGGTGGGTGGTGGAGTGCGGTTACCACTGCGCGGGGCAGTCGGTGCCCGCCCACGTCTGCGATCCGATGGCCGAGCCGGACCCGCCCGGCAAGGACGCCGCACGCCGTCATGGGGCGACGGCGGTCCATGACGAGCACCCACCCGTCCACGTGGCGCATCCTCCGGCCCCACGCGAGGAGCAGGTGCCGTCACCGGACGAGGCGATGGGCCACGGCGGTCACGACGGCATGTCGATGGAAGCCATGGTCGCCGACATGCGCAACCGGTTCCTGGTCGCGGCCCTGCTGTCGGTCCCGATCATGATCTGGTCGCCCATGGGCCGCGAGATGCTGGGTCTGCACGTGCCGGTGCCGTTCGGGCTGCGGGAGGACGTGTGGGCGATGCTGCTCAGCCTCCCCGTGATCTTCTACTCGTCCTGGATCTTCTTCGACGGCGCCGTACGGGCGCTGCGGGCGCGCACGCTGGACATGATGGTGCTGGTCGCGGTGGCGATCGGCGCCGGCTGGCTGTATTCGGTGTTCATCACGCTGACCGGCGGCGGTGAGGTGTTCTACGAGGCGGCCACGGTGCTGGCGGCCTTCGTGTTGCTCGGCCACTGGCTGGAGATGCGCGCCAGGGGCGGCGCCAACGACGCGATCCGTGCGCTGCTCGACCTGGCGCCGCCCAGAGCCGTCGTGATACGCGACGGCGAGCCGGTGGAGATCCCTACCGCCGAGGTCGCCGTCGGCGACGTGCTGCTGGTCCGCCCCGGCTCGAAGATCGCGGTGGACGGCAAGGTCGTCGACGGCGAGAGCGAGGTGGACGAGTCGATGGTCACCGGCGAGAGCCTGCCGGTGCACAAGTCCCCAGGCTCCGCGGTCATCGGCGCGACCATCAACAAGAACGGCACCCTGCGCGTGACGGCCACCAGGATCGGCTCCGACACCGCGCTCGCCCAGATCGTCAAGCTGGTCCAACAGGCGCAGAACTCCAAGGCGCCCGGCCAGCGGCTGGCCGACCGGGCGGCCTTCTGGCTGGTGCTGGTCGCACTCATCGGCGGCGCGCTGACCTTCACGGTCTGGCTGCTGTCCGGCGCACCCGTCGGCACGGCCATGCTCTTCGCCATCACGGTCGTGGTGATCACCTGTCCGGACGCACTCGGTCTGGCCACCCCCACCGCCATCATGGTCGGTACCGGCCTCGGCGCCAAGCGTGGCGTGCTGTTCAAGAACGCGCTGGCCCTGGAGACCTCCGCCCGGATCCAAGCCGTGGTCATGGACAAGACCGGCACCCTGACCAAGGGCGAGCCGGAGGTCACCGACGTCATCGTCGACGGAGTCCCCGAAGACGAGCTGCTGCGCCTGGTCGCCGCGGTCGAGCGCGAGTCCGAACACCCGCTGGCCGAAGCCATCGTGCGCCACGCCGACCCGCTGGGCGCGCCGGCGCGGGCGGTCAAGTTCGAGAACGTGCCCGGCCACGGCGCCATCGCCGAGGTTGACGGCCGGCGCGTGGCCGTCGGCAACCGCCGCCTCATGGAGGCGGAGGGCATCGAACTCGGCGCGCTGGCCGCCCGCCGGGAGGAACTCGCCGCAGGCGGCCGCACCGCCGTGATCGCCGCCGTGGACGGCCGGGCCGCGGGACTCATCGGCATCGCCGACGCGCCGAGGGAGACCTCCGCGGCGGCGGTCCAGGCGCTGCACCAAGCCGGCATCGAGGTCATCATGCTGACCGGCGACAACGAGGCCACCGCCCGGCGCATCGCCGAACGCATCGGCATCGACGCGGTCATCGCCGACGTCCTGCCCGGCGACAAGGCCGCCGAGATCGCGCAACTGCAGCGCGGCGGGCGCAAGGTGGTGATGGTCGGCGACGGCGTCAACGACGCGCCCGCGCTGGCGCAGGCCGACCTCGGCATCGCCATCGGCGCGGGCACCGACGTCGCGATCGAGACCGCCGACGTGGTGCTGATGCGCTCCGACCCGCTGGACGTCCCCACGGCGCTGGCCATCGGCCGGGGGACGCTACGCAAGATGCGCCAGAACCTCGGCTGGGCCGTCGGCTACAACGCCATCGCGCTGCCCATCGCGGCCGGCGTCTTCGAGCCCGCCTTCGGCCTGGTGCTCCGGCCGGAGATCGCCGCCCTGTCGATGTCGGGCTCCAGCTTCATCGTCGCGGTCAACGCCCTCATGCTCAAACGGCTCCGTCTGCCCCGCCCCGAGCCCTCCTCCCGGACGGGCTGACCGCAACCCCTCGGCGCCGAGTCCTGCCCGGGACCGTGCGTCCCGTACCGGCGCGATGCCCCGAGAGCCATGCTCTCGGGGCATCGCGCGGCTCGGCCGGTTACTTGAAGGCGCGCAGCCGCAGGCTGTTTGTGACGACGAAGACGCTGGAGAACGCCATCGCCGCACCGGCGATCATCGGGTTCAGCAGGCCCATGGCGGCCAGCGGCAGGGCGGCCACGTTGTAGGCGAACGCCCAGAACAGGTTGCCCTTGATGATGCGCAGCGTCCGGCGTGAGAGCCGGATGGCGTCGGCCGCGACCCGCAGGTCGCCGCGTACCAGGGTGAGGTCGGAGGCCTCGATGGCGACGTCGGTGCCGGTGCCCATGGCCAGGCCGAGGTCGGCCTGGGCGAGCGCGGCGGCGTCGTTGACCCCGTCGCCGACCATGGCCACCGTACGGCCGTCGGCCTGCAGCCGTTTGACGACGTCCACCTTGTCGGCGGGCAGCACCTCGGCGATCACCTCGTCGATGCCGACCTCGGCGGCCACGCTCCGGGCGACGGCCTCGTTGTCGCCGGTCAGCAGCACCGGCGTCAGTCCCAGGCCGCGCAGTTGCCGGATCGCCTCGGCGGAGGTGGGCTTGACCACGTCCGCCACCTCCAGGACCGCGCGGGCCCGCCCGTCCCAGCCGACGGCGACGGCCGTACGGCCGGCCGCCTGGGCGGCCTCGAGCCGGCGTTCGAGCTCGACGGGGAGGTACTGCGACCACTCGGCGAGCAGCTTGGGCCGGCCCACCAGCACGGCGTGCCCGTCCACGACGCCCTGCACGCCGAGCCCTTCGACGTTCGCGAAGTCCTCGGGCGCGGGCAGGTCGCCGACCCGTTCGGCGGCGCCCCGGGCGATCGCCTGGGCGATGGGGTGTTCGGAGGCGTGCTCCAGCGCTCCGGCCAGCCGCAGCACCTCGGCCTCGTCCTCGCCGTCGGCGACGTGCGTGGCGACGAGGGTCATCCGGCCTTCGGTGACGGTGCCGGTCTTGTCGAGCACGACGGTGTCGACGCGGCGGGTGGACTCCAGGACCTCGGGGCCCTTGATGAGGATGCCGAGCTGGGCGCCCCGGCCGGTGCCGACCAGCAGCGCGGTCGGCGTCGCCAGGCCGAGCGCGCACGGGCAGGCGATGATCAGCACCGCGACCGCCGCCGTGAACGCGGCCGTCGCCCCGGCCCCGGTGCCCAGCCAGAAGCCGAGCGTGCCCAGGGCGAGCGCGATCACGACGGGCACGAACACCCCGGAGATGCGGTCGGCGAGCCGCTGCACCTGGGCCTTGCCGGTCTGCGCCTCCTCGACCAGCTTGGCCATCTGGGCGAGCTGGGTGTCGGAGCCGATGCGGGTGGCGCGCACCACCAGCCGGCCGCCGGCGTTGACGGTGGCGCCGGTGACGGTGTCGCCGGGCCGCACCTCCACCGGCACCGACTCGCCGGTGAGCATGGAGGCGTCGACCGCCGAGCTGCCCTCCTCGACGACGCCGTCGGTGGCGATCTTCTCGCCCGGCCGTACGACGAAGCGGTCGCCGGTGGCGAGCCGGTCGGTGGGGACGCGCACCTCGACGCCGTCGCGCAGCACGGCCACGTCCTTGGCGCCGAGCTCCAGCAGTGCCCGCAGCGCGGCTCCGGCGCGCCGCTTGGCACGGGCCTCGAAGTAGCGGCCGGCCAGGAGGAACGCGGTCACCCCGGCGGCGGCCTCCAGGTAGATGTTCATCGAGCCGTCGGTGCGGGCGATGGTGAACTCGAACGGGTGCGTCATCCCGGGCTCGCCGGCGGTGCCGAAGAACAGCGCCCACAGCGACCAGCCGAACGCCGCCAGTGTGCCCAGCGACACCAGGGTGTCCATGGTGGCGGCGCCGTGGCGCAGGTTGGTCCAGGCGGCCTTGTGGAACGGCCAGCCCGCGTACACCACGACCGGCGCCGCCAGCGTCAGCGACAGCCACTGCCAGTTGGTGAACTGCAGCGCGGGCACCATCGCCATCGCGATGACGGGGATCGCCAGGACCAGAGAGGTGATCAGCCGGTTGCGCAGCGGTCGCAGCTCGTCAGTCGCCTCTCCCGGCTCCTGCGCCTGGGAGTCCCGCGCCGGCGGGGCGGGTAGTGCGGCGGTGTAGCCGGCCTTCTCCACCTCGGCGATCAGTGACTGCGGGTCGAGGTCCTCGGGGAAGGTCACCTTCGCCTTCTCCGTGGCGTAGTTGACCGTGGCGGTCACGCCGTCGAGCTTGTTGAGCTTGCGCTCGATCCGGTTGGCGCAGGACGCGCAGGTCATGCCGCCGATCGAGAGTTCGACGGAGCCGCCGGAGAGCGGCAGCCTGTCATCGGTGATGGGAGCCATCACCTCTCCTTTCTCACGTCATGTCCGGCGTCAGTGGCTGTGGTCGCCGTGTTCGTCCTGCGAACTGGACTTGGTGGGAGTGGGCTCGGATGTGGTTTCGGCGGCGACGGCCGGAGCCGTGCCGACGTTGACGGTGAAGGCCGCGGTGCGAACCTTGTCTTCATGCTGGAAGTCGAGGAACAGCCGGTAGCTGCCCGTGCTCGGCGCCTCGGCGTAGAAGACGATCCCGGGTCCGGCCTGCGTCTTGCCATCGCCGGGCTCCCCGTCGGGGTGCACGTGTAGGTAGGCCAGATCCGCGCCGCGCAGGGCCACCAGGTGACCGTACGCGCCCAGATAGGGCTGCAGGTCGGTGACCGGCTTGCCGTCCTTGCTCACCGCGAGGGCCAGCCGGCTCGACCGGCCCGGCACCAGCTCGCCTTCCAACTCGACCGTATACCCGTCCACGGTAGCCGTGCGACCGGCCGCCGGCAGCGCCTTGGGCGCGTAGTCGCCGGCCACCAGCACGTCGGCCCCCAGTGTCAGCGCCTCGCCACCGGTCGGCTTGAAGTCGGCGAACATCCGGTACGCGCCCGCCTCGGGCAGGGTCAGCTTCACCGACCAGACGCCGTCGGCGCCCAGCTCCGGGTGCACGTGCTGGAAGTCGCCGAGATCACGCGAGACCACGATGAGATGCAGCTTCTTGTCGTGCGCGACCTCGTAGTCCGTAACCGGCCTGCCGCCAGGTCCTGTCACGCCGAACCGGAAATCGGTGGGCTCGCCGGGCTTGATCGCGCCGGTGAGCGGGGTGAGCGTGTAACCGTTCTCCGACACCTGGAGCCCTCCGGGGGTATCGATGGCGGCCGGTGCCGTGGTGGCCACCGGCTCGGCGTGGGCGCTGTGGCTCGACGTCGCCGCCGGAGCGGGGGTCACCGCTCCGACGGCATTGCCGAGGCCGAGCGCCCCGCCGAAGACGACGGCCAGTCCGAGGCCGTAGGCGCCGAGCTTGGCTGCTGTGTTCACGACTGACCTGCCACGGCGTATCCGGCCTCCTCGACCGCGGCGACGATCTTCGCCTGGTCGACGGGGCTCTCGCTCCGCACGGTCAGCAAGCCGGTGGCCAGGTCCACCTCGACGGCGGTCACCCCGGGCACCTCGCCGACCTCCTCCTTGACCGAGCTGACGCAGTGGCCGCAGGTCATGCCCGTGACGGTGTAGCTGGCGGTGGTGGACATATCGTTCACTCCTTCGTGGTGGTCAATCAGGATCGGACCAGTCGGGCGATGGCGTCGGCGGCCTCCTTGACCTTGGCCTGCGCCTCCGCGCCACCCTTGCGCGTCGCCTCCACGACGCAGTGGGCCATGTGCTCTTCCAGCAGGGCGAGGGCGAAGGACTGCAGCGCGCTGTTGGCCGCCGACACCTGGGTCAGGATGTCGATGCAGTACTTGTCGTCCTCGACCATCCGCTGCAGCCCACGGATCTGGCCCTCGATCCGGCGCAGCCGCCGCTGGTGGTCCTGCTTGGTGTCGGTGTATCCGGCCATGCTCGTTCTCCGATCCGGTGCGCTCCCCTCTCATAACACCATACCCCCCTATGGTATTCCTGACCAAGTCCCCGGGAGCCGCCGCCGGCGGCTCCCGTCATGCGCCGAGCGACTGCGTTTCCGGCTGGGGGTCCGTGGCGGCGGATGCCCTGGGCTTGCGCATGAGCACGAGGGTCAGGGCGCCGCCGAGGGCCGCGACCACGGCCGCTCCGACGAAGGCAGCCTGGAAGCCGTCGGTGAGCCGGGACGGGTCTCCCAGTTCGGCGGCTCCCTGCGAGGTGGCGATGGCGGTCATGACCGCGAGGCCGAGCGCCGAGCCCACGTTGTAGGTGGTGTTGACGATGCCCGAGGCCAGCCCGCTCTCCTCCGGGCGCACGCCCGACATGGCGGACATCATCGCCGGGATGTAGGCCAGCGACATGCCCACGGCGGCGACCAGCGAGGCGGGCAGCACGTCCGTGACGAAGGCGCCGTCCGGCCGGACCAGGGACAGCGCCCCGACGCCGAGCGCCAGCACGGCCAGGCCGCCGACGATGAGCGGCTTGGCGCCGAAGCGGCCCAGCAGCCGTGCCGTGATGCCGATCATGAAGATCATGATGGCGACGGTCATCGGCAGCAGCGCCGCGCCGCTGGGGAAGGCGCCGTAGCCAAGGACCTGCTGGAGATAGAGGTTGAGGAAGTACCACATCGGGATCCAGGCCGCGCCGAGCAGCGCCATCGCCAGGTTGGCGGTGGCCAGGCCCGGGGTGCGCCAGATGCCGAGCGGCATGATGGGCTGCTTGACCGCGCGCTGGATGAGCAGGAACACCGCCAGCAGCGCGACCGCGCCGGCCAGTTCCAGCAGGGTGGCGGGCGAGCCCCAACCCTGCTCGGGGGCCTGGACGACGGCGAAGACGGCAAGGGCGATGCCGGCGGTGACCGCGATGGCGCCGAGCACGTCGACCGAGCCGCGCCGGCCCTGGACCGCCGGAAGCACCGCGGGGATCGCGGCCAGGGTGGCCAGGCCGATGGGGATGTACACGATGAACACCCACGGCCAGCTCAGATACTCGGTGACCACACCGCCGAGGAAGACGCCGGCCGTGCCGCCGGCGGGCGCGGCCGCGCCGTACAGCGCCATGGCCTTGCCCAGTTCCCGGGGGTTGTGCCCGAAGAGCATCATGAGCAGGGTCATCGCGGCGGGGGCGATCAGCGCGCCGCCGACGCCCTGCACCGCCCGTCCGAGAATCTCCACCCAGGCCGTCCCGGCGGCCGCGGCGACGACGGACCCGGCGATCAGGACGATCCAGCCGATGGCGAAGATCCTCCGGGCGCCGAACAGGTCGGACAGCCGGCCGCCGAGCAGGAGCAGACCGCCGAAGGCGATCACGTAGGCGTTGAACACCCATTGCAGTCCGCCCTGGGTGAAGCCGAGGTCACGCTGCATCTCCGGCAGCGCGACGCCGATGATCGAGGTGTCCATGATGACCATGAACTGCGCGGCGGCGAGCACGACGAGTGCCCACCACCTGCGGGGATTGACGGCGTTCACAGCCGCACTCCTGATTCTCGCACCGTACGATGCGACGTAGGGGTCTGGGGTGACGTAGGAATCGGACCGGACCCACCGGTGGGCGTGCAGACAGATGCACGCCCACCGTTCAGGTTCCTAGGACCCGGTCCCGGACAGCTGGTAGCCCGCGCGCTCCACCGCGGCGCGGATCTCCTCGTCGGAGAAGCCCGCGCCGCTCACGGTGACCGCGCCGGTGGACAGTTCGACGGCCACGTCGGACACGCCGCCGACCTTGCCGATCTCAGCCGAGACCGACGAGACGCAGTGGCCGCAGGTCATGCCGCTCACGGAATAGACGCTCTGGTCGCCACTCCCGGTGGCCGCCGTCGCCGTCGCGGTGTCTCCGGTGCCGCACGCACATGCCGTGCACATGTAGCCCTCCTTTGCTCGATACCCTTAGGGGGTATCTGTGTCGCCGAGGAAATTAACATACCCCCCCGGGGTTTGCAACCCTGTCCTCACGCCTTCGAGGCCTTGACGACGGCCGGCTCGTGCCCGGACGCGTCGTGCCGCTTGACCCCTCCACCTCCTCCCCCTATACGGTAGGGGGGTATAGCACTGACACCGAACGTCGGAGGAGACGACGCATGAGACGCCTGACCGCACTCGATCCGGCTGACGCGCCGGAGAAGTCACGGGAACTGCTGAACGACATCATCGGCAGGAGGGGCGCCGCCGGCGAGATGGTCGGCACCATGGCCCACTCACCGGCGCTGCTCCAGGGCTACCTCGACCTCTCACGCGCCATGAAGCGGACCAAGCTGCCCCGCGCCGTCAGCGAGAAGATCTCGCTCGCCGTGCAGGAGTGGATCGACTGCGGCCTCTGCCTCGACGCCCACACCCAGGCGGCACGGGCTGCAGGGCTGAGTGACACCGACATCGCCCTCGCGCGCCAGGGCACCTCCGCCGACGCCCGCGAGGCGGCGCTCATCGCCGTGGCCGTCCGCGTGCTGGCCGAGCCGTCCTCGATCACCGACCAGGACGTCGCCGACCTCCGCGCGCACGGCTGGAGCGACCGGATCATCGCCGAGATCCCCGGCCTGGTCGCGCTCAACCTGCTGACCGGCTCCTTCAACCTGCTGGCCGGGCTGGAGCCGCCCGACACGACCGCGTAGGACACCCGCGGGGAGGGAGTCCGCCCACCGGACACGAGACGGGCATCCGGCGGGCCGTGGCGCCGCAATCTATACACCAGTGTTCGACTTATCGGCCGTCGCGCGCTACCTTAACCCGAACAGACCTGTTCGACTTAGGAGTGGTGATGCGTCCTTCCTCCCATCCGGCCTCCCATCCGGGCCGGCACCCGGCGCACGAAGCCCCGCCCAACGCCCCGCTGCGATGGTGGGCGCTGGGCGTGCTGTCCCTGGCACAGTTCATGGTCATCCTGGACGTGACGGTGGTGAACATCGCCCTACCGGTGATCGCCGACCAGCTCGGACTCGGGCGTGCCACCCTGACCTGGGTGGTCACCGCCTACACGCTGTGCTTCGGCGGGCTGATGTTGCTGGGCGGCCGCCTGGCCGACGCGCTCGGCCGTCGTCGCGTCTTCCTCGCCGGGCTGGCGATCTTCACCCTCGCCTCGCTGGCCTCCGGGCTTGCCGCGAGCGCGAGCATCCTCATCGCCGCCCGCGCCGCCCAGGGCATCGGCGCCGCGCTGCTGTCGCCCGCGGCCCTGTCCATCGTGACCACGACCTTCCACGGAGCGGACCGCAACCGGGCGCTCGGCGTCTGGGCCGCCCTGGGCGGCGCGGGAGCGGCCATCGGCGTGCTGTTCGGCGGGGTGTTCACCGCCGGTCCCGGGTGGGAATGGGCGTTCTTCATCAACGTCCCGGTCGGCGTCCTGGTCGCCATCGCCCTGCCCATGCTGGTCGACGCCGGGCGTTCGGCGACACGCGCCCCCCGCGTCGACGTGCCGGGCGCCGTGGTCGTCACCGGTGCGGTCGGCTCACTGATCTACGGGCTGGTGCGAGCCGGCGACACCGGCTTCACGGACCCCGTGACCCTGCTGGCGTTCACCGCCGGGATCACGCTGCTGGTGGTGTTCGTCGCGGTCGAGCGCGCGGTCACGGCCCCGCTGATCCGCGTGGCGATGCTGATGCGCCGCCCCGTGGCCGCGGGCAACCTCGTCATGCTCGGCGCATCCGGCCTCCTGCTGGCCGACTTCTTCCTTGCCTCCCAATACCTTCAGCATGTTCTGGGGCTGAGCCCGCTCACCACGGGGCTGCTGTTCCTTCCCGTCGCCCTGACGATCGGGCTGGGCACGCACGCCGGCGTGCACATCGTCGGCAGGCTGGGCGGGCGTCCCGCCGCTGTCGCCGGGTTCCTCCTGGCCGGCGCGGGAGCGCTGCTGCTGGCTCAGGTGCCCGCGACCGGCAATGCCTGGGTGCACGTCCTGCCCGGCTTCGCCGTCGCCGGCCTCGGGCTCGGCGCGACGTTCGTCACCGCCACCACGACCGCGATGGCCCACGTCGACGCCGAGGAGGCCGGCATGGCCTCCGGGCTGATCAACACCGGACATGAGCTGGGCGCCACCCTCGGGGTCGCGCTCGTCTCCAGCATCGCCGCCTCCAGCCTGAGCGCCGCCTCCGCCGCTCCGGATCCGGTCGGCGGGTTCGGCGCGGCCTTCACCGCCGCGGCCGTGGTGGCCGTCGTCCTGGCCGCCCTGTCCGGATGGCTGGTGCCTCCCGGCCGCCCGCCTGTCGGCGACCGGCCAGTGTTCGCCCACTGAAAGCGCCATAGGCTGAGACGTTGTGAAGTCCGCCGACACGAACCGCCGGCACACCGGCGCCGGGCAACAGCGTGATGTCGCACCCCGGCGCCGCGCTGACGCCGAACGCAACGTCGCCGCCATCGTGGCGGCCGCGCTGGTCTGCTTCACCGAGGATCCCCAGGTGAGCATGGCCGCGATCGCGCGCGCCGCCGGCGTCGGGCGCGTCACCCTGTATGCCCACTTCCCCTCCAGGGACGTGCTGCTCGAAGCCGTACTCGATCACGCGATCGCCCTGGCCGATCCGGTGCTCAACGCCGCGATGCCGGGCGACGGCCCCGCGGCCGATGCGCTGCGCCGGCTGCTGCGCTCGGCGTGGCAGGTCCTGGACCGGCATCGCCGCCTGTTCGAGGCCGCCCAGCACGAGCTCGACGCCACCCGCATGCGCAAGCATCATGACCAGGCGATGGCCCATGTGGAGGGGCTGCTGCGCCGAGGCCGCGACGAGGGAGCCTTCCGCGACGACCTCCCCCTCGGCTGGATGGTCACCACCGTCTACAGCCTTCTGCACGCCGCTGCCATTGACGTCAACTCCGGCCGCCTCCCGCAGGACGCCGCTGCCGACGTCCTGGAGGCGACGTTGTTGCCTGCTCTCGTGCCGCCTCGCTGATACCGCGGGAGTCGCGGCACGCCTTCAGTTTCCGCGTGCCGTCTACGCCGTGGGAGAGCGGCGTTCCGGCGCAAACGCGGGAGCGGCCTCCGTGCGGGCGAGCAGGTCGTGGATGAGGGCCACCACCTCCTCAGGAGCGAACTCCATCGCGTTCTCGCCGACGCTGACCTCGAAGCTGCAACGGGAGGGATCGGGTGCGGACCGTACCCGTCCCCAGAGTTGGATGCCGTGCTCGGCGAGAATGGCCGCCCCCGCCTGCTCGACGGCCCGCCGGGGAGCGGGGAGGTGGATGTGGAAGATCGGCGTCTGTGGCGGATCGGGGTGGGCGCGGGCGGTGCCGTCGGCGTTGACGGCAGCCGCGATGGCGATCGCGTGGTCTCGGAAGGCGGACATGCGCGGTGCCAGGGCGTCGAGACCGACCAGGGCGGCCAGGGCCAGCGGCCACGCGTCGCGGATGCCGCCGCCGAGCCGCTGCCGCCACACGCCGGCGGCGCGTACGGTGTCGGCGTCGGCGGCGAGCACGGCGCCGCGCACGCCCTGCAGGCTCTTGTAGAGCGAGACGTACACCGAGTCGAACAAGGCGGCGATCTGGTCGAAGGGTCGCCGGTAGTAGGTCTGCGCCTCCCACAGCCGGGCGCCGTCCAGGTGCGCGGCGGCGCCGGACGCTCGTACGAGCGCGACCTGCTCGCACAGGTCGTCCCATTCGGGAAGCAGGCCGCCGAGGTCGCGCTGCGGCAGTTCCCACACGGCAGCGGCGAGCGGCTCGCCGATCGCCGCCAGGTCGGATGCCGTCATCAGCTCGAAGAGATCCCCGGTACGGCGCAGCCGCAGACCGTGAACGGCGTTGTAGCCCTGTTCCTCCCACACGTCCAGATGCGACTGGGGGTGAGCGGCGAAGGTGCGCCGCCCGCGGCGGTCGGCATGGATGCGCAGCGCGACCTGCTGCGCCATCGTCCCACTCGGGAAGAACAGCGCGGCCTCCTTGCCGAGCAGATCGGCCAGCCGCCGTTCCAGCACGGCCACGGGGCCGTCGGGCCCGTCCGGCGGGGTGTCGTCGTCCACCAGTTCCAGCATCCGCTCCAGCATCACGCGGGGCGTGCGCCGGATCGGTGCGTGCAGGAACAGCGCCCGCCGCACGGGCATGCTGCCGTCAGCCATGGTCGACTCCTCAACTGTTGCGAGGTGATTCGCAGGTCGCGAACGGATGGGGTGGTACGCCGGATGCTCCCGAGAGCGGCACCAGGCTGAACCATACTCCGAGGGGGTATACGGGGAGGAGGTACTACCCTACCCCCGCTAGGTATGAGCGGGACACGAGTGTCCGTTGGGAAATGGCGCGTCCGAGGCACGGGCTCAGCCGTGCTCGGCGTGCCGTCCGTGATCGGAGACCTGGGCGTCGAACCAGGCGTGCAGCGCCTTGACCATGGATGGGTCGGAGGTGGTGTAGGTGAGCCGGGCTCCGGCGGGCATGTCGGCGAAGCGGATGTCGATCCGGCTGTGGCCTTGTTCGAGCTCGCGCAGGCCCGGCATGTCGGTGCCGTGGATGGAGGCTGGATCCCCGTAGTCGCCTCGGCTGAAGCCTGAGGCCTCCTGGGTGAGGTGCTCGCGGATGAGCTTGACCTGCTGCGCGTCGGCCGGGTCGTCCGCGGTGACCGTCTGGACGCCGCCGGTGGCGGACTTGGTGAAGCGGTGGGTGGTGCGCTCGAGGTCGAACGGCATCACCTGCCGGCCTCTGGCCGCGATCTCGGCCTGGCGGCCGGCCATCGCCTGCTGCTCGTTCTGGCCGATGAGCACGTACACGGCCGCGGCGACGGCGAGGGTCGCGAGCGCCGCCGCGAGCATCTGGACGCGTCGATCCCTAAGTTTCATCTATGGCCTCCGTGAGGATTTCGAGGGCGCGCAGCACACCGGCGCGTTCGGCCGCGGGGACGCGGTCCAGGATCGCCGAGAAACGGGCCGCCCTGGCCTTGGCCAGCTGCGCCGCGGCGTTGATTCCGGCGGGGGTGAGCCGGACCAGCACGCCTCGCCCATCATCCGGGGCCGGTGTGCGCTCGGCCCAGCCGCGGTTGATGAGCTGCGTGACGAGTCGGCTGGTGGTGCTCTTCTCCAGGCGGAGCCGCTGAACCAGGTCGCTTTGGCGCAGGGCGCCGTCCCTGGCCAGTTCGCCCAGAGCATGGGCCTCCGACACCGGGATGGGTCGCCCGCAGGGGGTCTGGTCAGGCCGATGGAGACCGAAGGCCCGCACAAACCCTCCCACCGCTTCCTGGAGTTCATGCTCATCCGCCATGGTTCGACCGTACAACCATTTTGTTGCAAGATGCAACCACATCTACCCCTTCGGGGTATCCAGTGCCGAAACGTCTCCGGAGGGTCTTGCCAAGAGAGGCGGGCACGAGACGTGGCCCGTCCAGCTGCTTCTACTCGATCTCGCAGACCACTCAGAGGCCGAGGAACTGGTGGCAGTGGTGCGCGAGGAACGAGCTGAGACCGGGCAGCAGCGCCACCGTGGCCGGTCCCGCCAGCAGCAGCCCGACAGCGAACGACCCGGCCAGACGCTGCCTGCGGCCGAGGGGGGTCGCCGGGTTGAGCAGGCGCCGTACGCGGGCCAGCGCGCTCTCGCCGCCGGCACCCAGGGCGAAGGCCGGAGCACGGCCGGTGGCCAGCCCCACCAAGGCGGTCGCGATGAGGACGCGGGGGTGACGGCGGGCAGCCACATCGTCGGCGAGCAGCTCGATGAGCCGGGCGAGCTCCTCCCGGGCCTGCTCGAACAGCGGAACGCCGGGGAACGCCCTGACCAGGGTTTCGGCTCCGGCGAGGACGAGGTGGTGTCGTCCGCGCAGATGCGCCTGCTCGTGGGCGAGTACGGCGGCGACCTGCTCCAGGCTGAGGCTGCGCAGGGCGCCCGTGGTGATGACGGCCTTGCCGTGCCTGCCGGGAAGGCAGTAGGCCAGCCGCTCGTCGTAGTCGACGACGATCGCGTCCAGCCGGCCGTCGTGCCTGCCCAGCAGCGCCAGTGTCTCCGCATGACGGCGCCGCTCCGCACGGGCGCGCGAAAGCACCGCCACCGCGCAGTGGACGACCCGCGCCACCACGGCGCCCGCCACGGCGAGGGCGACTCCGGTGGTCGCCGCGGTCATGCCCGGGCCGTGCGCGAGCAGAGCGGCGCACGCCGCGAAGAACGCGGCCAGACCGTGGCCGACCACTGAAGCGGGCACCGCAAGCGCGAAGGCCGCCAGCAGGATGGAGACGACCACGGAGCCGCACGCCGCCTGCCACAGTGCGATCGCCAGGCGGGGCGCCCGCTCGGCCCATCCCGCCCGGCCCAGCAGCCGGGGCAGCACGATCGCCGCGATGACCGGGTAGGCCACCAGCACGGCCGCCGCCGTCATGCGCGCCCCTTCGGCGGGAACACCTGCAGCGCCGCCTCCAGGGCGCTCGCCTCCTCAGGTGTCAGCCGCTCCAGGAAGTGCACCAGGGTGGCGGCCTGGTTGCCGCTCCTGGCGAGGGACTCTCGCATCAGGTCGGCGGTGTAGGCCTCCTTGGAGGAGATCGCCTGGTAGATGTAGGCCTTGCCGACGAGCTCTCGCTTGAGCATGCCCTTGGTGTGGAGCTTGTCCATCACGGTCATCACGGTCGTGTAGGCGATCTCGCGCTCCCGGCGCAGGTCCTCCAGCACCTCACGCACCGAGGCAGGCCGGCGGTAGGACCACATGCGGTCCATGATGGCCGACTCCAACTCGCCCAGACGGCGCGCCATGCGAACCCCTTCCCACCGGGCAGGTCGCTCCCATGCTACCGGCCATCGTAGGCAGGCACCGGTTCGCGTAACCGGTTGTGCTGTACAACCATTTGGCCGCCACGGGGACCGCGTGGCGCGGTGGAGCACGGCACGCCGATCTGCCGCAGATGCCGTGCCCGTGCCGCACAGGCCTACTATCGTGAGTAGGGACAGGTCGGCATCTGCACGGGGAACGGATGGACGAACACGTAGTAGACCGATGCCGCCGCCTCTCGCGGTGGGTCCTTCTGGTCCTGCTCGTCGTCGGCGTCTCCGGCATGCACACCCTCGGACACGCCGACCTCTCTCACGGGCACGGCGAGGCGGCGGTGGCGTCGATGCCCATGGGACAGACGCCACATCCGGGAATGGGCGGCGCTGTCTCCTCAGGCGCCGCCTCCTCAAGTGGAGAGTTGCCCGAGCTCGATCCCGGCACCGTGTGTTCGGCAGTGCTCACCTCGCTGCTTCTGCTCTTCCTGGGAGCGCGGCGTGGGCGCCTGCTCGGGCGAAGGAGGATGCCGCCCGCAGCGGTGTCGGACACGGGACCGGCGGGCAGGCCGCCCCCCGGGTCTCTTGCGCTGAATCTCACTCGTGTGTCGGTGCTCCGCATATAGGCCGATCGGTCTCGCGACCCACGGCCATGCACCCATCCATCGACACAGCAGGAGTCACTCGACCATGTTCACCAACCGATCGATCGTCCAGAGGATCATGTCCGCGGCGGCGGCCGGAGCCGGCGCGCTCGTCCTGCTCACCGCCTGCGGTGGCGGCGGCGACAGCACGACGTCCGGCCACGCCATGCCCACGACCGGCGGAGCGGCCGCCACGCCCACCGGCACGCAGCCGGAAGCCTCGTTCAACGACGCGGACGTGATGTTCGCGCAGATGATGATCCCGCACCACCAGCAGGCCGTCGAGATGGCCGAGCTGGCCGAGAGCCGCGCCTCCGACCCCGAGGTCACGGAACTGGCCGCGAAGATCAAGGCCGCCCAGGACCCGGAGATCAGGACCATGCAGGGCTGGCTCAAGGAATGGGGCAAGCCCGTGCCCGCGGACACGGACGGCACGCACGGCATGGATCACGGCATGCCCGGGATGATGTCCGGCGAGGACATGAAGATGCTGGAGGAGGCCAAGGGCGCCACCTTCGACAAGCGTTTCACGCAGATGATGATCGCCCACCACAAGGGGGCGATCGAGATGGCCAGGACCGAGCAGGCGGAGGGCGTCAACGCCGAGGCCAAGGAACTGGCCAAGACCATCGAGTCGGCCCAGCAGGACGAGATCGAGCAGATGCAGAAGATCCTCGACCGGCTCTGACGCCACCCGCCGGGCGCCCCGCCGGGGGCGCCCGGCGTCTCGCTTCTGGCCTACTCGTAGGCATCGCATCTACGACGA
The DNA here is from genome assembly GCF_014207745.1 of Nonomuraea muscovyensis. NCBI lineage: Bacteria > Bacillati > Actinomycetota > Actinomycetes > Streptosporangiales > Streptosporangiaceae > Nonomuraea > Nonomuraea muscovyensis. The sequence goes on from NZ_JACHJB010000001.1 coordinate 2,502,047, forward strand.
ATGACAGTAGGCAATGAACCGTGGCCGGCACCTTCGTCCTCCGAACCCAGCCATCGCGCCGGGGACGGGAGCCGCTGGGAGAGTCCTGGTGCTACGCCCTGTAGGAGGTACGGCCGCCACGCAGCACCGGAAGCTGTTACGGATGAGATGTCGGTGAATGCTGGGCATTTTGAGTAATCCTCGCCGCACCGGAGAAAGGTAAAGAAATCGCCCCTGAACTGCTGGTCAGATGGGGTGCTCGATAGACGTCAAGGAGAACGCCGCAGGGGGCGGCACCCCGTTCCACAGCTGGTACATGTCCTCCCAGCGGGCCGCCGAGACCGTCACCCGTGACGGTGGCAACGTCCGCGCCTACGCCAACGCGCCGTGGTGCGCGATGTTCGTCTCGTGGGTCGGCGAGAAGGCCGGCCTTCGCCAGACGGTCGGCTGGGACGCCTACACCGTCACCTGGGCCAAGTGGTTCAAGGCCAACAGGCGCTGGGGCTCCACGCCCAAGCCGGGCGCAGTCGTGTACTTCTCCTGGAACGGCGGAGGCATCGACAGCATCGACCACATGGGCCTGGTCAAGAAGGACAACGGCGACGGCACGATCAGCACGATCGAAGGCAACACCGGCAACGGCAGGGTGGAGCAGCGTGTCCGACCCAAGTCGCACGTCATCGGCTACGGCTACCCGGAGTACAAGGCCTGACGCGACACGCGAGTAGCGACTCGCGAAGTCGCCGAGAGGGACCCGCCCCCTCAACGCCCCGCTCGGCGACGGATCACGGATGCGGTCGACGGTTCGTATCACCGGCGCCGTGGTCGTCAACGCACCTCCGAGGATCAGCAGGAGGGACCGCCGGCCCGCCTGGGGCGCATCCGGACGAGCGGGATCGCTGGCGGACCACACGGTGGTGAAGATCGTCCAGATCCGGGTCCCGGGCCGGACTCAGGAAAGCGTCGTGAGCAGGCGGATGAGGGCGTCGGTGGCCCAGGATCGCCAGCGCGAATGGTCCCAGCCCCTGGTGCCGACCAGGAGGTTGTAGGTCTCCGGCGACAGGATCGTCAGGGCGATGTCGGCGGCGACGTGTGTGGGGAGCCCGTCCCGCAGGGGTGTCTTGCGGGCCAGGGCCTCCGCGAAGACGCGTTGCACGGCGAGGCGCTGGTCGATGTTGGTGGCCCAGACCTCGGCCAGGTCGGGGTCGGTCGTGGCGGCGCTGCGCACGACGTCGAGGAGCTGGGCGGCGCGCAGGTAGATGTCTCCGGCGCCGGCGACCTGGCAGCGGAGCTGCGCGAGCGGGTCGGGGTCGGCGAGCGCGTCGCGGACCCAGGGCCGTTCCAACGTGGGGACGGGCTCGTCATCGCCGGCGATGGCCAGGTCCAGGGCGGCGGCCAGGATGGCCCTCTTGGTGCCGAACGCGTAGTAGACGGTCTGCTCGCTCACCCCGGCCCTGGCCGCGACGGCGGTGATGCTCGTCGTGGTGTAGCCCGCCGTGGTGAACAGCTCGGTGGCGGCCGTGGTGATGCGGCTTCTCGTGGCGCGGGCCCGTGCGGCCCGCCCGTCCTCTCGCCCGGCCGGGCGTCGTGGTGTCTCGCTCACGACTTGACTATAGCGCCACTCTAGAAACATTCTTAGAGTGTGACTACAAAAACATGGGGTTCGGGCGGCTTCGCCGTCCTGCTGCTGCTCACCTCAGTCGAACTCGTGGTGTTCCTCGAAGTGTCGATCGTCAACGTGGCGCTTCCCGCGATGGGAGCGGCCCTGGCTCTGGCCGACACGGGTCTGGCCTGGGTGGTGAACGCCTACCAGCTGACCTTCGGGGGCTTTCAGCTGGTGGGCGGGCGCGCTGCCGACGTGCTCGGGCGGCGCCGGATGTTCCAGGCCGGCATCGTGCTCTTCACCGGAGGGTCGCTGCTGTGCGGCCTGGCGCCGGACGCCGGCACGCTCCTCGCGGGCCGGGCGGTGCAGGGCGTCGGCGCGGCGCTCGTGGTCCCGGCCGAGCTGGCGCTGCTGGCGGCGATCTTCATCGAGCCCGCCGTCCACCGCCGGGCGTTCGGGGTGTGGAGCGCCATGGCCGCCGCGGGCGCCGGCTCGGGTGTGGCGCTGGGAGGCATCCTCACCGAGGTGGCCGGCTGGCCGTGGATCTTCCTGATCAACGTTCCCATCGGACTGGTGGCGCTGGTCGCGAGCCCGCGTCTGCTGCCCGCGGACCGGCCCGCGCCCGAGGGGGCCGACAGGCCGCGCCTCGATCTGGTCGGCGCGCTCGCCGGTACGGGGAGCCTGCTCGCGCTGGTGCTCGTGGCGTCCGAACTGCCCGTCCGGGGCTGGGACGCGCTCACCACCGGGGCGATCGCGGTCACCGTGCTGGCGGCCGCCGTCTTCTGGGTCCGGCAGCGGCGCCACCCGCAGCCGATCCTGCCTCCGGCGCTGCTGCGCCGGCGGGAGGTGCGCGCGGGCACGGTGGCCAACGCCCTCGTGGGGGCCGCGCATGTGCCGGCGTTCGTGCTGCTGTCTCTGATGCTGCAGGACGTCATGGGCTACTCCGCGATCGCCGCCGGATTCGCCGTCCTCCCCGTCGCGGTGGTCAACATGGTGACCGCCCGCACCGTGGTGCCGTGGGCGGTGGGACGTTTCGGAACCCGCCTCGTGCTGGCAGGAGGCATGGGCCTGCTCGCGCTCGGCCTGGCCGGATACGCGCTCCTCCTTCACCCGGGCGCCGGATACCTCATCGCCGTGCTGCCCTCCAGCGTCCTGTTCGCCACAGGGCTGCCCGCCGTCTTCGTGGGCTCGACCGCCTCGGCCGTACGGGTCGCACCCGAGGAGCACAAGGGAACCGCGTCCGGGCTGCTCAACACCGCCCAGCGACTGGGGGCCGCGCTCGGCGTCACCGGTGTGCTCCTGGCCTCGGCGGCGTGGACCGCCTCGCACGAAACCAGCGTGAACGCGGTTGCCGACGGGCTCCGGATCGGGTTCGCCGTCGCAGCCGGCCTCGCGGTCCTCGGGGTGCTCTGCGCCCTCGTCATGTTCACCCGCCGGCGCGTGGACGCCGCGGCCGCCACCGTACAGCAGCAAGGGGCACCCCAGCGATGAGCACAGTCCTGATCCTCGGCGGGTACGGCGCGGTCGGACGCGAGGCCGCGGCCGCGCTCACCGAATCTCCCGGAACGACGGTGATCGTGGCCGGGCGCAACCCCGGGCGAGCCCGCCCCGTCCCGGGCACCAGCGCGCTGCGCGTGGACGCCGCCGATCCCGCCGACCTGGCCAGGGCCCTGGAGGGCGTCGACACCGTCCTCATGTGCGCCGAGATCGACAACGCCCGGGTCGCCCGGGCCTGCCTGGAGCGCGGCATCGGCTACGTGGACGTGTCGGCCTCCGCGCCCGTCCTCGCCGAGATCGAGCAGTTGGACCGCCTGGCCACCGAGCGCGGCGCGACCGCCGCGCTCAGCGTCGGCCTGGTCCCGGGGATCACCAACCTGCTGGCCCGGATCTGCGCCGGGCGCTCGGCGGCCGGCGATCTGCGTATCGGCGTGCTGCTCGGCTCGGGGGAACAGCACGGCCCCGCGGCGATCGCGTGGACCCTGGACGGGCTGGGCCGGCTCGACGGCTCCTGGACGATGCGCTTCCCGGCTCCGTACGGCGAGCGCACCGTCCACCGCTTCCCGTTCTCCGACCAGTACACGCTGCCCGCGACCCTCGGCGTCGCGTCGGCGAGCACGGGGCTGTGCCTGGACTCCCGTCTCACCACCGGCCTGCTCGCCGCGGCCGGCCGGCCCGCCGTCGCCCGGCTGCTGCGCCGTCCTAAAGCCCGCGCCCTCATGCTCAGAGCGCTGGAGAAGATCCATCTCGGTGATGACGGATTCGCCGTGACCGTCCGCTGCGGCACCACCCGGGCCTCCTTCAGCGGGCGACTCCAGAGTCGCGCCACCGGGCGCACCGCCGCACTGCTCATCCGCCACCTGCCAACCCTGCCGCCGGGCGTCCGGCACATCGAGCAACTGGTCGACCCGGTCGATTTCCTGACCGAACTCGCCGCCGACGGGTCCCACCTGCATCTCGACCGGCAGGGACCCTCATGACGGTCAGTGGCGTCCGCGGGACCGCGTCTCCCGCCAAGCGGGTGTTGGCGCCGGACCTGGCCCGGGGCGGCATGCTCCTGCTCATCGCCATCGCCAACACCCCCTGGTACCTGTGGGGCAGGAAGCTTCGTGTCAGCACGATCCACCCGCCGGGCGGCTCGGTGTTCGACCGGAGCGTCCAGGTGGCGAGCATGATCGTGGTGGACTTCCGCGTCTACCCGATGTTCGCCTTCTTGTTCGGCTACGGCGTGGTGCAGTTCCTGACGCGCCAGGAGGCCGCCGGCCAAGCCAGGCCCGGCGTGCTCGCACAGTTAAGACGCCGCAACCTGTGGTTGCTGGCGTTCGGATTCGTCCACGCCGCGCTGCTCTGGCAGGGCGACATCCTCGGCGCCTACGGTCTGGCGGGGCTGCTGCTCGCTCGGCTGTTCCTCCACCGCGACGACCGTACGCTGCTGACCTGGTCGGCCATCGGCAGTGCTCTGCTCACGCTGGTGACCCTCATCAGCGTGGTGGGCGCCTATCTGGCGGCGGTCGCTCCCGTGCCACCCGAGATGGCGGGGTACCTGTCCCTCGGGATCGCCGGCAGCGAGCAGAGCGACCCGCTGGCCGCCGCCCTGGCGCGCCTGACCTTCTGGCCGGTCGTCAGCCTTGGACAAGGGCTCATAGCCCTGGCCTTGCCCGTCGCCATCGTGCTCGGCTTCTGGGCCGCCCGGCGGCAGATCTTGGAAGGGCCCGGTGAGCACCTGCCGTTGCTGCGCCGCGTGGCGATCATCGGCATCGCGATCGGCTGGCTGGGCGGCCTCCCACACGCCGCGGCTGTCATGGGATGGCTGACGATCCCGCCGGAGTCGATGTTCGTGTTCGAGGTCACTCAGATGGCCACGGGCCTGCCGGCAGGGCTCGGGTACGCGGCGTTCTTCGGCCTCCTGGGACACCGACTCTCCGGACGGCGACCCGGTCCGATCATCTCAGCCGTCACCGCCGTGGGGAAACGCTCCCTGTCGGCCTACCTCGCCCAGTCGGTCCTCTGCGCCCCTGTACTCGCCGCCTGGGGACTCGGGCTCGGCGCCCATCTGCACAGCGCCTCCACGGCCGGCTACGCGATCGGCGTGTGGTTGTTCACCGTGGCGGGAGCACGGCTGCTGGAGCGTGGCCACCTTCGAGGACCTGCCGAGATCGCCCTCCGGCGACTGTCACGACGACCCCATCCACGTACGGAAGACAGATGAGCGAAGGAGCACGCGTGTCACAGCAGCCGGTACGGAACGCCTCCCGGCGCGAGAGAGTCGCGGCCATGCGCGCCGACGACCGCAGGAAGGCCACCCGCAAGCGGAACGTCACGATTTCCTTGTCCCTGATCGGCGTCTTCGCGGCGGTGCTGGCCGTCCTGTTCACCGTCGACGCACTGCGGCCGCAGAGCGGAACCTCCGCCGTCGCGGCCGGCGAGTCGAGACTTGTCCGTTCAGACAGCCACCGCCTGCAGACCGCCCCGGACGGCAAGGTCACGCTGGTGGAGTTCCTCGACTTCGAGTGCGGGGGCTGCAGAGCGTACTTTCCGGTGGTGGAAGAGCTGCGCAAGCACTATGCAGGAAAGATCACGTTCGTGGTGCGCTACTTCCCGCTCGCCAACCACTACAACGCCGCACGCGCCGCCCGGGCAGTGGAGGCCGCCGCCCGGCAGGACAAGTTCGAGGCGATGTACCAGCGGATGTACGAACGCCAGGACGAATGGGCGCGCAAGCGGGTCCCCGCTGACGAGATCTTCCGAAGATACGCCAAGGATCTCGGCCTGGACGTGACCGCCTGGGACAAGGCCTACCAGGATCCCGCCACTCTCGCGCGCGTCGAAAAGGACGCCGCCGATGGGGAGGCGCTCGGCGTGCAGGGCACCCCCACGTTCTTCCTCAACGGCACGAAGATCCAGCCCCTGTCCAGCGACGCATTCAAGGCGGCCATCGATGCGGCACTCGCCAAGTGACCTCGCCACCTCGTCCACGCCCGGCGACGTCCACGCCTGGCCCGCGCCGTTTCCCCGGCTGTTGCCATGGGTGCTCCTCGCGGGGGGCGCCATCGGACTGCTCGCGGCGTTCGTGCTCGGCGTCGAGAAGATCGCGCTGCTGAAGGACCCGGCTTACGAGCCGAGCTGCAGTATCAACCCGGTCCTCGCCTGCGGCTCCATCATGCGAACCCCGCAGGCTGAGCTCCTCGGCTTTCCGAACCCGCTCCTGGGAATCGCTGGATTCGCCATCGTCACCACCGTGGGCGCTGCCCTCCTGGCCGGAGCGACGTTCGGTCGATGGTTCTGGCTCGGCCTGCAGACCGGCGTCACCGCGGGCGTGGTCTTCGTGCACTGGCTGGCCTTACAAAGCCTCTACATCATTGGCGCCCTATGCCCGTACTGCATGGTCGTCTGGGCCGTTACCATCCCGATCGGCTGGTACGTCACCCTGCACAACGCGGCCATGCGCCACCTGCCCGTCCCCTCCAACGCTCTTCGCACGGTCCGAGCGATGAGCGACTATCACGCGGTGGGGCTGACCATCTGGTTCGTCGCCCTCACGACGCTGATCGGCACTCGGTTCTGGTCGTACTGGAGCACGGTGATCTGACCCGTCCGCACGCTTCAGTCCGGTTCAACGCCCAGTTCTGCGACAACCAGACCTGGGCACCGTACCCGCGACAATGCTCCCAACAGCGAACACGCTGACTGGCGAAGAGCCTCCGGTTCTCATGACCTTGGCCCCGGACCACCCCCACCCGCAACGCGAGGCGTCGGCGTGCGACTCCCATCAAGCCGGGACCCCCTCTCCTCCGGGCGGTGTCGTGTCGCGAGCCCGCTCCCGGCGGCGTGGGCGGCAGGCACTGACGGCTCGATGCGGCTAGCGGTACGTCATGAGGGCCTTCTCGATGAGCTTGGCCGCTCGGTCGGCGGTGGCGTAACCGGGCCTCCGGGCGTGGACGTCGAGACTGACCCAGACGTTGACCACCCGGAGGGAGATCTTCGTGTCGTAGAACGAGCCTCCCCAGCTGAAGGGCGACTTCCCGGTGTGGCTGTAGGCCTCGTCGCCGATGTCCGGTCCTTTGCGCACCTTGGTCCCCGCGGTGCGCCTCGGCTCGTCCTTCATGTAGGAGACCGTCTGCCCGTGGGCCATGGCGGCGGTCGAGGCGGACGGCCCGCGCACCGCCATGAGGCGCAGGGAGGTGCCGTCCGCTCCCTGCCAGGAGCAACCGGAGGCGGTTATGAACCGGCGCTCCATCGTGCCGCCGAACAACGTGCGCGTCTGGCCGCTGGTCAGCAGGTCGCACGCCTCGAAGTCGCGGGTGATCAGCTTTGGTGTGGCCGTGGCCGTGGCCGTGGCCGGGCTTGGGGTCGGGTGCGCCGAGTAGGTGGGACGGGACGCGAGCGCGACGCCGAGCAGTTTGATGACGCCCGGGAACAGTTGGGGCACCAGCGCCACTCCCGCCGCCATCGTCAGCACGACCGCGAGCGTGGCGCCCATCACGACCTGGGGGCGGACGCGGCGGGGCGGGCGGCCGGGCTTGGTCCGCCTCCGCCGCGTGGCGATGCCGGTCGTGGCATCGTCCCGCGCGATGGCGTCCAGCCAGTCGGCCGCCTCCTCGGGGGAGCAGCGGCGCGCCGGGTCCTTCTCCAGGATCCCCGCCAGCACGGGCTTGAGCGGCCCGGCCAGCCGGAACGGGGCGGGATCCTGCATCAGCACGGCGGCGAGCACGGCCGCCTGGTTGGAGCCGGCGAACGGCGGGCCGCCCTCCACCGCCGTGTACAGCGTGGCGCCGAGCGACCACAGGTCGGCGAGCGGGCCGTCGGCCTCCCCGCGCAGGCGTTCCGGGGCCATGTAGCCGGGTGAGCCGGTCAGCATCCCCGTCTGGGTGATCCCGGCGTCTCCGGCGATGGTCGCGATGCCGAAGTCGGTCAGCAGCACCCGCCCGTCGTCGGTGAGCATGACGTTGGCGGGTTTGACGTCGCGGTGCAGGATGCCCGAGGCGTGGGCGGCGGTGAGGGCGTCGATCATCCTCCTGCCGATCTCGGCGACCCGGCGCGGCGGCAGCGGCCCGTCGTCGCGTACGGCCCGGTCGAGGGAGCGGCCGCGGACGAGTTCCATGACGATCCACGGCCGTCCGCCGTCGAGGACGACGTCGTGCACGGTCACGATGGACGGGTGGGACCGCAGCGTCGCCGCGGCGCGCGCCTCGCGGAGCGTGCGTTCGGCCAGCTCCGCTCGCGACGCCTCGTCGAGGTCCGGTGGCAGCCGGACCTCCTTGACGGCCACCTCCTGCCGGAGGAGCTCGTCCATCGCCCGCCACACGGTGCCCATGCCGCCCTGGCCAAGCTGGGTCAGCAGCCGGTAGCGGCCCGCGAGCAGCGTCACCGCGCCATTGCCGACATCTCGGACTCCCCGACCATCCGTCGCCTCCTGTCCATACCCGGCTCGGCACAGGCGCCTAGATAGTAAAGGGAAGGGGGCGCGGGTGTCAGCGGTAACCGTCAAAGGCGGGCCGTACGGGGACGGCGTCAACGCCCCGCGCGGCCAGGGCACGCGGGCTGGACCGGACCCAGGTCGAGACCCTGATCAGCACGTACACCGGTCGCGCCCTAGGCTTCATGGAAGAGCCGGTGGTGAACATGCTCCGGCTCAACCTCGCCCTCGACAAGAGGTGATCGGATGCCCCGCGGGCGACTGAGGGTCTACCTGGGCGCCGCGCCCGGCGTCGGCAAGACCTACGCGATGCTCTGCGAAGGCCGCCGGGCTCGCGAGCGTGGCCGGGACGTGGTCGTGGGGTTCGTCGAGCCCCACGGCCGCTCCCGCACCGCCGCCCTGCTGGAGGAGATGGAGGTGATTTCCCGCAGGACGCTGTCCTACCGGGGCGCCGCCTTCACCGAGATGGACGTCGACGCGATCATCGCCCGCCGCCCCGCGCTCGCGCTGGTCGACGAGCTGGCCCACACCAACGTTCCCGGCGCCGGGAACGTCAAGCGCTGGCAGGACATCGACGAGATCCTGGAGGCGGGCATCGACGTCGTCTCCACGGTGAACATCCAGCACCTGGAGTCGGTCAACGACGTGGTGCGGCAGATCACCGGCGTCCCGCAGCGCGAGACGGTCCCCGACGAGGTGGTGCGGCGGGCCGACCAGGTCGAGCTGGTCGACATGTCGCCGGACGCGCTGCGCAGGAGGCTGGCGCACGGCAACGTCTACGCCCCCGAGAAGGTGGACGCCGCGCTGTCCAACTACTTCCGCGTCGGCAACCTGACCGCGCTGCGCGAGCTCGCCCTGCTCTGGGTCGCGGGCAAGGTGGACGAGCAGCTCGACCGCTACCGTGCCGACCAGGGCATCGACAGCACCTGGGAGGCACGCGAACGCGTCGTGGTCGCGCTCACCGGCGGGCCGGAGGGAGACACGCTGGTACGGCGAGCCGCCCGGATCGCCGCCCGCGCCAGGGGCGCCGACCTGCTGGCGGTCCACGTCACCCGGTCCGACGGCCTCACCGGCGGCGACCCGGCCCATCTGGCCCGCCAGCGCGCCCTGGTGGAGAGCTTGGGCGGCGCCTACCACCAGGTCGTAGGCGACGACGTGCCCCGCGCCCTGCTCGACTTCGCCCGCGGCGTCAACGCCACCCAGCTCGTGCTGGGAGCCTCGCGGCGCGGCCGGTTCGCGCAGATCCTGTCACGTGGCGTGGGAGTGGAGACCGCCGCCCGGTCGGACGCCATCGACGTCCACCTGGTCACGCACGAGGAGGCCAAGAGGGGCCGCACGCGTCCCGAACGCTCGCGGGCCGCCCTGACCAGGACCCGCAGGCTGGCCGGGTGGGCCGTGGCGGCGCTCGGCCTGCCGCTGCTGACCGCCGTGCTCACACCGTTCAGGGACGTCCTCTCGCTGCCCAGCGACATCCTGCTGTTCCTGTGCCTAATCGTCGGCGTCGCGCTCATCGGCGGGATGTGGCCCGCCATCACCGCGGCCGTCGGCGGTTCGCTGCTGCTCAACTGGTTCTTCACCCGGCCCACCGGTCGCCTGGCCATCGCCGATCCGGACAACATCCTCGCGCTCGCCGTCTTCGTCCTGGTGGCGGCCACCGTCAGCACCATCGTGGACCTGGCGGCCCGCCGGGCCAGGGAGGCGGCACGGGCGAGGGCCGACGCGGAGGTGCTCGCCACCCTGGCCGGGCACGTGCTGCGCGGCGAGGCCGCGCTCCCCTCGCTGCTCGGCCGCCTGCGCGAGACCTTCGGCCTGAACTCGGTGACGCTGCTCGAACGCCGCCGCGAACCCACTGCCGACGACCAGTCCGAGCCCGGCGCCTGGCGGATCCTCGCGACCTCCGGCGGCACACCGTGCACCCATCCGGCCGCGGCCGACACCGACGTGCTGATCGACGAGCGCCTGGTGCTGGCGGCACGCGGACGGCTGCTCGACGCCAGCGACAGGAAGGTGCTGGAGGCGTTCGCCGCCGAAGCGGCGGTCGCGCTCCGCCAGGAACGCCTGCGGGAGGAGGCCGACCAGGCCAAGCCCCTGGCGGAGGCGGACAGGATGCGCACGGCGTTGCTCGCGGCGGTCAGCCACGACCTGCGCACGCCGCTGGCCGCCGCCAAGGCGGCCGTGGAGAGCCTGGGCAGCGGCGACGTCGACTGGTCGCCCGAGGACCGCGCCGAACTCCTGGCCACCGCGGACGAGTCGCTGGCCAGGCTGGGCCGGCTGGTGGACAACCTGCTCGACATGAGCCGCCTGCAGGCGGGTGCGCTCGGTCTGTCCCTGCAGCCGGTGGCGCTGGAGGAGATCGCGCCCCGGGCGATCGACGACCTCGGCCCGCTGCGCGACCGGGTGAAGGGCGACCTGTCCACCGATCTGCCCGAGGTCATGGCGGACCCGGCGCTGCTCGAAAGGGTGCTGGTCAACCTGATGACCAACGCCGTCCGCTACAGCCCGCCGGAGGAGCAGGTCCTCATCACGGGCAGCCGGTACGGCGACCAGGTCGAGATCCGGGTGATCGACCGGGGGCCGGGCATCCCGGCCGAGGCGGTCGAGCAGGTGTTCGTGCCGTTCCAGCGGCTCGGCGACCGCGACAACGACACCGGCGTCGGGCTCGGCCTCGCGCTCTCCAGAGGGCTGACCGAGGCCATGGGCGGCACGCTCACGCCCGAGGAGACACCAGGGGGAGGCCTTACCATGATCGTGAAGTTGCCCATCTCGGCCCCGGCGCGGACACCATGATCAAGATCCTCGTCGTCGACGACGAGCCGCAGATGCTGCGGGCGCTGCGCATCAACCTCGTCGCCCGCCACTACGAGGTCGCGCTCGCGGCCGACGGCGGCGCCGCCCTGCGGGTGGCCGCCGAATGGCACCCCGACCTCGTCGTCCTCGACCTGGGGCTGCCCGACATCGACGGCGTGGAGGTGATCCACGGCCTGCGCGGCTGGACGAACGTCCCCATCGTCGTCCTGTCGGGCCGGGCGGGGAGCGCGGACAAGATCGAGGCGTTGGACGCGGGCGCCGACGACTACGTCACCAAGCCGTTCGGCATCGACGAGTTCCTGGCCCGGATCCGGGCCGTCTCCCGGCGGGCCACCGCCCAGGAGGCGGAGCTCGCCCGTATCCGGCTCGGCGACCACGTGGTCGACCTGACGACCAAGACGATCTCCCCGACCGTACGGCTGACGCCCACCGAATGGCACATCCTGGAGCTCCTGCTGCGCAACCCGGGCAAGCTCATCCCCCAGCGCTACCTGCTGACCGAGGTGTGGGGCAGCAGCTACGTCAAGGAGACCAACTACCTGCGCCAGTACATGGCCCAGCTCCGCAAGAAACTCGAACGCGACCCCGCCCGCCCGGTCCACCTGATCACCGAACCCGGCATGGGCTACCGCTTCACCCCCTGATCCCGGCCGGACGCCGGGACCTCAGGCGCCGGCCCGCTTCGGGGCGGGAGGTGCCGAGGCGCCCTCCGCCTGCTGTCCGGGAGGCGCGATCGGCGCAAGCTCAGGGGCGGCGGCCTCCGCCAGCGCGGGCGACGGCTTCTCCTCCGGCGGCACCTGTTCGGCACCGGCCACCGCCGATCCGGTGTCCGGGCCGGTGTCCGGGCCGGTCCGGACGGCACGGTCAAAGAAGCGCAGCAGCTCCACCGGCAGGGGCATGATCAAGGTGGAGTTCTTCTCCGCGGCGACCTCCACCACCGTCTGCAGCAGGCGCAACTGCAGCGCGCCGGGCGTCTGCGCCATGATGCCCGAGGCGTCGGCGAGCTTCTGGGCGGCCCGCAGTTCGCCGTCGGCCACGATCACCCGGGACCGGCGTTCCCGTTCGGCCTCGGCCTGGCGCGACATGGAGCGCTTCATGCTCTCCGGGAGCTGGACGTCCTTGATCTCGACCCGGTCGATGTGGACGCCCCAGCCGAGGGCGGGACTGTCGATCATCAGGGCGAGGCCCTTGTTCAGCTCCTCACGGTTGGTGAGCAGGTCGTCCAGCTCGCTCTTGCCGATGATCGAGCGCAGCGAGGTCTGCGCCACCTGCTCGACGGCGAACAGGTAGTCCTGTACCTCGATCGCGGCCCGCATCGGGTCCCGCACCCTGAAGTAGGCGACCGCGTCGACGCGGACGGAGACGTTGTCGCGGGTGATGCCCTCCTGTGTCGGAACGGGCATGGTGACGATCTGGACGTTGACCTTCCTCATGTGGTCGACGCCGGGCAGGAGAAGCCTGAGTCCGGGCTCCCTGATCTGCGGCTGGGCCCTGCCGAAGCGGAAGACGACGCCCCGCTCGACCTGGTTGACGACTCGGACGCCGGCGAGCGCCACCAGGAGGACGAGGAAGGCTACGACGGGAAGCACGATGTTGATGTCCATGGCGGTGTCCCTTCCCTTCCGAGCCTAGTTCGGGGAGCCCCCCGATGGGAGCTCAGACCCTGCGGGCGAGACGGCGGCCGAGGCGTTGCATGGGCAGCTCGACGAGGCGGTGGGTGAGCCCGACGACCGGCAGGAGCACCAGCAGGAAGACGGCGCCCGTGGCGAGCTGGTGCGGCAGGGGCGACCAGCGGCGCTCCCCCAGGATGTGGATCATCACCAGCAGGATCGGCAGGTGCACGAGGTAGAGCGAGTAGCTGACCACGCCGAGCCAGGCCAAGGGGCGCGGGATGCGGCGGCCGCGCAGCGCCAGGCCGGCGGCGAAGGTGGCGGCAGCGAGGGCCACCGTGCCGATCCACACGTCGGGCCGCACCCACCACCAGCCGGCGCTGATCGCCCACACCGGTGCGAGCGCCACGAGGAGGAGGGTGAGAGCCACCGGCCGCAGCGTGCCCGAGCCCCGCTCCCACCGGTGGATCGCGGTCCCGGTGAACATCACTGCCAGCATGGCCAGCCCGAACCACGGCACCCGGCTGCTCAGGACCAGCAGGGCGAGCGCCATCACCCCCAGCGCGCAGGAGGCGAGGGTGCGCAGCCGCCCGGCGAACACGCACCCCAGGCCGGCGGCGAACACCACGAGTGCGACCCAGGCCGGCCCGGCCCCCGACAGCGGAGCGGCGGACAGGGTCATGCCGGCGACGATCGCGGCCAGGCCGAACAGCACCGCGACCAGGCCACGGCGAGCGGCGCGGCCCGCGTGCGCGCCGGTGACGAAGAGGGCGGCGACCATCAGGTAGAAGGCCATCTCGTACGAGAGCGTCCACATGGTGTTGAGCACGCCGCCGACCCCCACCACGTCCAGCAGCATCGTGGCGTGCGCGGCGACCGCGTACGGGTCCCGCGGCACCTCCGGGCGTACCGGGATCCACGGCGACAGGGCCAGCACGAGCACGATGACGGCGAGGTAGAGCGGGTAGAGGCGGAAGAAACGGCCGATCCAGAAGGCCCGCACGTCGCCGCCCCGCTCCAGCGAGGTCGGGATGATGTACCCGCTCACCAGGAAGAACACGAGCACGCCGGACATGCCGAGGTTGATCTGGGTGGGTCTCAGCCAGGGCATGGCCCAGGTGAACAGGTGCTCGCCCACCACGGCCAGCGCGCCGATGCCGCGCAGCGCGTCGAGCCAGCCGAGCCTGTGGACGCCCGTCCGGTTCTCTACGGACGGTGAGCTCCGGGCAAGCGACATATGGTCAAACGTACCGAAGTGCTGGGCAGACTCCGTTCCGCGGATGGGAACCGGGGTAGTCGTGGCACCTGCCGCGCGTACGGGGAGGGGGACGAGATGACCGTGGTGCTCGGTCTGCTGGCCGTCTTCGTGCTGACCCTGGCCACCGGCTACTTCGTGGCCCAGGAGTTCGCCTACGTCAGCGCCGACCGCCTGGCCCTGTCCCAGCTCGCGGCCGAGGGCGACAGGAAGGCCGCGAAGGCGGTCCGGGTGATGGAACGGCTGTCCTTCATGCTGTCCGGGGCGCAGCTCGGCATCACCGTCACGGCGCTGGTGGTGGGGTTCATCGCCAAGCCCGCGCTGGCGGAGCTGATCGCGCCCGGCCTGCAGGCGCTCGGCGTGCCCGCGGGCCTGGTCGGCGGCATCGCGCTGGCCGCGGGCTTCATCGTGGCCACGGTGATCCAGATGGTGCTCGGGGAGCTGGCGCCGAAGAACTTCGCCCTGGCCAGGCCGGAGTCCCTGGCCCGCGCCCTGTCCGGCTCGACGCTCGGCTACCTGGCCGTCGCCGGTCTCGTCATCCGGCTGTTCGACGCCGCGGCCAACAAGCTGTTGCGCGCCGTCGGCATCGAACCCGTCGAGGAACTGCACCACGGCGCCACCCTGGAGGAGCTCGGCCACATCATCGGCGAGTCGGAGGCCCACGGCCACCTGCCCGGCAGCCAGGCCGACGTGCTGGAGCGGGCGCTGGCGTTCTCCGACCACACCGCCGGGGAGGTCATGGTGCCCCGGGTGGACGTGATCACGGTCAACGCCGGGGTCACGATCCCCGTCCTGGACGAGCTGATCGCCACATACGGCCACACCCACTACCCCGTGGTCGGCGACCGGCTCGACGACGTCACCGGCATCGTGAGCCTGCGGGAGCTGATCCGCGTGCCGCCGGACAAGGCCCACGACACGCGGGTCGGCGACATCGCGCGCGACGTCCTCGTGGTGCCGTTCTCCCTCTCGCTGCCCGACCTGGTCGAGCAGCTGCACGCCCGGGGCGAGGAGGTGGCGTGCGTGGTGGACGAGCACGGCGGCCTGGCCGGGCTGGTCACGTGGGAGGACGTTGCCGAGGAGCTGGTCGGCGAGATCGCCGACGAGAACGACCTGGCCGACGCCTCGATGCTGCGGCGGGGTGACGGCTGGGAGGTGGACGGCGGGCTGCGCATCGACGAGATCGCCCTGGCCACCGGCCTGGAGCTGCCCGACGAGGACGAGTACGACACGCTGGCCGGGCTGATCCTGCACCGGCTGGGCCGCTTCGCCGTACCGGGAGACGTCATCACCGAGGAGCTGCCGCCGTCGCTGGAGGACGGCGCGCACACCCACGTCCGGGTCGAGGTGCTCGCCATCGACCGCCACGTACCCGAGCGGGTCCGGCTGACGCCGGTGGTCCAGGAACGGACAGCCGCCGAGGACGGGGGCCCGTCGTCGTGAACCTGGCCACCGGGCTCGCCGTCACCCTCGCGTTGCTGGCCGGCAACGGGTTCTTCGTCGCCGCCGAGTTCGCGCTGGTCGCCGCCAAGCGGCACCGCCTGGAGCAGGCCGCCGCGCGGGGCAGCCGGGCCGCCGCGGCCGCGGTGTCCGGCATCAAGGAGCTGTCGCTGATGCTGGCCGGCGCCCAGCTCGGCATCACGCTGTGCTCGCTGGGCCTCGGCGTGGTCTCCGAACCCGTCATCGCCGGCACCCTCACTCCGCTGTTCCACACCCTCGGCCTGCCGACGGCCGCCGCGCACGCGGTGGCGTTCGTCATCGCGCTCGCCATCGTGACGTTCCTGCACATGGTGATCGGCGAGATGGCTCCCAAGTCGTGGGCCATCGCCCACCCCGAGCGTTCGGCGATCCTGCTGGCGCTGCCGTTCCGCGGCTTCACGGTGGTGGTCCGGCCGCTGCTGCGGCTGCTGAACGGCGCGAGCGACCTGCTGCTGCGGGCGTTCGGCGTCCGGCCCCGTGCCGACGACGCCAACCCGCGCACGCCCCAGCAGCTCCGGCACCTGGTCGAGGAGTCACGCCGGCTGGGCCTCATCGAGCCCGAGGACCACGGGGTGCTGAGCCGGGCCCTGCACGCCCCGACGACGGCCGTCGAGCCGCTCGTCGTCCCCAGGCAGGACATCGTCGGCGTCCCCGCGGACGCCTCCGTGCACGAGGTGGTGGACGTCTCGGCCCGGACGCGCCGGAACCGGCTCGTCGTCTGGGACGGCGACCGGCCGCTCGGGGCGCTGCACGTGCGTGACGCCTACCTGGCGCGCGCCCGCGGCGCCGCCCCCACGGCCGGCCGCCTCGCGCATCCGGTCCCGGCCGTGACCCCGGACACGCCGGTGTCCGACGCCGTCGCGACGCTCCGCGCGGCCCGCAGCCAGCTCGCCCTCGTCAGGGACGGCGACGGCGAGCTGCTCGGCCTGGTGAGCCTGGACGACCTGCTGACCACGCTGCTCGTGCCCGCGTAGGGCATGGCCGGCGGCCCAGGTGTGCGCGGGCCGGCAAGCTCCGGTCACGTGAGAGTGGGAGCCGTCACGAGCCCACCCGAGGGGGCCGTGCGGCGAGGCGCTGGCGGCGCAGTTGCTCGGCGAACTCCCGGGCCATGGCGAGCTGCTCGCGCAGCCTCTCGGCACGGTCGGCCACCGCCCGCTCGAACAGGTGCAGCCGGCCGAGAAGCGTGGGGTCGTCGTCGCCGGCCGCGATCCGGTCGGTGATGTCGAGCAGGTCGCGCATCTCCTCCAGGCTGAAGCCGAGCGGCTTCATGCGCTTGACCAGGGCGAGCCGGCCGATGTCGGTCTCGTTGTAGAGGCGGAAGCCGCCGGGCGTGCGCTCGGGGACGACCAGGCCGACCTCCTCGTAGTGCCGGATCGTCCGCAGCGACAGCCCGAGCCACTCGGCGACCTCGCCGATCTGCACCAGCCCTTCGGCCATCCCGGTCCTCCACCTCGTCTCAGCCGGCCCTCGCCTCCTCACCGGCGCTGAAGGCGTTCTGGTGACGATACCCCGCGACCGGGGCGGGCTTTCGCGGCTGGATGCCTGGCGGCGTCGCGCGCCCTCGCGGGTCGTGGCGGGGCGCGCTGGTGGGCCTGCAGCGGGTGAGCACGCGGCGAAGCGGAACCCGCCGGCAGGCCGTGATCAACCCTACTCTCACGAGAGGAGAGGATGGAAGTCCGGTCAGGCGCGCGACTCGCGGAAGCGCTTGTACACGTCGTGGGCGGTCACGGCCAGCACGCCCAGCGTGGCGACGGTGTAGAAGGCGTCCGGTGCCGCCAGGCCGTGCCGGAGGTCGGCCAGGAAGGCCGGGTTGAAGAACTGCCGGCTGTAGAAGATCCAGGCCATGGGCAGGGCGAACAGCGCACTCGCGGCGGCGTACGCGGCGACCAGCGGGGTGGTCCACCGGCCGGCGGCGATCCGGAACAGGCCGAGCACGACGAGGCCGGCCAGCCCGGCGAGGACGGGCCAGATCAAGCCCGACCACAGGGCCGGGTCGAGCAGCGGCAGCCGCTCACCGCCGTCGGCCACGTACGGCTGGGCGGTGTACTGCCAGATGATCAGTCCGAGCAGCAGCGCGTCCACGGCCAGGCCGCCGATCGCAGCGGTCCGGCTGCCCGTGCCGGCGACCTCGGGGAGGTCGTCGGGGGTCCAGGCGCGGGCGCCGCGGGTCGCGCCGCGCTTGCCGAACCGCTCGACCAGGGCGAAGACCAGGGTGAGCCAGGCGATGAGCTGGGCTCCGACGGTGAGCACCGTGCCGATGCCGGCGCCGATGATCGCCCCGAGGCCCACGCCGTCGAGGACGTCGGCCACCACCGTGATCACGGTGACGACGGGCAGCACGACGGACAGCACGACGGCGAGCAGCCGGATGTAGGCCGGGTAGAGGTCGGGCCCGATCAGCGCGAGCGGCCGGTCCGCGTAGCGGGCGGCGAGCCGGATCGGGTCGCCCATCTCGGTGAGCACGTCGCGCTCCGCCGCGCCCTGGACGGCCGGGTCGCGCGCCTCGATGGTGTCGGCGATCGTGGCGCGCAGCTCGTCGGCGACGTCGTCGCGCTGGTCGGCCGGGATCCGCCGGACGACCTCGTGCACGTAGCGCTCGGTCAGCGTGTTGGGGGTCATCTAGGCGTCCTTGGTCAGTCGTGAGATCGAGGTGACGACGTCCTGCCACTCGCGCACCAGGTGGGCGCGCACCCGGGAGCCCTCCGGGCTGACCCGGTAGAACTTCCGCGGGCGGGACTCGTCGGTGTTCCACTCGCTGGCGAGCAGCCCCTGCTTCTCCAGCCGGCGCAGCAACGGGTAGAGGGTGTTGCCGTCGACGGTGACCCCGGCGTGGTTGAGCGTCTCAAGGAGCGCGTAGCCGTACTGCGGCTCCTCAAGCAGGGCCAGGCAGGCCAGCACGACCGTGCCGCGGCGCAGCTCCTGGGCCTGGGTGAGGATCAGCTCTTCTGAGGTCACACGTCACACGATACTGTGCGGCACACACTAATGTCCACGACACCCCTTCGGTTGGTCGCTTTTGCGGTGGTGTGGTTGCTCTTGTCCGGTTACGGGCACGATGGCTGACTGGGGAAAGGAGCGCGCCATGACGTTCGCGATAGGCGGCGAGGCGACGGTCAACCGGCTCGGGTACGGCGCCATGCAGATCACCGGTCCCGGCGTCTGGGGGCCACCGCGGGACCACGACGAGGCGATCCGGGTGCTGCGGCGCGCGGTCGAGCTGGGCGTGGACTTCATCGACACCGCCGACTCCTACGGGCCGTACGTGTCGGAGGAGTTGATCAAGGAGGCGCTGCACCCGTACCCGGTCGGCCTGGTCATCGCCACGAAGGCGGGCCTGGTGCGCACCGGGCCGGACCAGTGGCTGCCGGTGGGCCGCCCCGAGTACCTGCGTCAGGAGGCCGAGATGAGCCTGCGCCGCCTGGGCGTGGAGCGCCTGGACCTGTGGCAGTTGCACCGCGTCGACCCCGCCGTGCCCCTCGCCGACCAGCTCGGCGTCTTCACCGAGCTGCAGAAGGAGGGCAAGGTCCGCCACATCGGCCTGTCGGAGGTGTCGGTCGAGGAGATCGAGCAGGCCCGCCGGCACGCCGAGATCGTCACCGTCCAGAACCTGTACAACCTCACCAACCGGCAGTCCGAGGCGGTGCTGGAGCACTGCGAGGCCGAGGGGATGGGGTTCATCCCCTGGTTCCCCATCGCCACCGGAGAGCTCGCCAGGCCCGGCGGCCCGCTGGACGCGCTGTCGCAGGAGACCGGCGCCACCCCCGCCCAGCTCGCGCTCGCGTGGCTGCTGCGCCGCTCCCCCGCCATGCTGCCCATCCCCGGCACGTCGTCGGTGGCCCACCTGGAGGAGAACATCGCCGCCGCCGACATCACGCTCACCGAGGAGCAGTACGCGGCCCTGTCACGGCTGGCCTGACCCGGACCGGCACGAGACCGGATCGGGCAGGGACCAACGGCCCTACGGGGCAGGGCAACCCGGCACTGCCCCGGGGCGCCGAGTGCGGGGGAAGCTGGGCGTAAGGCGTGAAGGGGTGAGGTCACAGGATGTGCAACTACTGCGGTTGCCGGGAGTTTCCGCTGATCGGGCGGCTGTCCGAGGAGCACGGGGAGATCGAGGAGCTCGCCGGCGCGCTGCGCAGGTCCGTCGCGGGCGGGCGGCACGGGGAGTCCCTGGCGCTGCTGGACGCGCTGGTGGCCAGGCTCGGCCCGCACACCGCCACCGAGGAGAGCGGGCTGTTCGCCGAGCTGCGCGCGGACGGGGCGCTCGCCGAGGAGGTGGACCGGCTGTGCGCCGAGCACGCCGACATCCACGGGGTGCTGCTCGCCGTCGACCGGGACACCCCGGACTGGCCCGCCGTGCTGGAGGCCCTGCGGCTGCTGCACCGGCACATCGACAAGGAGGAGCACGGCCTGTTCCCCGCGGCCGTCATCCTGCTGCCGCTGCCGGCCTGGGACCGGATCACCGCCGACCGCCCCCTGACGACGTAGGACCCCCTCCCCCGGACCGGGACCGGCGGGGGAGAAAGCGAGCCTGTTTCACTCTTCTATTACGAGAAATATCCGTAAATCCGATAGAAGTCCGCCGCAGTGGGGTTTTTCTCCGCCCCGGCCGTAAACCTTCATCACCGCTCGCCCGCCGCTTCCGATTCTCCCCCCGCCTCCCCTCCTACGCTGTCTCCGTCTTGAGGCGGCGGCGAGGGGATGACGGGTGCTGGGACTGCACGACTGCCTGACCGAGGTCATGGCCATACCGGGAGCGTTGGACGCGATGCTGCTGGACCAGACCAGCGGCATGGCGGTCGTGGCGAGCGGGGCGCCCGAGGGCGTCGACACCGAACGCTCGGCCGCCGCCCTGACCGAGACGCTCCGGGCGACCATGGACGGGCTGGCGCACTCGTGCCCCGGCGACACGGTCCGCATCGACGACATGCTCGTCACCACGGACCACGGGCACCACCTGCTCAGGCTGATGGAGACCGCCTTCGAGGGGCCGCTCGTCATCTACGTGCGGCTGGATCTGGACCGGTCGAACGTGGCCCTCGCGCGCTTCCGCCTGCAGGACCTGTCGACCCGGTTGCTGGCGTGACCCATGGCCGCACTCGACACGCTGTTGTCCGGTCTGGCCCGGGAGCACTCCACGGGGGCGCTCCGGGTCGGCCGGGCCGGGACGATCTTCCTCGACGAGGGCCGGGTGACGTACATGGAGTGCGCCCAGACGCCCGGCGTCGAGCGGATCCTCGCGGCGCGCGGCCGGATGCCGGAGGCGGCGCTGCGCCGCCTCCAGGCCGACGGCGGCAGCGAGCGGCTGCTCGCCGAGGGGCCCGTCACGCTGGGCGAGCTGCAGTACTGCGTGCTGGGCGCCGTCCTGGACGCCGCGTTCTTCCTGCTGCCGTCGTCGGGGACGCGGCCGAAGTTCCGTCCCGGGGAGCGGCACTGGCTGGGCGGGTGCTGGTACTTCGACGTGCGGGGCCTGGTGCGGGAGTGCGCGCGCCGCCGCGCCCACCTGGCGCGGATCTGGCCGTCGGCCGACGTGGACACCGCACCGGTACGGCCGGCCCCCCGGCTGGCCGGGCACGGCGTGACGCTCAGCCGGGTCCAGTGGGAGGTCGTCACCCACGCCGACCACGAGCTGACGCCGCTCGAACTCGCCCGGCGGCTGGGCCGGTCCGGCTACTCGGTCCTGCAGGCCGTACGGGAGCTGGCGGCGGCGGGGCTGCTGGTCCCGGTCCCGCCCGGGGAGGACCGTCCGGCGCTGCCGAAGCGCTCCCGGCAGGCGGCCCGCGCCAGGAGCGGTTCGGAGGCGGGCACGCGCGCCCGCCCCTACCAGGACTCCCAGCCGGGAGCCGCCCCCGGGCCGGGCGCCGGTTCGGAGTCCGCGGCGAGGGCGGACTCCGGACCCGGCGCCCGGTTCGTCGGGCCGGCCGTGACGGCGGATCCAGCGGACCTGGAGCTGCTGATGCGGCTGAAGAAGGCCCTGGAGGAACTGTCATGAGGTTCGCCCAGAGGTTGTCGCTGCGAAGGAGGCCGCCGGTGGAGCTCCGCGACGAGGTGCTGAAGGACGAGGTGCTGCGGGAGATGGTGCTCCTGCGCGAGCGCACCCCCGACATCACCGGCAGCGTCGCCTGCACGGTCGACGGGCTGCCCCTCGCCTGCGATCTGGCCGCGGGTGACGGCGACCGGACGGCCGCGCTGACGGCCGCGCTGGTCGCGATGAGCAGGCGCATGCTCTCCCTGTCCGGCAGGGGCGACCTCCAGGAGACGCTCATCTCGGGCACCGCCGGGTTCGCCGCGTTCTACACCGCGGGCCCCACGATCGTCCTCACAGTCCTGGCCCGGCCCGGCACGAACCTCGGGCTGCTCCGGCTGGAGGGGTACAAGACGGCGGCCGCCGTGGCCGTCATCGCAGCACGGATCCGATGATCCCCACAACAACGGAGGACAGCATGGCCAGCATGGACGTCTCCCTCAAGGAGATGATGACGATCGACGGCTCACTCGGGGCCGCCGTGGTGGACCACGGCAGCGGCATGACGCTGGGCGCGCTCGGCGGCTCCAAGGAACTCGACCTGCAGGTCGCGGGCGCCGGCAACACGGAGGTGGTCAAGGCCAAGCTGCGCACGATGGACTCGCTCGGGCTCAAGGACACGATCGAGGACGTCCTGATCACGCTCGGTACGCAGTACCACATCATCCGGCCGATCAGCGGGCGCGGCGGCAAGGGCCTGTTCCTCTACCTGGCGCTCGACCGGAGCCGGGCCAACCTGGCGCTGGCCCGCCACCAGCTCCGCTCCATCGAGGAGAAGCTGGACGTCTAGCGGGCGCGCGGGGGCGCCACCGTACGGGTGACGCCCCGGCGCTCCCCCGGACCCACGACCCCTCGCTCGCTCAGGCCTGGAACAGCGTGAACAGCCCGGCTGCCACGAGGGCGACCGCCCACATGCGGTCCACGTTGAACCAGGCCCGGCGCAGCACGGTCAGGCCGGCCACCTCGTAGACGATGACCGCCACCACGCCCGCCACCACGACCATCCCCACCGTGTGCAGGGCCGCGACGCCCAGCCCGGCCGTGACCGACCGGGCGGCGTGCGCCAGGTGGCCGGCGTGTTCGGCCGACTCGGCGGGACGCAGTCCGGTGAACACCGGGATCAGCATGAGCCCGGCGCCGTGGGCCGACGACATGAGGAACGACCAGCCCGCCAGTTGCGGCAGGGACAGCCGCATGCCCACCCACCGGAAGTGCCGCTTCGACAGCAGCCGCCACAGCCCGAACCCCACGAGCACCACCCCTCCGGCGATCGACAGCACGGTGGCGGTGGTGAGCGAGCCGGTGACGCCCACCACGACCGCGACCAGCCCGACCGACGCCAGGTGCCCGGCCGCGATGGCGGGCAGGGACGCGAGCAGCAGGTCCCGGCTGCGCTCCTGCAGGCCGCGGGCGACCGCGAACAGCCAGCCCATCGCCGGGTTGAGGCCGTGGAAGGCGCCCAGCAACAGGGCCGTGGCGACCGTCATGGATAGCAGTAGGAGTCGGACGACGCGTCGCCGCCCTGCAGCCGAACCTGGTGCGGGCGCAGACCGCGGAAGTCGTCGCCGTGCGGGAAGAAGCGCTTGTCGAGGGTGAACGACTCGGTGTCGATCTTGGCCAGCCACGCCCCGACACCCTCGGGGTAGAACTGGTCGTCCCAGGCGCCGTACAGGGAGTTGCTCACGTAGACGCGCCGGCCGTCCCTGCTCACCTCGACCATCTGGGGCCCGCCGCGCAGCCGTCCGCCGTCGGCGGGGTGCGGTGTGCCGCGCACGATGCCGCCGAGGCGCACGGAGCCGATCTCCACGGGTTTGAACGGGTCGCTCACGTCGAACTGCTTGAGCTCGCCGGTCCCCCAGCAGGAGACGTAGAGCCGCTGGTCGTCCACGGACAGGTCGATGTCCGTGACCAGGGGCGGCACCGCGCCGAACGGCTTGAGCAGGTCCGGCAGGTCCGCGGGGTCGGCCGGTTCGGCGGGGATGTCGATGACCTTGCTCACCTGCCAGCGGCCGTTCTCCTGGAACCAGGTCCAGACCGAGGCCGACAGGTCCTCGACGCTGATGACGACGCCGACGAAGCCGTAGGTCTGGGTGGGGTCGTGGGCCGGGCGGAGTTCGAGCGGCATCTGGTACTGGTCGCCGAGGTCCACTTCCTGCAGGTGGCGGCGCTTGCGCAGGTCCCAGAAGTGCAGCCGGTGGCCGTACTTGCGGCCGAGCAGCAGCTCGCCCACGAGACCGTTCTCGATCATGGACGGGGTGCCCCACTCGGAGGTGATCAGCACATCGTGGTTGATGTGCCACCAGAAGTCGTAGGCGAAGTACTGCGGGCCCCGGTCCATCTCCCATCGGCCGAGCACCTCGAACGACTGGTGGTCGAGGATGGCGATCCCGCCGGGGCCGTCCTCGCCGTTCGCACCGCCGAGCGCCGAGACGTACAGGCCCTCCGGGCCGCAGTGCACGGTGTGCGGGCGGGAGTAGCCGGCCCGCCGGGCCAGCTCCTCGGCCTCGACCACCTTGACGATCTCCGGGCTGACCCGGTCCTTGGTGTCGAGGATGTGGATGCGCGAGGACCGGATGCCGGGCACGACGAGGTAGCGGCGCTCGACGTGGGGATGCGGGGCGTACGGGCACAGGGCGCTGCTGCAGGCGTTCCAGCCGAAGTGGTGGAGCTCGTCCCCCTTGGTGGGCAGCTCGGTCCAGCCGACCACTCCGCCGTAGCCGGACGAGGCGGGGTCGGTGTCCAGGACGGCTATCGCGTCGGGCCTGGCTGCCTGGCGGTCGAACGCGACGACGTAGGCGTACCGCTCGTCCGGCGCGGCGGCGGCGTCGCGCGGAGAGGCGTAGAACGTGGGATCCGGTGTCCAGAGAGCCATCTTTCCATCGTTTCCTGACTGCCCACCCAGTCAAGATGTAAAGGACATTCGGGGGCGAACTATGACGTATTCGCGGGGGCGAGAAGAGCTGACGCGGAGCTAACACCCGACCTGTCAAGATCCACGGTGATCGGCCAGTCAAACCCATCCGCAGCAATCGAAAGAGGGTCACATGAGACGTGCGCTATCTGCCGCCATCATCGCGTTGGCGGCATTCGGGGGCACAGCCGCGATGTCCGCTCCGGCGTTCGCCGCGAGCACCTCCGGTGACGAACCCATCGTCATCACGAGCGACCAGCTGACCCCCCGCGAGTGCCGCGACCTCGTCGTGTACGAGGACGGCGAACGCCGCGTCGTCCATCACAGGGCCGGCCACGACGACTGCCGGCCGTACCGGAAGGTGCGGTGCGGGACCGAACTGGTCGATCACCGCACGGCCGGCCGCTGGGAGGTCCGCTTCCGTGACCGGAACGGCGTCGTGCACACGCGCGCCTTCCGGCACCGGGCCGACGCCGACCGTTTCGTGGTGCGGAACGTGCGGGTCGCCAAGAAGGACAGGCACGTCGTCAGGTGGGTCGGCTGCTCGCACCGCTGACGCACGGACCGGGGCGCCCTCGGGAGCGGGGCGCCCCGGGTCGAACTCAGGGTCGAGCTCAAATCCGCGGTCAGCGGCGGGCCGAGCGCCTGCGGCGGGCCAGGACGAGACCCGCCGCGACTCCCGCCGCCGCCAGGGCCGCCAGGCCGAGGAGCAGCGGGCCGTCGGGCGAGGTGCCGGCCGCGAGCCGCGGGGTGGGGCCGGGCGACCAGGTGAGGGGCGGATGGGTCGGCGGGCGGCGCGGGGAGCCGAGCGCGGCCAGCAGGGCACGGGTGACCGGTTCGGCGCCGTCCGCCCCGTCGGTCCGCAGCGGCCGGTCACCGGCCGCGACGGTCAGGTTGCCCGAACAGCTGGAGGTGGTCAGCGCCTCCCCCTCGGCGTGGGCGAAGATCAGGTAGCGCTCGCCCGTCCGGAACGGGAACCCGCAGGCCGGCCCCTGCACCCGGCTGGACACCTCGGCCGACAGCGCGATCTCGCCCTTGTAGACCTGGTCGGCACGCAGGGTCGCCGTGACCTTCCCGCCGTCCTCCACCGGCTCGACCAGCCGCACCTCGGTGACCGTGCCGGTGAAGACGGCCGCCGCCCCGGCCACCCGCTGCTTCGGGGTGAGCCGCGCGCAGGAGCAGGCCGCCGCCGGGCCGCCGGCGATGACCAGCGTGCCCGCCAGCAGCGCGAGCACGAAGAGGATGCGTGACGTCATGCCCTCCACACGTGCGCTGCGCCGAGGTGGTTCAGGGGTGGCGTGTGACGATGGGGAGGTGACGGACACGATGACGGCGTGGGTCGTGCGGCGGCCCGGTCCGATGGCGGCGCGGCCGCTGGAGCGGGTCCGGCTGCCCGTGCCCGAACCCGGTCCCGGCGAGGTGCTGATCCGGGTCGAGGTGTGCGCCGTCTGCCGCACCGACCTGCACCTGGCCGAGGGCGACCTGACCCCGCGGCGGCCGCGTACCGTGCCCGGCCACGAGGTGGTCGGGCGGGTCGCCGCCCGCGGCCCCGGAGCCGGACGGCTCGCCGAGGGCGGCCGGGTGGGCGTGGCGTGGCTGCGGTCCACCTGCGGCGCCTGCCGCTACTGCGTACGCGGCGCCGAGAACCTGTGCCCGTACTCCCACTACACCGGCTGGGACACCGACGGCGGCTACGCCGAGTACCTGACCGCGCCGGAGGACTTCGTCTACCCGCTGCCCGAGGACCGGCCGGCCGAGAGGCTCGCCCCCCTGCTGTGCGCGGGCATCATCGGCTACCGGGCGCTGCTGCGGGCCGAGCTGCCGCCGGGCGGCCGGCTGGGCGTGTACGGGTTCGGGGCGTCGGCCCACCTCACCGCGCAGGTGGCCATCGCCCAGGGCGCCACCGTGCACGTGCTGACCCGGGCCGCCGAGGCGCGGCGGCTCGCGCTGGAACTGGGCGCCGCCTCGGCGGGCGACGCGTACGGCGCGCCGCCGGAGCCGCTGGACGCGGCCATCCTGTTCGCGCCGGTGGGCGACCTGGTGCCGGTGGCGCTGGCGGCCCTGGACCGGGGCGGCACGCTGGCCGTCGCCGGCATCCACCTCACCGACATCCCGTCGCTGAACTACCAGGAGCACCTGTTCCAGGAACGCACGCTGCGCAGCGTCACCGCCAACACCCGGGCCGACGGCGTGGCCCTGCTGGCGCACGCCGCCCGCCACCCGGTGCGGGTGGCGACCACACCGTACGGGCTGGACGACGCGGACCGGGCGCTGGCCGACCTGGCCGCCGACCGCGTCACCGGCGCGGCCGTCCTCCACGTGGGCGGCTGAGCCATGAGCGGGTGACCCATGAGCGGGTGAGACCTCACTCCCGGGCGCCGGTGTCGGCGGGGACGACGGCGACCGGGCACGCGGCGTGCTCCGTCATCGCCCGGACGACCGTGCCCAGGTGGCCGCGGTGCCGGGCGCGGTCGGCACCGACCACCAGCAGGCTCGCCTCGGCCGAGGCCGCCCGCAGGGCCTCCTTGGCCGTGGCGAGCACCGCGCGGGCCTCGGCCGGCACCTCCGGATACCTGTCCCGCCAGCGGGCCAGACGCTCATCCATCCGGTCCCGGGCGGCGCCCGTGACGGTGTCGAGGTCGGGGATGGGCGCCATCGGCACGCCCCACGCCAGGGCGGGCGGGCGGATGGCGTGCACGGCCATCAGCGGCAGCCGCCGCAGCGCCGCCTCGCCGAAGGCGAAGTCGAGCGCCTCGTCCGGCGTGTCCGGGCCGAGCCCGAGCACGACGGGACCGGGTTCGGCCGCGGCCGGGAGGGGACCGGCCCCGCGAACGATGATCACCGGCGCGTGGGAGTCGGCCGCCGCGTAACCGGCGACGGAGCCCATCACGGACCTGGCCAGGGCGCCGAGCCCGCGCGAGCCGACGACGACGAGCGCCGCGCCGGACGAGAGCTGGACCAGCCGGTCGGCGGGCGAGCCCTCGTACAGGTCGGTGACGATGTCACGGACGGAGCTGGAGGCGCGCGCGCAGTCGGCGCCGTGGCCCAGCACGTGCTCGGCCGCCTTGCGCAGGTGGAGTTTGGCCTCCTCGGGCGCCTCGCCGTACGGCCAGCGCCAGGCGTGCGTGATCGTCAGCGGCAGCTCCCGCAGCTCGCACTCGTCCATCGCCCAGTCGAGGGCCTGCATGGCGAAGTGCGAGCCGTCGTAGCCGACGACGACTGTCTGCTGCTCGGTCATTGTCCTCACCTCACCCCCAGGATCACCCGGTCCGAGGAGCGGCCGCCAGGGCTGAACGTCCCTGGTCGGCGGGGCCGTCGCCGGGATTCTTAACAGGGATTCACGCGCTCTGGCACACCCTTTCGAGCTGCCGTCATGACGTGTTCGCCGTCTGTTCACTTTCGGCCGTTTTCCTAGAAATGCACCGAGAACAGATCTCACTACGGAGAAGGAACACACCCGTGACCAGTGGACAGCGCCGCCTCAGCGCCGTGGCGACGGCCGCCGTCGTTGTGGCCCTTTCCGCCGCTTGTGGCGGCACCAACACCACCACGCCGGCGGGGGAGGGCACCGCGACGGCCTCCCAGGGCACCGGCGCCGCCGCCGAGCTCGCGGGCCAGGTCAAGGCTGACGGCTCCAGCACGGTGGCCCCCCTGACCAGCGCCGCCGCGGAATTCTTCTCCGAGGAGCAGCCGAAGATCAACGTGACGGTCGGCACCTCCGGCACCGGCGGCGGCTTCGAGAAGTTCTGCAACGGTGAGACGGACATCGCCGATGCCTCCCGCCCGATCAAGGACGAGGAGAAGGCGGCCTGCGAGGCGAAGGGCATCAAGTTCACCGAGCTGACCGTCGCCACCGACGCGCTCACCGTCGTGGTCAACAAGGAGAACACCTGGGCCAAGTGCCTGACCACGGACCAGCTCAAGAAGATGTGGGAGCCCGGCGCCGAGGGCAAGGTCACGAGCTGGAAGCAGGTGGACGCCAAGTTCCCGGACGAGCCGCTGAAGCTGTTCGGCCCGGGCACCGACTCCGGCACGTTCGACTACTTCACCGACGAGATCAACGGTGAGGAGGGCGCGAGCCGCAAGGACTACAGCCCGAGCGAGGACGACAACGTCATCGTCCAGGGCGTCGAGGGTTCGAAGGGCGGCCTCGGTTACTTCGGCTTCACCTACTTCGAGGAGAACGCCGACAAGCTGATGGCCGTGCAGATCGACTCCGGCAAGGGCTGCGTCGCGCCGAGCGCGGCGACCGCGCAGGACGGCACCTACACCCCGCTGGCACGGCCGCTGTTCATCTACCCGTCGGCCGCCGCCGCCAAGCGGCCCGAGGTCGCGGCGTTCCTCGACTACTTCATCACCAACAACAACAAGATCGCGACGGACGCCAAGTACATCCCGCTCAACTCCGAGCAGCAGGCCAAGCTCAAGACCGACCTCGCGACCCTGAAGTCGCAGGCCTAAGCATGGCGGCCCCCCACAACGCGACCGTGCCCGGGACTCCCCAGTCCCTGGCGCGGTCGCGCCCGCGTTACGGCGAGCAGGTCATCAAGGCGGTCCTCATGGTGGCCGCCCTGCTGTCGGTCGCCACCACCGTCGGCATCGTGGTCTCGCTCCTGGAGCCCACGATCAGCTTCTTCGGCGAGATCAGCGCGGTGGAGTTCTTCACCTCCACCGAATGGGGACCGCTGTTCGAGCCGCCGCACTACGGCGTGTTGCCCCTGGTCAGCGCGACGCTGATCACGACCGGCATCGCGATCGTGGTGGCCGTGCCCCTGGGTCTCGGCGCCGCCATCTACCTGTCGGAGTACGCCAAGCCGAAGGTGCGCAAGTTCTTCAAGCCCATGCTTGAGGTGCTGGCGGGCATCCCGACCGTGGTGTTCGGCTTCTTCGCGCTGACGTTCGTCACGCCGCTGCTCCGGAGCATCATGCCGTTCGAGATCGAGATCTTCAACGCGCTGTGCGCGGGTCTCGTCGTCGGCTTCATGATCATCCCGATCGTGGCCTCGCTGTCGGAGGACGCGATGGCGGCGGTGCCGAACGGGCTGCGCGAGGGCTCGTACGCGCTGGGCGCCTCCAAGATGACCACGTCGCTGCGCGTGGTGCTGCCCGCGGCCTTCTCCGGCATCGTCGCGGCCGTCATCCTCGCCATCTCGCGCGGCGTGGGCGAGACGATGATCGTGTTCATCGCCGGCGGCGGCCAGCCGAACTTCTCCGTGGACATCGGCAAGGCGATGCAGACCATGGCCGCGTTCATCGCCCAGGCCGGATCCGGTGACGTGCCGGTCGGCACCACCGAGTACAACACCATCTTCGCGGTCGGCTCGCTGCTCTTCGTGATGACGTTCGCGATGAACTTCGTCAGCGTCCGGCTGGTGCGCAGGTTCCGGGAGGTGTACGAGTAATGGCGATTCTCTCGACGCCGCGCTCCGCCGTGCAACTGGCGAGCAAGGGCACTCCTGTCAGGGAGCACGTGTTCAGGACGGCGCTGATCGCCAGCCTGGTGGTGGCGCTCGTCTTCATGGTGGCCCTGCTGTCCTACGTGTTCGTGGAGGGCTGGCCCCGGCTCGACTCCCGCCTGTGGGAGAACATGCCGTCGGTCCGCAACCCCGACATCGCGGGCGCCCAGTCGGCGATCACCGGCACGCTCTGGGTCATCTCGCTGACCGGGCTGTTCACCCTGCCGACCGGCATCGCCGCGGCGATCTACCTGGAGGAGTACGCGGACAAGACCCGCTGGTACAACCGGGTCATCGAGCTCAACATCCAGAACCTGGCGGGCATCCCGTCGATCGTCTACGGCATCCTCGGTCTCGGCATCATCGCCCGCACGCTGGGCCTCGGGTTCAGTGTGATCACCGCGTCGCTCACCCTCGGCCTGCTGGTGCTGCCCATCGTGATCATCGCCTCGCGGGAGGCGATCCGCGCCGTGCCGCCCTCCATCCGCGAGGGCTCGCTGGCGTTGGGGGCGACGCAGTGGCAGACGATCTCCCGCCAGGTGCTGCCCGCCTCGATCCCCGGCATCGCGACCGGTTCGATCCTCGCCCTGTCCCGGGCGATCGGCGAGGCGGCCCCGCTGCTCATGCTGGGCGCCGTGTCCTTCATCCGCTTCAACCCGGACGGGATCTTCGCCAGCTACACCGTGCTGCCGATCCAGATCTTCAACTGGATCTCGCAGTCGCGCGAGGGGTTCCACGTCCTGGCCGCGGCGGCGATCGTGGTGCTGCTGGTGATCCTGCTGCTCATGAACTCCGTCGCCATCTGGCTCCGTAACCGCTACCAGAAGCGCTGGTGAAGAAATGACTGAGATTGGAACGTCCATGCCGAACGTCACAGTCCGCGGACCGGAGGCGCCGCGCACCATCGAGTCCCTCGACCCCGTCTTCACCGTCAAGGGCCTCAGCGTCTACTACGGCGACTACGAGGCCGTGCGCGGCGTCGACATGCTCATCGGCAACCGTGAGATCACCGCGATGATCGGCCCGTCCGGCTGCGGCAAGAGCACCGTGCTGCGCTGCTTCAACCGGATGAACGACCTCATCCCGGGCGCCCGCGCGGCCGGCACGATCCAATACCACGGCGAGGACCTGTACGGCGACCACGTGGACCCGATCGAGGTGCGCCGCCGCATCGGCATGGTCTTCCAGAAGCCCAACCCCTTCCCCAAGTCGATCTACGACAACATCGCCTACGGCCCCAAGGTCAACGGGATGAAGGGCAAGATGGACGACATCGTCGAGGAGGCGCTGACGCAGGCGGCCCTGTGGGACGAGGTCAAGGCCAAGCTCAAGCAGAACGCCCTGTCGCTGTCCGGCGGCCAGCAGCAGCGCCTGTGCATCGCGCGGGCCATCGCGGTCAAGCCCGAGGTCATCCTCATGGACGAGCCCTGCTCCGCCCTCGACCCGATCGCCACCACCAAGATCGAGGACCTGATGCAGGAGCTGGCGCACGACTACACGATCGTGATCGTCACCCACAACATGCAGCAGGCCGCCCGGGTCTCGCACCGCACCGCGTTCTTCACCGCCGAGGTGGACGACGCGGGCGTGCGGCACGGCCGCCTGGTCGAGTTCGACGAGACCAGCCGCATCTTCACCAACCCGTCCGACAAGCGCACCGAGGATTACATCACCGGACGCTTCGGGTGACCCCACGTCGCAGAGGAGGACCCGGGTGATGCGCCCGCAGGCAACACTCGAGGGGGGCGAGGAGGCCCGCAACGGCGCGGCCTCGGCGCGCGCCCGGCAGGTGCCGGGCGCACCCGTGTTGCTGGTGGCCGATCCCGACACCACGGGGGTCCGGGAGCTCACCGACGCGCTGGCCCGGGAGGGCGTCGACGTGACCGGGGTCACGGACGGCGCCCAGGCGCTCCTCCAGGCCGGGGCCCTGCAGCCGGACGTGGTGCTGGTCAGCGCCACCATCCCGCTCGTCGGGCCGGTCGACTTCGTCCGGGCGCTGCGCGCCAGCCGGACGATGCCCGTGCTGCTGGGCATCGGCGAAGGGCACGCGGAGCTGGCCGTGCAGGCGCTGGCGGCGGGGGCGACGGCCTGCGTGGCCCGGCCGTACCGGGTGCCCGAGCTGCTGCCGCTCGTGCAGGCCGCCGCGTCCGGCGAGCCCGGCGCGGGCCGGGCGCTCGTCATCGGCAACGTCGAACTGGACGTCGGCGCCTACCAGGTGCGGGTCGGCGGGGAGGCCGTGCACCTGCCGCTGCGCGAGTTCGAGCTGCTGCTCTACCTGATGCGAAACATCGACCGGACGGTCACCCGCGAGCAGATCATGCGGCACGTCTGGCACTCCTCAGGCGACTCGGTCGCCACCAACACGATCGCCGTGCACGTCAAGAGGTTGCGGGCGCGGCTCGGCGACACGGATGACACGATGATCCAGACGGTCCGGGGCGTCGGCTACCGGCTGGTCTCACCCGACGACCGCTGAACGACGGCCGGAGGCAGGGCACCGGGCCAGGACCGGCACCCCCTCATGTGAAGGACCCGTTGGTGAGTGAGCAACCGTCCCCAGGCTCGGTGCGCGAGGTCGCGCTGCTGTTCCTGAAGCTCGGCACGATCGCGTTCGGCGGTCCGGCCGCGCACACCGCGATGATGCGCGACGAGCTGGTGCGCCGCCGCGGCTGGGTCACCGACCAGCGCTTCGTCGACCTGATGGGCGCCACCAACCTCGTTCCCGGCCCCAACTCGACCGAGCTCGCGATCCACCTGGGCTACGACCGGGCGCGCTGGCGTGGCCTGCTGGCCGCCGGGATCTGCTTCATCCTGCCGGCCGCGCTCATCGTCACGGCCCTCGCCTGGGCGTACGTGACCTACGGCGAGACGCCCGCGGTCGAGGGGATCCTGTACGGTGTCGTGCCGGCCGTGATCGCGATCATCGTGCACGCGCTGTTCGGCCTGCTGCGCACCGTGGTCAAGAACGTCTGGCTCGGCCTGCTGGCCGCCGCGGCGCTGGCCGCGTACCTGCTGGGAGTGAACGAGCTGCTGGTGCTGGCGGCGGGCGGCCTGCTCGCGGGCGGCGTCCTGCTGGCCCGGCGCGCGGGGCGCGGCGCGCACGGGCTGGTCGCGGTGCCGCTGCTGGGCCTCGGCGACCCGACCGGCGGCCAGCTCACCCAGCTCTTCCTGACCATGCTCAAGATCGGCGCCGTGCTGTACGGCAGCGGGTACGTCCTGCTGGCCTTCCTGCGCGGCGACTTCGTGGACCGGCTCGGCTGGCTCACCGAGCAGCAGCTCATCGACGCCGTGTCCATCGGCCAGGTCACCCCCGGGCCGGTGTTCACCACGGCGACCTTCATCGGCTACGTGATCGCCGGGCCCGCCGGGGCGTTCCTCGCCACCGTGGCGATCTTCCTGCCGTCGTTCGTGTTCGTCGGGCTGCTCACGAAGATCACTGACCGGCTGCGCTCCTCCGACTGGACCTCGGCCCTGCTGGACGGGGTCAACGCCGCCGCGTTCGCCCTCATGGCCGGCGTGTCCTACCAGCTCGGCCGGACGGCGATCGTCGATCCGCTCACGGTGGCGATCGCGCTGGCGACCCTCGTGCTGCTGTGGCGGACCCGGCTCAACAACGCGTGGTACATCGCGGCGGGCGCCTTGATCGGCCTGGCTCACACGCTGCTCACCTGACGCTCACGGCTGGTCGGGTCCCCTACCCCGATCATCGCCGTGATCACGTCCGGGCGGGGTGCCGCGAGCGGCGGCTCGCACCGCTCGCAGCGGGAACGGTCACCTGGACGCGAGCATGCCGTGCGGGTCGAGCACGTACTTGCGCGCCGCGCCCTCGTCGAACTCGTGGTAGCCGCGCGGGGCGTCGTCCAGCGAGATCGGCGTGGCGTTGACCGCCTTGGCGATCTGCACCCGGTCGTGCAGGATCGCCATCATGAGCTGGCGGTTGTACCTCATGACGGGGCACTGGCCGGTGACGAGACTGTGCGACTTGGCCCAGCCGAGGCCGATCCGGATCGACAGCGAGCCGTGCCTGGCCGCCTCGTCCGCCGCGCCGGGGTCCCCGGTCACGTACAGGCCGGGAATGCCGAGCGCGCCACCCGCACGGGTGACGTCCATCAGCGTGTTGAGCACGGTGGCGGGCCGCTCGGCCTCCGACTCGTGGCCGTGTCCGCGGGCCTCGAAGCCGACGGCGTCCACGGCGCAGTCCACCTCGGGCTCGCCGAGGATCTGCTCGATCTGGTCCTTCGGCTCGCCCATGGCCACGTTGACGGTCTCGCAGCCGAAGCTGTGGGCCTGGTCCAGGCGTTCCTTGTTCAGGTCGCCGACGATGACGACGGCGGCGCCGAGCAGGTACGCCGAGCACGCGGCGGCGAGCCCGACGGGGCCGGCTCCGGCGATGTAGACGGTCGC
Organism: Nonomuraea muscovyensis; assembly: GCF_014207745.1. Taxonomy (NCBI): domain Bacteria; kingdom Bacillati; phylum Actinomycetota; class Actinomycetes; order Streptosporangiales; family Streptosporangiaceae; genus Nonomuraea; species Nonomuraea muscovyensis. Next base: position 2,536,490 of record NZ_JACHJB010000001.1, read on the forward strand.
GCCCGGCTTCACCCCGGCGCTCACGCAGCCGTGGAACCCGGTCGGGAAGATGTCCGCGAGCATGGCCAGATCGAGGATCTTCTCCATCGCCCGTTCCTTGTCCGGGAACTTGAGCAGGTTCCAGTCGGCGTACGGCACCAGGACGTAGGCGGCCTGGCCGCCCACCCAGCCGCCCATGTCGACGTAGCCGTAGGCGGAGCCGGGCCGGTCCGGGTTGACGTTCTCGCAGACGCCGGTCTTGCCCTCCTTGCAGTTGCGGCAGCGGCCGCAGGCGATGTTGAACGGCACGGACACGAGGTCGCCGGTCTTGATGAACTCCACGTCGGGACCGGTGTCGACCACCTCGCCGGTGATCTCGTGGCCGAGGATGAGGCCCTGCGGGGCCGTGGTGCGGCCGCGGACCATGTGCTGGTCGCTGCCGCAGATGTTGGTGGCGACGGCCTTGAGTATGGCCGCGTGGGGCAGCTTGCGGCCCACGTTGCCCGGGTTCACACCCGGGCCGTCCTTGAGCTCGTAGCCGGGGTAGTCGGTCTCGCGTACCTCGACCTTGCCTGGCCCCTCGTAGGAGACGCCCCTGTTACCGGGCATGACGATGCCCTCTTTCCTTGTGCGCGGTGCGGATGGTCGGTCGTCACGTGGTCACGATCACCTCCCCTGTCCGGGACGCCGGCGGCGGCCGGGGTGGCCCACGCGGTCGCGGATCCGATTCGACCCGGCCATCCTTGGCAGGCGCATCGCAGCGCACGACTTCCGGCGCACGTTCATCGGCGAACTGCTCGACGCCGGCGTGGAGCTGGCCACCGCCCAGGCTCTCGTCGGCCATCCCTCCCCCCACCATCGCACGGTACGACCGGCGGCCGGAGAAGACCAGGCCGCGGTCAACCGGCTGCGCACGCGGCACCAGCCTGCGCCGGTCCGCAGTACCGAAGACAGGCGGAGGCGGAGGCCCGCTCCTGCGCCTGCGCCGACCGGAGGCAGCGCCGGGGGAGACGCTGGGACATGGGGCGGAGACAGCCGGCCATTCTGCGGACCGGCGAACCTTCCTAGGGTTGACCGCACAACCTCACTACCAGGGAGTTTCTTCATGCGCGCGGTCCTTCAGCATTCCTTCGGCGGTCCCGAAGTCCTGCGAGTCGTCGAGACCGAGCGGCCCGAGCCGCTGTCCGGCGAGGTGTTGATCCGGGTGCGGGCCGCCGGGGTGAACCCGGTTGACGCCGCCGTGCGGTCCGGCGTCTACCCGCTGCTCGGCGAGCCGCCGTTCGGGGTCGGCTGGGATGTGTCCGGGGTCGTGGCGCAGGCGGCTCCCGGCGCCAGGTACAAGGTGGGCGACGAGGTGTACGGCATGCCGTTCTTCCCCCGCGCCGCGACCGGCTACGCCGAGTATGTCGCCACGCCCTCCCGCCAGGTCGCCCGCAAGCCCGCCTCCCTCGACCACGTCCAGGCCGCGGCCCTTCCGCTGGCCGGACTGACCGCGTGGCAGGGGCTGGTGGACGCGGCGCAGGTCAGGGCGGGTGACCGGGTGCTGATCCACCGGGCCGCGGGAGGCGTCGGGCACCTGGCGGTGCAGATCGCCAAGGCTCGCGGCGCGTACGTGATCGCGCTGGCCAGCGCGGGCAAGCACGAGTTCGTCCGGTCTCTCGGCGCCGATGAGGTGATCGACTACCAGAAAGTCGACTTCACCGCGGCGGTCGAGGACGCGGACGTCGTCTTCGACTCCAACGCCCAGGGCGCGGGCTCGCTGGCCGTGCTCAAGCCCGGCGGGGTGCTCGTCAGCATCATGGAGCACGGCGACGCCGAGCTCGCCGCACGGGTGGAGGCCGCGGGGCGCCGCTTCGCGGGGGTGTCGGTCGAGCCCGACCACGTGGCGCTGGAGGCCATCGCCGAGCTGGTCGACGCCGGTGCGATCCACCCGCACGTCCAGGAGACCTTCCCGCTGGAGGAGGCCGGGAAGGCGCACGAGGTGCTGGAGGCGGGCCAGGTCCGCGGCAAGCTCGTCCTGACGGTATAAAGCGGTACATGGACATCCTCACGGAGGCGCTGGAGTCGATGCGGACCGGGCATCCCACCTCGGTCCGCACCGACGGCCACGCGCCGTGGGGGTTGCGGTTGCCGCCCGCCGCGGGCGCCGGCTTCCACGTGGTGCTGCACGGCTCGTGCTGGCTCGTCCCCGTGGACGCCCCGCACCTGGAGCCGATCTCGCTGGACGTCGGCGACGTGGTGTTCCTGCGCAGCGGCTCCCGGTTCGTCCTGGCCGACCACCCCAGCACGCCGGGCGAGGTGCCCGGGCCGGAGCGCTACACCAAGGCGCCGCCGATCGGGTCGGTCGTGCTCGGGGACGGCGGGCCGCGCACCAGCCTGCTGTGCGGCAACTACCACCTCGACATGGCCCGGCCCCATCCGCTGGTCCGGCAGTTGCCGGAGGTGGTCCACCTGCGCACCGGGCACGGCCGCCATGCCGAGCTGAGCGCCGCGGTCCGGCTGCTCGGCGCGGAGCTGGACGACCCGCGCATCGGCTCGGAGGGCATCGTGCCCGCGCTGATCGACTCGTTGCTGCTGTACATCCTGCGCGCCTGGCTGGCGGAGCAGCCCGCCGAAGCCGAAGGCTGGTCGGCCGCGCTCCGCGACCCCGCCGTCGCCCCGGCGCTGGCGGCCATCCACGACACCCCCTCGGCCCCGTGGACGGTCGAATCGCTGGCCGAACGGTCCGGGCTCTCCCGCGCCGCCTTCGCCAGGAAGTTCGCCGCGCTGGTCGGCGAGCCGCCCATGGCCTACCTGACCCGCTGGCGCATGACGCTGGCCGCCAAGCTGCTGCGCGACTCCGACGTCCCGCTGATCTCCGTCGCCGCCCGGACGGGCTACAGCACGGAGTTCGCCCTGGCCAAGGCCTTCAAGCGGGAGTACGGCATCGCCCCCGGCGGCTACCGTCGCCAGGCCAGGGCCGCCTGACGAAGCGGCGGCCCTCCACCTCACACGGGCAGCAGCACCGACAGCCCCCACAACATCGCCTGCAGGATGACGATGCCGGCGACGACGCGGATGATCACCAGCTTCCACACGAGCACGTCCGCCACGCGCCGCTCGGTCACCTGCTTCGGCGTTTCGTCCCCACCCGGGATGGGGCCGAGCAGGGCGGGCCCTGATCCCGGACGTCGCCACAGGCCCGCGACCAGCAGGATCGCCGCGCCCGCCGCGCACGCCTGCGACACCAACCCGGCCAGTGCCGAGAGCGGGCCGCCGGGCGCCGCGCCACGGCTCGCCAGGTGAAGGGCACCGGTCACGCCGAACAGGACGATGGCGACGGCATCCGCGCACAGGACCCTGTGACGGCGCCAGAGCACTGCCACCGCGATGGAGATCGGCCCCGTCACGCCCCGACCGTAACGCATCCCGCCACGACGAGGCAGGCCCAAGCTCCGCCGGAGGCGGGGTGAAAGCAATGCGGCCCTCCGGTGGAGTAAGGGGTGTGACTGCCAATGTGAGGGCTCCGGATCGCACCGATCCAGCGGAGACGATCAGCGACGCGGCCCTGCTGGAGCTGTCGCGCCGCCGCCCCGAGCGGTTCGGTGAGGTCTACGACCGGTACGTGGGCGAGATCCACGCCTACCTGGGGCGGCGGCTCGACCGGCAGGCCGCCGACGATCTCACCGCGGAGGTGTTCCTCGCCGCGTTCAAGAAGCGCGAGACGTTCGATCCCGAGCGCGGAGAGGTCCGGCCGTGGTTGTACGGCTTCGCCACCAACCTGATCGCGTCGCACCGGCGTACCGAGATCAGACGGCTGGCCGCGGTGCAGCGCAACGCGGCCCTGTACGACGGCGCGGACGACGGTCACGAGGAGCGCGTGCTCACCCGTATCGACGCCGTGAGCGCACAGGGGCGGCTCGCGGCGGAGTTGCGCGCGCTGCCCGACGGGGACCGGGACGTGCTGCTGCTGAGCGCGCTGGGCGAGCTGAGCCATGACGAGGTGGCCAAGGCGCTCGACATCCCGTACGGCACCGTCGGGTCGCGGTTGTCACGGGTGCGCAGGAAGCTTCGGGCCGCCCTGGGCGGCGTCAACCCCATGCGTGGAGGCTCTGATGGATGACTACCAGGCGGTGCGGGAGCTGCTGCCCGCGCCGCCGCTCTCGCCCGAGGTCGAACGGGCCGGGCGCGAGCGGCTGGCCGCCGCGTTCGCCCGGGAGCGGGTCCGGCGCAGCCGCAGGACCGCCAGGTGGAGCGCGCTGGGGCTCGGCATGGCGGGGGCCGCCGCCGCGGCGGCCATCGTGTTCGCGCAGTCGGTGCCCACGGGCGCGCCCGCCACGTCCGGCACGGTCGCCCAGGCGGACGGCAAGCGGTTCCTGCTGGTCGCGGCGGCCACCGTGGCCGCCATGCCCGACGAGGGCACGTGGTGGGGCAGTAGGGAGGTCCAGGGCCTGCAGTACCGCGATCCGGGCGGCCGGTACGTCCTGCACGAGAGCACGTCGATCGAGACCTGGATCCCCGCGGATCCCGAAGGGCTCACCTGGTACCGCGAGACCCCACAAGGGGTCAGGCCCGCGACGCCCCGGGACGAGGCGGCCTGGCGTGCCGACGGCTCACCCACGTCGTGGACCTACGACGGGGCCGGGGAGCGGGAAGGCCCCGGTGTCGTCCGGGCGGAGCCCGGCGAACAGCGGACCTGGTCCACCGAGGACTGGGACTTCCGCATCGTCACGGCCGGCAAGCCGCTGACCAAGATGGGCGATCTCCCCGGCACCCCCGAGGGGCTCAAGACGCTCTTCGGCGGGGACGACCGCACGACCGTCGACACGGCGGCGCGGCTGCTGGTCTTCGCGCCGGTGACGAGCGAGACCCGGGCCGCCGCATACCGGCTGCTCGCCTCGACACCCGGGGTCGCCGCCGTCGGGCAGGTGACCGACGTCCTGGGCCGGACCGGGCAGGCGATCGAGTACGAGTCCGGGGAGTTCGCCCTGTCCGGCCGGGTGGGGGCGACCAGGACCCGGCTGGTGATCGACCCCGTCACCGGCAAGCCGCTTTCCCTTGAGACCCGTTCCGCCGCGGACGGCCTGCTCCGGCTGTACACCGCGATCCAGGACAGCCGCTGGGCGGATGAGAACCCGTTGAAGGAGAAGAAATGAGATTCACCCTCGCTGTCACCGCCGGACTCGTCTTCGCCGGTGTGACCGCCGCCCCCGCCTCCGCCGACGCGCCGGAGGGCGCGTACTGGCGGGTCGAGACGACCATCACCATGACGCATCCCCGCCCGGTCGGCAGCGGCTACCACCTGACCCAGCGCCGGGTCAGCACCGAGTGGCTGTCGCCCGAGGGCAGGAGCTGGCACGGCTTCCGCGAACTGGGCGCCAGGCCCGCGACGCCGAAGGACGAGGCCGCCTGGCGCGCGGACGGTTCGCCGACGACGTGGGCGTACCGGACGGAGGGGATGAAGATCCGCCTGTCCACCGAACCGGGCAAGGGCTCTGTCACGCAGGCCGAGGGCCAGCCTGCGGGATTCCGTCTGGGCGAGAAGTATGTGACGTACCAGCAGCTCCAGTCGCTGCCCACGGACGCCGGGGTGCTCAGGAAGCAGTTGTCCGCGGAGGTCGACGCCTGGATCGACGAGGCCGCCGAGGAGGCCAAGACCACCAGCCCGAACTCCAGGAAGGACGACTGGCTGGTCAACAGGGACAGGTACGTGGCCCAGCGGGCGATCGAGCTGCTGTACGCGAACCCGGTGCCGGAGAAGGTCAGGGCCGCCGCCTACCAGGTGCTGAAGACGACCAAGGGCGTCGTCGACCTCGGCCGGGCCAAGGACCCGCTGGGCCGCTCCGGCCGGAAGCTGGCCCTGCCCGTCCCCTCCAACCGCGACTCGGTGCTCAAGCAGGCGTTCCTGGTGGACGCGAAGACCAGCACGCTGCTGGCCATGTACACCGATCTCAAGGACGGCGGCAAGCAGATGCTCGGCAAGTCCGGCGTGCAGACGTACGAGGTCGGCTGGACGAACGACAAGCCCGCCGTTCCGGGCGCGCGCTGACCCGCCGGTCCCGGCACAGGGGCCGGGGCCGCGGCGGTGGGTCAGGAGGAGTGCACGGCGGGCTCGGTGAGGCGGTTGCTGAAGCGGGCGAGCATGGTGGTCTGAATCGTCTCGGGGAACAGCCTGGCGAGGATCGGCGGGGTGCGCCAGTTGGCGGGATTACGCCTGGCCAGCCGGGAGACCAGGGAGATGCGCGGGTAGCGGTCCTTCTCGTAGGCACGCAGCCGTGCCGCCGGATCGTCGTCCCCCTTGGCCAGCTCGCGCCCGAGCACCCACGCGTCCTCCAGGGTCTGGTTGGCGCCCTGCCCCAGGGTGGGCGGCATGGTGTGGGCGGCGTCGCCGATCAGGGTGATGCGGCCCTCTCCCACCACCGGGCGGACCTTGTTCCAGTGGTGCCCGAAGAATTCGAGGTCGCCCTCGGTGGCGGCGGCGAGCACCTCGGGAACGGGCGACGCCCAGTGCCCGAACCGTCTCCTCAGCTCGGCCAGCGGCGCGGCGGGCCGCGGGTCGGCAGGCGACCAGCGCACGTCGAACCACCACTGCAGCAGTCCCCCGCCCACCGGCATGAGGCCGCACGCGCCCTCCCTTCCCGAGATCATCAGGTGGCGGGCGGTGTCGGTGATGTCGATGTCGATCGGGCTGAGCCCCTGCCAGGTGCCGAACGTCGCCGGCCGGACGGTGCCCTCGCCCCACAGGTGGCGCCGGACGACCGAGTGGTGGCCGTCGGCCCCGATGAGCAGGTCTGCCGTGTCCGTCGAGCCGTCACTGAAGGTCGCCGTGACCCGGCCCTGGTCCTGCGTGACGGCCCGGCAGCTCGCGCCGTAGCGGACGAGGCCGTCGGGGAGCCCTTCGGCCAGGCGTCGCTGCAGGTCACGGCGGGCGATCGCCTGGGTGACGAAGCCGTAGCGGTCGGCCGCGTGGGCGATGTCCATGCTGGTGCGCAGCCGGCCGTCGTGGGTGAGCGCGTCGATGCGGTCGATGCGGGCGCCCACGCCGTCGAGGCTGACGCCGAGGTCGGCCAGGACGGCGTTGCCGTTGCTCCAGACGAGCACCGCCTTGCCGCCGGTCCGGGGGCCGGGGGCCTGCTCGTGGACCCGCACGCGGTGGCCGGCGGCCAGCAGCGCGCGTGACACGGCGAGCCCGCCGACCCCGGCGCCTATGACGAGAACGTCCATATCTCCTCCACATCGGAGTATCTTCGATATGAAGATACTCCGGGGAGGAGTAGGTTGGGAAAGTGGCCCACAAGCATCCCGGCGAGGCGGTCTTCCGCGAGTTCCTGATCTCGATCGTGCTGCACAACGAGGCGGTCGCCGACCGGCTCGGCCTGCAACCGGTGGACGTCGCCGCCACGATGCTGCTGGAGACGCGCGGACCGCTCGCCGTGGGAGCGATCGCCGACGAGCTCGGGCTGCCGTCCGCCTCGGCCACCCGGCTGATCGACCGGCTGGAGAAGGCGGGCTACGCGCGCCGGGTGCGCGGCGAACGCGACCGGCGCACGATCACCGTGGAGCTGGTCGAGGGCGGCCTGGACGCCTACCACGCCGCCTGCGCGACCTCCCGGCGGCACGTGGAGGCCTTGGCCCTGCGCTACGGGCCGGAGCAGGCGCCGCTGCTGCTGGACATGTTCGCCCGCGTCACCGACGCCCACCGCTCCGCCACCGCCGAACTCCGCGCGACCACGCCCTGACCACCTAAGCCCGTCGGTTTGTAAGCCTTCAGTCGGTTCTCACCAAGTACGGGTGTAGATCGACGAAGGGAGCAAGGCCGGTGCGTCTCAAACGGGGAAAGCTTGCCACCGACCCCGTGGCGTTCGAAGCCTTCTACCGGCGGCACATCGACGCTGTCACGCGTTTCCTGTCACGCCGGGTCGACGACCCGCACACGGTCGCCGACCTGGCGGCCGATGTGTTCCTCGCGGTGTTCGACTCGGCGCACACGTACCGCCCGGGCAGGGGCAGCGAGATCGCGTGGCTGTACGGCGTCGCGCGCAACACGCTGTCGGCCGAGCGGCGGCGAGCGCTGCGGGAGTCCCAGCTCACCCATCGTGTGAGCGGGCGGCGTCCGCTCGACGGCGACGACGTGTCCCGGTTGGAAGAGCAGATAGACGCGGAACGGCCCGCCAGGGCGGCCTTCCAGGCCATGGCCGGGTTACCCGACGGGGAGCGCGCTGTCCTGGAACTGGTGGTTCTGGAGCAGCTCACGCCGTCGGAGGCGGCGGTAGCGCTGGGAATCCGGCCGGGGACCGCCATGGTGCGGCTGCACCGCGCCCGCAGGACACTTCGCGACCTTCCCTTCGTCATGGAAGGAATCCCACGATGAGATTCGAGGAGCAGTTGCTGATGGACCTCAAGACCGAGATGACCGCGCGGAACGAACGCAGCCGCCGTGTCGGCCGCCGCCTGCTCGCGGGGGCGGCGGTGGCCGGGCTGGCGGCTGTGGCGGCGGTGGCGATGCCGCTGCTGACCGGGCCTGAGCCGGCGTACGCGGTGAGCGAGAACGCCAACGGCACCATCACGGTGGAGCTCAAGGAGTTCAGGGACGCCGACAAGCTGGAGCAGGACCTCAAGGATGTGGGCGTGAACGCCGACATCACGTACCTCAAGCCCTACACGAAGTGCCAGGACGGCCGCGGCACGCTCGTCGGCGGCGAGTACGACACTCCGGAGGAGTGGCGCCAGTCCGTGCACTACAAGGTCGCCAGGCCGGGGCCGAAGAGTTTCGTCATCGATCCCCGCTATGTCGGGAAGGGTCAGACGGTGGCGCTGGAGTTCACCGAGAACCCGAAGGGGCCGTTCAAGTCGCAGCTCAACGCGTCGGTGATCGAGGGCTCTGTCAAGCCGTGCGTCCCGGTGCACGACCCGACGCAGCTCGGCTGACCGGCGGCTGTGCGAGGCCGGTCCGCGCGTCGTGGTGATCGGCGACAGCTGGTGGCGCATGATCTGCGCCACCAGCTGTCCCACCGACCGGCCCGGCCAGGTCCTCATCCCGCTCCTGCACGGAGGCGCCGGCGTTGGGGGACGACCGTGTACTTGGGGTCGAGGGCCGAGGCGCGGCCCGCCTCCAGGATGCCGAAGCGGGTGCACAGGGAGCCCGCGGTGAGGGCGAGGCCGGACAGGACCGTGAGGGCGCGGCTGCGTCCCGCGACCGCCGCCAGCAGCCCGCCGCCCGCCGTCAGGGCGCGGGCGGTGCGCATGAGCCGGCCCGCCCGTCCCGTCCGGTACGGCTCGCCGAGGAAGCCGAGTCGGCGTTCCATGACCTCGCCCGCGACCGTCTCCACGGCGGCTCCGAGCACGGCGACGACCCGCGCGGGACCGGCGTGGACCCGGGGCGTGCCCAGCATGGAGACCGCCCCGGCGGCGGCCATCGCGCTGCCCGCGAACAGGAAGGGCAGCTCCCGGTAGGCCTCGTGCCAGGCGGGCACGGCGGTGTCGGCGACGAGGACGGCGGTGTAGGTGGCGGTCAGCGGCCCGGTCACGCCGCTGGCCAGCAGCGCCGCGTCCCCGAGGGGCCGCAGGACGCCGTGGAGGACGCCGGCGGGCGCGCGGCCCGGACCACCGGTCCGGCCGCCCGCGTGAGGCAGGCCGCCGGGTGGGCCGGCGTTCAGGGGACCGGCCAGCGCGGCGGCCGACAGGCCGCCCTGGGCGGCGAGGATCCATGAGCCTACGCTCATCGGCGAGGTGGGCTTGAAGATCCGCAGCATGTTGAGGAACCGTTCGGGCCTGCCCAGTTCGGCGGCGAGCAGGGCGGCTCCGGAGGCCGCCCCCGCCGCCGCGGCGACGCGGGCGGTGGCGGCCAGGCGGTCGTGACCGGTCAGCCGGGCCATGACGGCCATCATGGACGAGACCCCGGACATTCCGCCCAGATAGAGATATGTCGGCATGTGGGGCTCGTGCCAGATGGGCGGCTTGATCACCGGGCGGCCGTAGTAGGACCGGAACTCCGCCTCCGGCACCACGGCCCGTTCCCGCGTCACCGCCCGCCTCCCGCACGCGAGCCAAGCGGACCAAGCGGACCGCGCGAGCCGCCCCAGCCGCGCGAGCCGCCCGACCCGCGCTGTCCGCGCGGGCCCAGGAACGCCAGCGCCACGGCCCCCACCGCCGACACGGCCGCCGCGCCCGCCCAGCGCCACATGGCCGGCAGGTCGCGGGTGGTCACCACGGGGTCCGGCGGCAGCCCGTACGCCTCGGGCTCGTCCAGCAGCAGGAAGAACGCCCCCGCTCCCCCGACCCCGTCAGAGGGGCTCTCGCCGTACAGGCGGGCCTCCTCGTGCCCGTCGGCGCGCAGCCGGGCCACCCGCTCCTCGGCCCGTTCCCGCAGCTCGTCGAGCGGCCCGAACTGGATCGAGTCGGTCGGGCACGCCTTGGCGCAGGCGGGTTCGAGCCCGCCGCGCTGCCGGTCGTAGCACATCGTGCACTTCCAGGCCCGCCCGTCGTCCTCCCGCCGGTCGATCACGCCGAACGGGCAGGCGGGCACGCAGTAGCCGCACCCGTTGCAGATGTCGGGCTGCACCACCACGGTGTCGAACTCGGTCCGGAACAGCGCCCCTGTCGGGCAGACGTCCAGGCAGGCGGCGTGCGTGCAGTGCTTGCACACGTCGGAGGACATCAGCCAGCGCTCCACGCCCTCGTCGCCGCCGGGCACCGGCCGCGACTGCTCGATGAACGCGACGTGCCGCCAGGTGCTCGCCCCGAGCATGCCGGTGTTGTCGTAGGAGGTGGCCTGGAAGACGAAGCCGTCGTCGGGGAGCTGGTTCCACTCCTTGCAGGCCACCTCGCACGCCTTGCACCCGATGCAGACGCTCGTGTCGGTGAAGAACCCCGTCCGCTCAGCCATGGCGGTACATCTCCAGCAGGTCGAGCGCCGCCCGGCCCCTCGGCCGACGGCCCGGCCGCACGTCGCAGGTCATGGCCTTGCCCTCCTGGATGTAGACGTTCGGGTCGAGCACCAGCGGCAGCAGGTCGTTGGTCACGTCGCCGGTGACCAGGCCGCCTCCGCCCCACCCCCAGTGGTACGGCAGGCCGACCTGGTGGACCGCCCTGCCCTCGACGCGCAGCGGCCGCATCCGGCCGGTGACCAGCACCCTGGCCTCCACGACGGCGCGGCTGGTCACGATCGTCGCCCAGTCGCCGTTGGTCAGCCCGAGCCGGGCGGCGAGCTGCGGCGACACCTCGCAGAACAGCTCGGGCTGCAGCTCGGCGAGATAGGCGAGCGGCCGGCTCATCCCGCCGGCCGTGTGGTGCTCGGTCAGCCGGTACGTCGTCAGCACGTACGGGAAGCGTCCCCCGGGCGCGTTGTACGGGCTCTCGGGGCGGTTGTAGGTGCGGCGGGCCGGGTTGGCCTGCTGGGCGTACAGGGGATTGGCGACCGGGGACTCGTGCGGCTCGTAGTGGGCGGGCAGCGGGCCGTCGGCGAGACCGGCCGGCACGTACAGCCAGCCCTTGCCGTCGGACTGCATGATGAACGGGTCGGTCCCGGCGAGCGCGGCCTCGGCCCACGCGCCTTCGGGCGGCACGTAGTCCGGCGGCTTGCCGATCTCGCAGTCGGGCACGTCGTGCCCGGTCCACTCGCCGCGTTCGGCGTCCCACCACACGTACGCCTTGCGCTCGCTCCACGGGCGCCCCTCGGGGTCGGCGGAGGCCCGGTTGTAGAGGATGCGCCGGTTGGCGGGCCACGCCCACCCCCATTCGGGCGCCACGGCGCTCTGTTCGCGGCCGGGGCGGCGGCGGGCGGCCTGGTTGACCTCGTCGGCGTACACGCCGCAGTAGATCCAGCAGCCGCACGCCGTGGAGCCGTCGGGGCGGAGCTGGGTGGACGACGACAGCGCCCGCCCGTCGGGGCCGACCCCGTTGATCTCGCGCAGCACGGCCTCGGCGGAGGGCTCCCGGTGCGCGCCCTGTTCGGGGTAGTCCCAGGTCAGCTCGCGCACCGGCCGGTCGATCTCGTCGTCGGTCAGGCGTTGCCTGACGAGCCTGCCCAGGTGGTAGTAGAACCACAGCTCGCTGCGGCAGTCGCCGGGCGGGTCGAGCGCCTTCTCCCGCCACTGGAGCAGCCGCTGGGTGTTGGTGAACGTGCCCTCCTTCTCCACGTGGCTCGCGGCGGGCAGGAAGAACACCTCGGTGCCGATGTCCTCGGTGCGCAGCTCGCCGGTCTCCAGTTCCGGGCCGTCCAGCCAGAACGTGGCCGTCTCCACCAGGGTCAGGTCGCGGACGACGAGCCAGTCGAGGTTCGCCAGGCCGAGGCGCTGCGCCCGGCCGCCGGAGGAGCCGACGGCGGGGTTCTCCCCCACCACGAAGTAGCCCTTCACGATCCCGTCGATCTGGCCCATCACGGTCGTGTAGTGGCCGTGGTCGCCGGTCAGGCGCGGCAGGTGGCCGAAGCAGTAGTCGTTCGCCTCGGTGGCGGCCTCGCCCCACCACGCCTTGAGCAGGCTCACCAGGTAGGCGCGCCGGTTGCCCCAGAAGCCCGTCGAGCCGCCTGCCACCTCCAGGTAGTGGTCCAGGCCCTCGTGCCGCTCGGCGTGCGGCATGTCCAGGTAGCCCGGCAGGATGTTGAACAGCGTCGGGATGTCGGTCGAGCCCTGGATGCTGGCGTGGCCGCGCAGCGCCAGGATGCCGCCGCCGGGCCGTCCCATGTTGCCGAGGAGGAGCTGCAGGATCGAGGCGGTGCGGATGTACTGCGCGCCGACGGTGTGCTGGGTCCAGCCGACCGAGTAGACCCAGGCGGTGGTGCGCTCCCGGCCGGAGTTGGCGGTGACGGCCTCGGCCAGCTCGGCGAAGCCGTCCCGCGGGATGCCGCACAGCCGCTCGACCAGCTCCGGGGTGTAGCGGGCGAAGTGCCGTTTCAGGATCTGGTAGACGCAGCGCGGGTGGGCCAGCGTCGGGTCGGTGCGGGGGCTGGGGTGCGCGGCGGGCCCGCCCGCGCCGTAGGTGTCGGCCCCCGCTGCCTCGGCGTGCCGGCGGCCGCCCTCCGCCTGCTCGGCTGAGGGCTGCTCGGTGGAGGGCTGCTCGGTGGAGGGCTGCTCGCCCGTGGACTCGTACGCCCAGCTCCTCGGGTCGTACGTGGCCGTCTCCGGGTCCCAGCCGGAGAACAGGCCGTCGAGGTCCTCGGTGTCGCGGAAGTCCTCGGACACGATCGTGGCGGCGTTGGTGTAGGCCAGCACGTACTCGCGGAAGTCCAGCCCGTTCGTCAGCACGTGGTTGATCAGCGCGCCGAGCAGCACGATGTCACTGCCCGCGCGGATCGGCAGGTGCCGGTCGGCCAGCGCGCTCGTGCGGGTGAAGCGCGGGTCCACGTGGAACACCCTGGCCCCGCGCGCCTTGGCCTCCACGACCCACTGGAAGCCCACGGGGTGGCATTCGGCCATGTTGGAGCCCTGGATGACGATGCAGTCCGCGCCCGCCAGGTCCTGCTGGAAGGTGGTCGCGCCGCCACGCCCGAAGCTGGTCCCCAGACCGGGGACGGTGGAGGAGTGTCAAATGCGCGCCTGGTTCTCGACCTGGATGGCGCCGAGGGCGGTGTAGAGCTTCTTCATCAGGTAGTTCTCTTCGTCGTCGAGCGTCGCCCCGCCCAGGCTGGCGATGCCCATCGTGCGGCGCACGACCCTGCCCTCGCGGGTCTGCTCCCAGGTCTCCCGCCGGGTGCGCACCACCCGGTCGGCGATCATCTCCATGGCGGTGTCCAGGTCGAGCCGCTCCCAGCCGGTGCCGTACGGCCTGCGGTGGAGCACCTCGGTCCGGCGGCCGGGATGGGTGACGAGCTGCTTGCTGGCCGAGCCCTTGGGGCACAGCCGCCCCCGGGAGATCGGCGAGTCGGGGTCGCCCTCGATCTGGGTGACCTTGCCGTCCTCGACGTAGACGAGCTGGCCGCAGCCGACCGCGCAGTAGGGGCAGATGGAGCGGGCGACCGTCGTGGCGTCCTCGGTGCGGGGCCGCAGCGCGTCGGTGCGGGCCGAGCGTGCGGCCTCGCTCCTGCCGTCCTCGCCCCTGAGCTGGCGGATCACCGGCCAGCGGGCAAGCCATCCCCTTCCTGACACAACGCGAGTTCTGCCCGCTTTCGTACGGTCTATGCGAGATGTCGGGAGACCGGTGTGACGGCGGCGGGCAGGGACCCTGGACCTCAGCGGTCGCGGACCAGCGCGTCGACGTGCTCCTCCGCCTCGGCGACACCCTCCTCGCTCCACAGCCGGCGCAGCTCCGGACAGCTCTCCAGCAGCTCGCCGAGCGGGCCGTACCCGGCCACCCGGCCACGGTCGAGCACGACCACCTGGTCGGCCTGCTCCAGCGCCGCCCTGCGGTGCGAGACCACCAGCAGCGTGCCGGGGCCGCGCCCGTCTCGGGCCGCCCCGGCGATCCGCTCCCACAGCAGCCGTTCGGTCTCCACGTCCAGCGCGGACGACAGGTCGTCCACGACCAGCAGCTCGGGGTCGCGCACCAGCGCCCGCGCCGCGGTCGCCCGCTGCGCCTGGCCGCCCGACAGCCGCACCCCGCGCGGCCCGACGACCGTGTCGAGGCCCTCGGGCACGGCGGCCAGGTCGTCGTCCAGCACGGCCAGCTCCAGCGCCCGGTCGAGCCGGTCGTCGCCGGGCCGGCCGAGCAGCAGGTTCTCCCGCAGGGAGGCGGAGAACAGGCGGGGCACCTGACTCGCGTACGCCGCCCGGTCCGGCACCAGGAACGCCCCCGGGTCCTCGATCGGCCGGCCGTTCCAGGAGATGGTGCCGGCCTGCGCCGGGATCAGGCCGAGCAGCGCCCGGACGAGCGTCGTCTTGCCGGACCCGACGGCGCCCGTGACGACCGTGAACGAGCCGCGCCGGAGCGTCAGGTCCACCTCGCGCACTCCCCGGCCGCCGCCGTGGAGCGCGGTGAGCCCGCGCACCTCGACCGTCTCCAGCGGGTCGTCGCCGCGCGGACGCGGGACCGCGGCCGGGGGCGGCTCGCGGTGGTACCAGACGCCGGAGTCGCGCGACAGGGCGGCGGCGTCCTCGTGCGCGGCCATCAGCCGGGTGAGCCGCTCGGTGGCGACCGCCGCCTGGGGCAGGCGCGACAGGATCCCGCCGATGGTGCGCGGCAGCGCCGTCAGCCAGCCGATGTAGCTGGTGAACAGCGCCAGGTCGCCGACCGTGAACTCACCGCTGCGCATCGAACCGGCCGCGAGCAGCAGCATCAGGCCGATGCTGATCTCGACGGTGGCGCCCGTCGCCGTGCCGAGCAGGTCGGCGGCCACCCGGTTCTTGACGGCGGCCTCGCGGCGCGCGCGGTTGCGCCCGCGCAGCCGGTCCAGCGCGGCGTCCTCGGCGCCGGCCGTCTTGATCGCCAGCACCCCGCCGAAGAGGTCGCCGAGGTACGCGGTGACGGCCGCCCCCAGCTCGCGGGCCCGCAGGTGCAGCCGGTGGACGAGCCGGTGCGTCATCCGGCTCAGCACGGCGACGGCCGCGATCGGCAGCACCAGCACGACCGTGATCACCGGGTCGATCGAGGCCATGACCACCAGAGCGCCGAGGCTGAAGAGCGCCGAGTTCACCAGCGGGACCGACTCGTCCGCGAGCTGCACCAGGTCGCTGACGTCGTCGCGCAGCCGGGCCAGCGACTCGCCGGACGAGTGCGGCAGCCGGGCCGCCGCCGGACCGCGCGCGGTCAGGAGCGAGCGGAGCACGTTGGCGCGCAGCAGGGTCGCCGCCGCGTTCCACCAGTAGACCCCGTACGACCAGGCGACCACCGTCATCACGCCCCGCACCAGCTCCGCGCCGACGAACGCCGCACACAGCCACAGAGCGTGGTCCAGGGACGCCGCCCGGCCGCCGCTGATGTGGTCGAACAGCTCCTTCAGCAGCCAGCCGCTGCCCAGCAGGACGAGATCGACGGGCAGCCACAGCAGCGCGCCGATCAGGTAGCGGCGCAGGTCGAACCGGAGCAGCCGGCCGACCACCACCCGGACGGGCCTCATCCGTGCACCCCCGCCAGGCCCAGCAACCGCGCGAAGGCGCTGTCCGGGTCCGCGGCCAGGTCCTCGCGACGGCCGTACTCGACCACCCTGCCGTCGGCGATGACCGCGATCTTGTCCACCTTCGCCAGGGACGAGAGCCGGTGCGCGATGAGCACCCCGGTCCGGCCGGCGAGCAACCGGTCGATGCCGCGCTCGATGCGCCGCTCGGTGGCCGGGTCGAGCCGGCTGGACGCCTCGTCCAGCACGACGAGCCCCGGGTCGGCGAGGAACGCCCGCGCGAACGCGAGGAGCTGCGCCTCGCCCGCCGACACGCCGCCCAGCTCGCCGTCCAGCCCGCCCGGCACGCCCGCCAGCCACTCGGCGAGCCCCACCTCGGCGAGAGCGGCCAGCAACCGACCGTCACCCGGCCGATCCCCACCCAGCCGGTCCTCACCCGGCCGGTCCTCACCCAGCCGGTCCTCACCCGGCCAGTTTCCACCCGGCCAGTCGTCACGCGGCCGGTCCTCACCCGGCCAGTCACCACCCGGCCGGTCACTGTCGGCGGCGACCGGCCGGAAGAGCGTCAGGTTGTCGCGGACGCTGCCCGAGAAGAGCTGCACGTCCTGCGTGACCACGCACAGCCGGCGGCGCAGCGAGCCGGGATCGGCCTCGCGCAGGTCGATCCCGCCGACCCTGACCACCCCTTCGACCGGGTCGTGGAGGCGCAGCACCAGCCGGCCGAGGGTGGTCTTGCCGCTGCCCGTCCGGCCGACGAGGCCGAGCGTCTCACCGGGGGCCAGCGTGAGCGTGACGTCCGACAGCACCCGTTCGTCGTCGTAGGCGAAGCCGACCCCGTCGAGCTCAAGCCCGAGCGCCCCGGTCTCGGGCAGCGGCCGGGGCCGGGCCGGCTCGGTCAGCGTGCTCCGCTCGGCCAGCAGCTCGCCGATGCGGGCCACGCCGGCCAGGGCGGCCTGGTAGTCGCGCAGCCGGTCGATCAGCCGCTCGAACGGCGTGCGCACCATCAGCGTGTACTGGAAGAGCAGCACGGCGGTGCCGACGGTGAGCGTCCCGGACTGCCGGCCCCACGCGGCCATGGCGAGCACGACCGCCGTGCCCGCCGCGAACACCACGGCCGTGCCCGCGATCAGCCCGCTGCCGACCGTCGATCCGCGCAGCTCCGCGCGGTACCACGCGGCTGCCGACTGGTGGAAGCGGCGGACGACGTGCTCGCCCGCGCCGTTGGCGCGGATGTCCTCCGCTCCGGCGAGCCGCTCCTCCAGGGCGCCGAGCATCTCGGCGTCGGCCGCGCGCGAGCGGGCGGCCGACGGGACCGCGAGCCGCTGCGCCCGGGCCATGCCCCACCCGGCCAGCACGCAGTAGACGAGCAGCACCCCGCCGAGCCGCGGGTCCACCGCGAAGACCACGACGAGCACCCCGCCGAGCAGCAGCACCCCGGCCACCACGTCGAGCAGGAACGCCACCACGAAGTCGGCGACCGCGACCACGTCGCCGTCCACCCGCTCGATGAGCTCGCCGGGCGTGTGCCGGGCGTGGAAGCGCAGGTCCAGCCCGAGCGCGTGCCGGGCGAGCCGTTCGCGCAGCCGGTCGGTGCCGTCCCAGGCGAGCCGGCTGGCCAGCCAGGTGGTGACCATCCGGGCGGCCTGCCCGGCGACGGCGACTGCGAGGTAACCGAGCGCGATCAGCGTGAGGTGCCGCAGGCCGGTCCCGCCGATCGCGTCGTCCACGAAGGCGCGGGTGAGCTGCGGCCCCGCGAGCGGCAGCGCGGTCATGGCGGTGACGGAGACGGCGAGCGCGACCGCCTGGCGGCGGCGCGGCAGCAGGTGGCGCAGCTCCGCGAATGAGGTGGCCATCGGCTACACCCGCCGCTGGACGTGCAGCAGGTATTCCTTGCGGTCGAGCGGATTGTGATCCGTCCGCGGCCGTTCGGGCGGCGCGCCGCGCACCGGCTCGTAGTGGTCGAAGGCGCTCTCCAGGATGCCTTCGCCACTGGTCAGCGACGGCAGCCGCTGCTCCAGCCCGTGCACCCGGGCCGCCGGGATCAGGCCCTCCACCGCCGCCGGCTCGACCCGGACCGGGACGGCGCCCAGCCGGGTGAGCGCCGGCAGCACCGCCCCGACCAGGTCGGCCGGCACCTCCAGGCGGAAGCGGTGCATCGGCTCGCACACCGTCGTGCCGGCCCGCCGCAGCGCCTCCATCAGCACCAGCGGCGTCAGGCCGCGGAAGTCCGCCCCGGTGCTCGACATGCTCTTGTCGAACGAGGCGTGGCTGTGGCTCTGCCGCGGCGCGTAACCGCTGTGGGTGAGTGTGACCACGCAGTCGGTGACCTCCCAGCCGTGCGGGCCCTGGCGCAGCGTCTCGCGCACGGTGTCCTCGACCACCTTCATGAACGCGTACGGCATCGAGCCCAGCTCGACCTCCAGCCGGTAGGCGACGCCGGACCCGGGCGGGGCCGGTTCGACACGCAGGCCGACGGTCGCGAGGAACGGGTTGGGCTCGTGCCCCATCACCTCCACGGCGGCGCCGGTGCCCGCGAGACGTTCGACACAGATGGTGGTCGTCTCGCGGAAGGCGACGTCGAGCCCGAACTCCTCGGCCAGCGTCGCCTGGATGACCTCCTTCTGCACCTCGCCGTAGAGCGAGACGGAGATCTCCTGCCGCACGTCGTCCTGGCGCAGGTCGATCAGCGGGTCCTGCTCGGCGAGCCGGCCGAGCGCCACGTGCAGCGCGGGCCGGTCGGCGGGGCGGCGCGGCTCGACGACGGTCTCCAGGCTGGGCGGGGCGAAGCGGTGACTCGGCCGCGGCGGCGGGGTTCCGACGTGGTCGCCGATCCGGACCCCGGCGAGACCCCAGAGCCTGCCGATCCGGCCCGCGCCCACCGCGTCGCGGGATACCGCGGAGCCCGCCTCGAACACGCTGATCCCGGTCACCTTGGCGGCGCCGGCCTGCCCGGGGCCGAAGCTCACGGTGTCGCGGGTGCGGACGGTGCCGGAGAACATCCGGACGTAGGCGATCTTCTCGCCCGCCGGGCCGCGTTCGACCTTGAACACGGTGCCGGAGACGGGCCCGCCGGCGTCGCCCCCGGCTGCGGGCAGCAGCTCCGTCAGCCCGGCGACGAGCGCGTCCACGCCCGCCCCGGTGATGGCGGAGCCGAAGTACACCGGGTGCACCAGCGCCCGCCGCGTCTGCGCGGCCAGCTCGGCGCGCAGCCGGCCGTACGACACCCGCGACTCGCCGACGTACGCGGCGAGGACGGCGTCGTCGTGCTCGGCGAGCACCTCGGCCGCGCGCGCCGTGAAACCCGGATCGCCCGGCCCGTAGGGGACGAAGCCCGCCTCCGGGGTGCCGAGGGCGTGCGCGGCGCCCATGGCGACGAGCGACGGGGTCAGCCGTTCGGCCATCGCCTTCACCACGGCGTCGTCCCGCGCGCCCGACCGGTCGATCTTGTTGACGAAGACGAGCGTGGGGATGCGCAGCCGCCGCAGCGTGCGCATCAGAACGCGGGTCTGCGGCTGCACGCCCTCGACGGCCGAGACGACGAGCACGGCGCCGTCGAGCACGCCGAGCGCCCGCTCCACCTCGGCGATGAAGTCGGGGTGACCGGGCGTGTCGATGAGGTTGACGGTGACGCCGCCGACGGCGAACGACACGACGGCGGACTTGATCGTGATGCCGCGCCGGCGCTCCAGCGCGAGGGAGTCGGTCTGGGTGTTGCCGTCGTCGACGCTGCCGATCTCGTCGATGACGCCGGCGGCGAACAGCAGCCGCTCGGTCAGGCTGGTCTTACCGGCGTCTACATGCGCCAGGATCCCCAAGTTGAGCGTACGCAAGAAGCGTCATGTCCTTTGGATAGACGGAGATTACGAGCTGGGACATGACCGGAGACCTCATCCTCGTTACCTCCTCGATCCGTGGGACGTCACCGCGAGTAGAACAGACACCGCGCCACGCGATCAACCGGTTTTCCGGCGTGGCGGGAAGATGGACGGGTCAACGCACGGCACGACAGCGCGAAACGAGGCCCGAATGCCGACCGTCCTGATCCTGAACGGCCCCAATCTCAACCTCCTCGGCACCCGCAGGCCCGAGGTCTACGGCTCGACCACGCTGGCGGAGGTGGAGGCGCTGTGCCGCGAGGAGGCCGAGCGGCTGGGCCTGGAGGCCGTGTGCCGGCAGTCCAACCACGAGGGACAGCTCGTCGACTGGATCCACGAGGCGGGCGTCGAGCACAAGGCCGGCCGGTGCGTGGGCGTGGTGTTCAACGCCGGGGCCTACACGCACACCTCGGTCGCGCTGCACGACGCGATCGAGGGCGCCGACGTGCCGGTGGTCGAGGTGCACATCTCGAACGTGCACCGGCGAGAGGAGTTCAGGCACCGCTCCTACCTCTCGCCGGTCGCGCGCGGCATCGTCGTCGGGTTCGGCGTGTACGGCTACGTCCTCGCCATCCACGGCCTGCACCAGGCGACGCGCCCCTGAGCCCGTCTCATTCGGGCAGCCGCCAGCCGGCCGTCCACAGGCGCGTCCCCGACCGGCGGTCGAGGCGGCGCAGGAACGACAGGACACCCGCGGCGCCCGTGCTCCAGGTGTGGCCGGGCTTGTCGAGGTCGTTGCCGGGAAAGACCGGTCGCGACGGCTCGCCGCCGGCCCGGACGAGCATCAGCTCGGCGACCTCCTCGGCGCCGCGCCAGTAGCCGTCGTCGCCGGTGACCATCGCCAGGTCGATCAGCGCCTCACCGATGCCCGCAAGCCCGCAGCACTGGGAGACCACCCACGCCTGCGGGGCGACGGCCAGGCACGCCCGCGCGCCCCGCTCGGCCAGCTCCAGGTAGCCGTCCTCGCCGTACACGCGGGCCGCGTGCGCCAGCGCGCCGGAGATGCCCGACATGCCCTGGCACCAGGACGCGCCCATCGGGCGGGCGTCGGGGCCGGTCAGCTCCCCCACCAGGGCCTCGGCCCGCACGGCGAGCGCCGCGAACCGTTCCCTGGCCGCCTCGCCGGCCGCCCGGTCGCCGGTGGCCTCGTGGTAGGAGAGCAGGAAGTCCGCGCAGCCCGCCTCGCCGTGGGCGTAGGCCGTCTCGACGGCCACGCCGGAGCCCGCGGGCGGCGGGGGCGCGTCCGCCGCGTCGTCCGGATCCGTGACGTCGCCGGCCACCAGCAGCCGGGCGCACTCGGCGGCGACGGCCAGGTGCCGCGCACCGGCGGCGGGCTCGACGGCGGCCAGCGCGAGATGGCCGGAGCCGATCCCGGCCAGGCCGTGCGCCTGGTCGGCCCGCTGCGGTCCGTCGAGGGTGACCGGCGCCGGCTCGGCCAGCTCGGGCACGGCCGTCAGGCGGGCGGCGGTCAGGAACAGCGCGGTGCCGGTGCGGCCGAAGTACAGCGAGGGCGGCAGCTTGGCGGGCGGCATCACCCGGGCCGTCCACCGGGCCAGGTCGCCGGCCACGGTCTTGGCCTCCGGGTGGTGCAGCAGTTCCATCCCGACGCCGGCGCAGCCGCCGTAGACGTTCGTCACCGGCGGGCTCTCCCGGCGGGCGTCCTCGGGGGCGGCCATCAGCCGTTCGGCGAAGGCGGCGCACTCGCGCAGGGTGTGGTCGAGCGCCCGCGACAGCAGCTCGCCGGTGAGCTTCGGCGTGGCGGGCAGCGGCCACCGGCTGCTGCGGGCCGCGCTCGGCGCGCCCGCCACGCGGGCGGTCCCGTACGTGGCGCGGATCTCGGCGGCGGCTTCGGTGCGCTCGCCGGGGTCCAGACTCAGCAGGCCCGGCAGCAGGCCGCGCACGCCCGTGGCGCCGCCGGGGAACATCCGGGCCAGGCACATCAGCGTGCGCTCGACGTTGCGGGCCGGATCGGGGTCGATCATGATCGGGTTC
This sequence comes from Nonomuraea muscovyensis, assembly GCF_014207745.1. Classification (NCBI taxonomy): domain Bacteria; kingdom Bacillati; phylum Actinomycetota; class Actinomycetes; order Streptosporangiales; family Streptosporangiaceae; genus Nonomuraea; species Nonomuraea muscovyensis. Next base: position 2,558,303 of record NZ_JACHJB010000001.1, read on the forward strand.
ATCGTGGTGGCCGCGAAGAACAGGGTGGCGCCCAGCGAGAAGTAGTCGTCGGCGGGCACGGACTCGCGGCCCGACTGCTGGCCGGGGACGCTGTAGCCGTAGCTCCAGCCGGGCAGTTGCAGGCCGTCGTACCTGCTGTTGCCGAAGTCGATGAGCGTGCACCGGCCGTCGTCGCCGAGGACGACGTTCTTGGGCGAGAGGTCCCTGATGACGACGCCGCGCTCGTGCACCGCGTCCAGCACCTCCAGCAGCCGGGCGGCCAGCGCGCCGAGGTCCCGTTCGGTGCCGGGTTCCTCGGTGAACAGGCCGTGTTCCCCGACGTACCGGTTGAGGTCGCGGCTGCCCGCGTCGGTCATGACGAGGAACTCGTCGTCGCCGTGCCGGAAGTGGTCGATCGGCTCGGGCACGCCCGCCACGCCGCGCAGCGCCTGGAGGATGCGCAGCTCGTTGCGGAGGTACATCCGCAGGTCCCAGCCCTCGGTGTTCTCCCCGACGTAGGCGCGGGCCTCCTTGACGACGACCCGCCTGCCGGCGGCGTCGGTGGCGCGGTAGACGTTGCCGCGCGGGCCCCGGACGACTCCGGACGTCACGCGGTAGCGGCCGCCCACGATCCGGCCGCCGCCGGTCCCGTCCTCCTCCGGCCCCGTCTTCCCCGGGGGAGCGGCGGAAGGGGCGGCGTCGGGGCGGAACGGGTCGGTGGCCCAGGGCGGGCAGGTGAACTCGGGCCCGGCCGCGCCCGCGAGCTGCTCGCCGTCCGGCCCGATCACGATCAGCTCGAAGTCGCCGTTCTCGTCCACCCGGTACTGCGGGGCGAACGGGGCGTAGCGGTAGTAGACCGGCGCGTCGGGCCGTACCCGCCGGTCGCTGACGATGCGCGGCGCGGACAGCCCCGACAGGGCGTCGGCGAGGGCGTGGCCCAGCTCGACCACCGCGTCCTGCTCCGGGTAGACCGTCATGGCCTTGCCCACGGCCGCGGCGTCGACGTCGCCGGTGTTGAGCTCCATGAGCGTGCCGGCCGACCGGGCCACCTTGAACACGCACCCGGCCTCGGCCAGGATCGGCAGCGCCCGGTCAAGGGTGTCGGCCAGCGTGCCCGGACGTGCGGAAACGTGAATTTTCCAACCTTGCGGTGGAATGTCGCTGTGAGGGTCGTGGACGCTGATCCACGTGTCGTCCTCGTATAATTCCCTACTGTTCGACTCTGCAAATTGGGCAAGGCGGTCCCGCACGGTTTTGTCCACAGTCACCCCTCGATCGCGCAGCGCATCGGCCCTCATGCGAGAAAGGCCGCCGGAATGGCGCCGGCGGCCTTTCCCAGCGCATGGCGTCACCCCGCGTCACCACGCGGGAACTGACGCTTCTAGACGATGGACGGGCAGCAGGGGAAGCTGCTGCACACCGTGCGCTTGCAGGTGTTGACGCAGGCCTGCGGGCCGTGGAGCAGCTTGCCCAGCTCGGCTTCGAAGTCGACGACGAGGTCCTCGTACTCGAGGACTCCGGCGTCTCGGGGTTCCAGGGCCAGGACCGACATAAGGGCTCCTTCCTTGGTCGCCTTTGGGCGGCCGACGTAGGGATCTGAGCCTCGGGATGGTACCGGTAGGCACCTTTTCCCGTGCCCTGCCCGCGACCGCGAATCGTTCTCACGATCCCCGCGTCGCAAGCAAACGGACGCATTATGTGCATATATCCGGAAGCCTGTCCATAGGGTGGCCGTAATCGCCAAAATGTATTTACATGCACCTTTACACGGCGAGTTCGATCTTCTAGATTGACCTGCGTGATGGGGGCATTCCGGGCGTTCCGGCGACCGTGGGCGGGCGCCGGCGTATGAGGCTCTGGCGGCGCAGACGCCGGACGGACGTCCCGGACGACAGGTCGGGACTCGTGGTCGCGTACTGGGAGAGCCACGACGAGCACCTGCTGACCGCCGGCCTCGGCACGATCGCCCGCAGGCTGCCGTCCCTGGTCGCCGCGGCGCTGCGGATGGCGTGGCAGGCGAACCCCCGCGACACGGCCGTCGCCCTGGCGGGCAACCTCGTGGCCGGCGTCTTCACGGTCTTCGGCCTGGTCGCCACCTCCGATGTGCTGGCCTCGCTGCTCGCCGCCGGTCCCACACCCGAGCGGGTCCGGGCCGCGCTGCCGTCGCTCCTGCTCGTGGCGGCGGCGACCGGGCTGCGCGGCGCGCTGCTGGCGGGCGCGGGCTGGGCGCAGGCTCGGCTGAAACCGCAGGTCGAGCGGCTGGCCGAGACCCGCCTGTTCGAGCTGACCACCCAGGTGGAGCTGGCCGCGTTCGACGACCACGACTTCCACAACGCGATGCGGCGGGCCCGTGACAGCGGCGTGCCGGACACCGCCACCGTGGTGGAGACGACGATCGCCGTCGTCACGGGCGCGGTCGGCGTGCTCGCCTCAGCGGTGGCGCTCGGCCTGCTGCACCCGATCCTCATGCCGTTGCTGCTGGTCACCGCCGTGCCGGCGGGCTGGGCGGCGGTGCGGACGGCCCGGCTGGGCTACCAGGCGTTCTACCGGCTGTCGACGGCGCGGCGGCGCAAGTTCATGCTGTCGGACCTCATGGCCGAGCGGCAGCCCGCCGCGGAGGTGCGGGCGTTCACGCTGCGCGACTTCCTGCTCGGCCAGTACGGCAAGGTCGCCGACCTGGAGCAGGACGTCCAGCTCGACGTGGCCCGCCGCCAGGCGGCCGTCAAGGCGAGCGGCGACCTGCTGACCGGCGTCGCCACGGCCGGCGTGTACGTCGTGCTCGGCGTGCTGCTGGCCGTCGGTGTCATCCCGCTGTCGGTGGCCGGTGCGGCCGTGCTCGCCATCCGGACCGGGCAGGTGTCGCTCACCGCCCTCGTCCAGACCATGAACCGGCTCTACGAGGCCGGCCTCTACTTCGGCGACTACCTCGCCTTCTGCGAGCTGGCCCGCGAGCGGATCCCCGCACCGCCGCTCCCGGCCGCCGCCGCCGAGCCCGCGCCGTTTCGCCGCCTGACGGCCGAGCACGTCACGTTCACCTACCCCGGCGCCGACCGGCCCGCGCTGTCGGACGTCAGCGTCACCCTCGGCAGGGGCGAGGTCGTCGCCCTGGTCGGCGAGAACGGCTCGGGCAAGACGACCCTCGCCAAGCTGCTCGCCGGGCTCTACCGGCCGCAGCACGGCACGATCCACTGGGACGGCGTGGACCTCGACGCCTTCGACGGCGAGACGCTGCGCCGGAGCATCTCGGTGATCGCCCAGGACCACACCCGCTGGCCGCTGACCGTCCGCGAGAACATCGTCATGGGCCGTCCTCCGGAAGACGACCGGCTGGCCGCCGCCTGCGCCGCAGCGGGGGCCGACGAGGTGGTGGCCGGGCTGGCCGGCGGCTACGACGCGCTGCTCGACCGCCGCTTCCGCGGCGGGCACGACCTGTCGGGCGGCCAGTGGCAGCGCATCGCCGTGGCGCGCGGGTTCTACCGCGACGCCGCGCTCGTCATCTTCGACGAGCCGACCTCCGCGCTGGACGCCCGCGCCGAGCACGCCCTGTTCGAGCGGATCCGCGGCCACGCCGAGGGCCGCACGATCGTGCTGATCACGCACCGGCTGGCCAGCGTCCGCTACGCCGACCGCATCTACGTCCTCGACCACGGCACGGTCGCCGAGCAGGGCACCCACGCCGAGCTGATGGCCCGCGAGGGCCTGTACGCCGACCTGTACGAGCTGCAGGCCTCCGCCTACCGGCAGCGGGTGCCGTGATCGTCGCGGAGTCGGCTCACCTCGCCGTGGCCGCGGTGCTGCTGGTGGCGGCGCCGGCCAAGCTGCGTGACGTGCCGGGCTTCGCCGCGTCGGTGGCCGGCTACCGGGTGCTGCCCGGCAGGCTGTCGCTGCCGGTGGCGGTGGCCGCTCTGGCGGCCGAGGTGGTGTCCGCCGGGCTGCTGCTCGTGCCGGGTGCGCGGCAGTGGGGGGCCGCGGTGGCCGCGCTGCTATTCACGGCATTCCTCGTGGCCATGGTGGCCGTGCTGCGGCGCGGGATGAGCGTGGCCTGCGGCTGCTTCGGCGGCCGTGATCTGGTCGGTCCCGGCACGCTGGCGCGTACCGGCCTGCTGCTGGCGCTGGCCGTGACGGCGGGCCTGGCGGGGCCGGTCGCGTTCGCGCCCGCCCAGGTGCCGGTGGCGGCGGTCCTACTGGGGCTCGCCTTCCTGACGCCGCGCCTGTTCCGGCGGCGACGCCCCTCGTCCGGCCCGCGCCCCGGCAGCCGCTTCGCCCTGTCCGGCGCGCCGGAGCCGGCCGGGGACCGGGTGCTGTACGCGCTGGTCTCGCCCGGGTGCGGGCTGTGCGGCGCGATGCTGCCGGAGTTCGCCGCGACGGCCGCTCGCATGGAGGTCGTGCTGGTGAGCGCGGTGGACGGGTACGGCGGCGCCGGGCTGCCCGTGGTCGTGGACCCGGACGTCTTCGACCGCAACGACATCCCCTGGCCGCCGTACGCGGTGGTGACCGGCCGCGACGGGACCGTCCTGGCCGGCGGCGGCGCGGCCGGGCCGGCCGAGTTGGAGCGGGTGCTGGCCCGCGCCGAGCGGGTCGCGCCGACCTGACGAGCCCTCCGGTGGAGATCCACGCGGGCGGGCGTCAGAAGGTGCCTGACCGGCGCAGGTCGGCGGGGCGGCCGTCCGGGTCGACGGCGATCCGGTACAGCGGCAGGGCCAGCAGCTTGCGCAGCCGTCCCAGCTCCGGTCCGGCGTGCGGCCGCAGCCGGCCCCGCGGCCGGGGTCCCCGGCAGCCGTCGCGGTGCCAGCTCTCCAGCCGCGCGGCGCACTCGGCGAACGCCTCGAACGCGGCCTTCGGGTCGCACAGGTCGTCGCCGTCGTCCGCCGGGTCACGGCCCAGGTGCTCGGCCGCGAGCGCGATCCGCAGCCGCCGGGCGAAGACCCGCCCACCGGCGGGCAGGCGGGGGTCGGGCTCCTCGTCCACGACCGCGCAGCTCAGCTCGGAGTCGTACGTCCACGACCGCAGGTTGATGTTGTCGGAGCCGACCGTCGCCCACACGTCGTCCACCACGCACACCTTGGCGTGCACGTACACCGGGGTGCCCGCCTCGTTCTCCAGGTCGTAGACGCCGACCCGGTCGCCACCGGCCTCGCGCAGCCTGGCCAGCGCCTCGCTCCTGCCGATGAGGCTGGCCGGCGAGGCGAGCCAGCCGTCCTGGTCGGGGTGGCGCGGCACCACGACGATCATGCGGAGCTCGGGCTCGCGCTCCAGCGCCTCGGCGAACGGCTCGATCACCTCGGTGGACCACAGGTACTGGTCCTCCAGGTAGACGATCCTGCTCGCCCGGCCCAGCACCTTGTGGTACGCCCGAGCCACGCTGCGCTCCCCTCGCGGCGCGAACGGGTAGGGGCTGCGCCGGCTGGGATAGGTCCGCAGCAGTTGCACGGCGTGCGTGCCGACCGGGCCGGGGGCGGGCCCCGGCGGCGGCAGCGGCGGCACGTCGTCCATCTGCTCCAGGCGGTCGCGCAGCCGTCTGAACGGCTGGCGGGTCTCGGGAGCGGGGTCGTCCCAGCGTTCGCGGAAGACCTTCTCCACCTCGGCGACGGCCGGACCCCGGATGGCCGCCTGCGCGTCGTGCCAGGGCGGCCGCTCGCCGTACACGTGGGGCATAGGAGCCGCCTGGGGGTCGCCCACGTGCCGGGCGTCGTCGCGGCGGCTGTGGCACAGGTCGATACCGCCGACGAACGCCACGTCCCCGGCCGGGTCACGGCGGTGGCGCAGCACGACGAACTTCTGGTGGTGGGAGCCGCCCGGCCGGACCCGGGTGTCGAGCAGGGCCTGGCCGCCCGCGGCCTCGACGTCCTCGCCGAGGTGCCGGTTCTCGGCGGCGCTGAAGCGCAGCGCGTCGAGGTGCGAGCGCCAGATCAGCCCCCTGACCAGCGCTCCCCTGCGGGCCGCCTGCGCCAGCGCGCGCCCCACGGCGGGCCCGTCGTCGGTGAGCCGCTCGTCGGGGTCGCCCCGCCAGTCGGCGAACAGCAGCAGGTCGCGCGGACCCAGCCGCTCCAGGCAGGCGCGCAGCTCGGCGAAGTAGGTGGCGCCGTGGACGAGCGGGCGCACCAGGTTGCCCGTCGTCCAGGGCAGCAGCCGGGTCGACGGGTTGTCGCGCTCCTCAGCGGTGAGGAACCACTCTGCCAGGTCCGCGGTGCTCATCGGCTCCGGCTACCCGGGCTGGGCTCCGGCATTCCTCAGCAGGCGCCAGACGGTCTCCGGCGTCAGCGGCGTGCGGGTGACCCGGTCGGCGATCTCGGGCAGGGCGGCGGCGACGGCGTTGCCGATGGCCGCGGGCGGGCCGATGGTGCCGGCCTCGCCGACGCCCTTCATGCCGCCCGGGGTGACGGGCGAGGCGGTCTCCAGGGTCACGACGTGGATGCCGGGGACCTCGCGGGTGGTCGGCAGGAGGTAGTCGGTGACAGGCTGCCCGTCGCCGGTGTAGACGATCTCCTCGGTCAGCGCCATGCCGATGCCCTGCGCGACCGCGCCGCGGAGCTGGCCCTCGACGATGGCCGGGTTCACCATCACGCCGGCGTCGTTGACCACCCAGTAGCCCTCCACCTCCACGGCCCCGGTCTCCGGGTCGACGGCCACGGCCGCCGCGTGCGCGCCGTAGGCGTAGGTGGACGACGAGGGGTCGTAGGTGGCGCGTTCCTCCAGGCCGGGCGAGGCGCCCTCGGGCAGGTCCCACCCGCGCCACGCCGACGTGGCGATCTCCCGCAGGGTCAGCGAGGCGCGCGGGTCGCCCTTCACCCGTACGGCCGCGCCGGCGATCTCCAGGTCGCCGGGCGCCGCTTCGAGCCGGTGGGCGGCGATGGCCAGGATCTTCTCGCGCAGCCGGGCCGCCGCCTGGATGAGCGCCCCGCCTCCGACCGCCAGCGACCGGCTGGCGATCGAGCCGATCGAGGAGTACGGCGTGACCGCCGTGTCGCCCAGCACGACCCGGACCCGGTCCAGCTCCACCCCGACCCGGTCGGCGGCGAGCTGGGCGAGGGCCGTCTCGATGCCCTGGCCGATCCCCGCGACACCGGAGGCGACGACGACCGAGGCGTCCGGTTCCATCCGCAGCACCGCGGTCTCGAAGCCGCCCGCCAGCATCCCCATGGCCTTCATCTCCATGGACGGCCCGAGCCCGGTCGACTCGACGTGACAGGAGAAGCCGATCCCGCGCCGCCGCCCGTCGTCCCGGGAGACGGGCCTGACCAGGTCGCGCAGGACGCGCAGGGCGCGCGGGTAGTCGCCGGAGTCGTAGGGCTGCCAGGTGCGGGTGGTGCAGGGCAGTTCGTCCGGGCCGAGCAGGTTGCGCAGCCGCAGCTCGACCGGGTCGATACCGAGCCGGCGCGCCGCCTCGTCGATGAGCCGTTCCCGGGTGAAGGTGGCCTCCGGCTGGCCGAACCCCCGGTAGGAGCCGGTCGGCGTGGTCGTCGTGACGACGCCGCGCAGCCGCGCACCCGCCCGGTCGAACCGGTACGGCCCGGGCAGCGTCACGGCGGTCACCGCGAACGGTGAGATGCCCACGTTGGACGGGTGCGCGCCGAGGTCGCCGACCACGTCGGCGTGCAGCGCCACGAACCGCCCGGTCCCGTCCAGCGCGAGCCGCGCCCGGTGCACGGCGGCGCGGGCGGGCAGTGTGGCGACCAGGCGGTCGCCCGGCGACTCGGTCCAGGCCACCGGGACGCCCAGGCGCGTCGCGGCCAGGCAGACCAGCGCCTCGTCCGGGTAGAGATGCTCCTTGCCGCCGAACCCGCCTCCGGCGTCGCCGGTGACGACCCGCACCCGGTCGTGCGTGAGACCGAGCGCCTCGGCCGCGTGGTCGCGCACATGGTGCGGCGCCTGCGTGGACGTGCGGATCGTCAGCTCCCCGTCGGTGAACGAGGCGACGACGCCGCGCGGCTCGATCGGGTGCGGCGAGGCCCGTCCGATGGAGAAGGCCAGTTCGACGACGTGTTCGGCGCCGGCGACGGCCTCCTCGCAGTCGGGGTCGCCGAGGACGGAGTCGGTGACCACGTTGGTGCCCCAGTCCGGGTGGAGCAGCGGCGCGCCGTCCGCCAGGGCCCGCTCCACGCCGACGACCGCGGGCAGCTCCTCGAAGTCGAGATCCACCAGCCGGGCGGCGTCGGCGGCGGCCTCCGGTGTCCGGGCGACGACCAGGGCGAGCGGCTGGCCCACGTAGCGGATGGCCTCGTCCAGCACCGGATAGGAGGTCTGGAGCTGGCCGAGGCCGAGCGTGACGCAGGGCAGCCGCATCCCCTCGGCGTCGGCCGGGATGATGACGTCGAGCACCCCTTCGACGGTCCAGACGTCCTTGGGGTCGCAGCGGGTCAGCCGCCCGTGGGCGATGGGGCTGCGGACCACCACGGCGTGGGCCGTGCCGGGCAGGCGGACGTTGCCGACGTACCTCGCCCGGCCGGTGAGCAGCCGGGCGTCCTCCCTGCGCGGCGTGCGCGCACCCACGTGCCGCTGCCCGTCCCGCCGCTCGTCCCGCCGCTCGTCCCGCTGCCCGTCCGGCCGCTCGTCCCGCTGCCCGTCCGGCCCGTCGTCGTGTCGTCCCGGGGCGCGCTCGTCTCCACGGTCATCCATGACCTCGAGTGTGAGCCTCGTCCAGGGACCGGTCCAGCGTCTGGTCCACGAGCCGCAGGACCTGGTCGCGGTCGGTGATGCCGAACGCCCCGCCGAGCGCCTCGGCGAGCTTGTCGAACGGGTCGTCCATCGGCAGACCGGGCAGCGCCTCGGCGAGCCCGGCCACGTCCCACGGGCCGTCCTTCTCGGCCCGTGCACCGCGCGACCACCCGTGGTTGACCGCCACCGAGCCGCCGCGGATCGACAGCACCTGCCCGGTGAGAGGGCAGTCCGCGGCGGCCAGGTAGGCCGCGAGGGGCGCGGTGGTGGCCGGGTGCTGGGCGTCGAAGCCGCCGGAGGGCGGCTCCTGGATGCCGGGCACGCCCGTGGTGAGCCGGGTCCGCACCATGGACGGCGAGACGCAGTTGACCCGCACGCCGTACCTGCGCAGTTCGAGGGCGCCGACGACGGTCATGGCGGCGACGGCGGCGTTGCCCGCGGCGTACGAGGTCTGGGTGGGCAGCGGGTTGAGCAGGCCGGAGCCGGAGGCGGTGTTGACGATGGCCCTGTCTGTGCGGTCGCCCTCCTCGAAGCGGGACCGCCAGTGGCGCGCGGCCCAGTGGCTGACCGCGAAGGTGCCCTTCAGCTTGACGGCCAGCACGTCGTCGAAGTCGGCCAGGGCGAGGGCGACCAGGGGCGCGTTGCGTTCGATGGCGGCGTTGTTGACTACGACGTGCAGGTCGCCGAACGCCTCGACGGCCGTGGCCACCATCCGGCGGGCGCCGTCCCAGTCGGCCACGCTGTCGGTGCTGGCCACGGCCCGCCCGCCGCGGGCGGTGATCTCGGCGACCACGGCGGCGGCCACGCCGTCGTCGCCGCCGCTGCCGTCGGCGGCCACGCCCGGGTCGTTGACCACCACGCTCGCTCCCTCGGCGGCGAACAGCAGCGCCTCCTCCCGGCCGATGCCGCGTCCCGCGCCGGTGATGAGGGCGACGCGCCCGTCCAGTGTTCCCATGAGCCGTTCCTTTCGCAGGTCAATCAGTGCAGTCACTGTAGCAATTCAGTGAGTGTAGTAAAGTGGCGGCATGAACGAGGGGTTGCGGGAACGCAAGAAGAACCGCACGCGGCAGGCGCTGGTGGACGCCGCCGTGCGGCTGTTCGAGGAGCGGGGGTTCGACGCGGTGACGACCGCCGACATCGCCGCGGCGGCGGACGTCTCACCGCGCACGTTCTTCCTGCACTTCGCGGCCAAGGAGGACGTGCTGTTCGCCCACTCCGAGATGCGCGTCGACCTCGGGCTGCGGACGCTCGCCGAGCGGGCGGCCGGCGAGCCGCCGGGCACGGTGCTGGCGCGCGCGATGGAGCGGATGATCGTCGACAGCTGGGGCGCCGACCTGACCAGCGGGCTGGCGGCGCTGCGGGTGCGGCTCGCCGCCTCGGCCCCGGCGCTGCGGGCGAGGCTGGTGCAGCGTTTCGCCGGCGCGCAGCACGACCTGGCCGCGGCCCTGCTGGCGGCCTACCCGGAGGAGCTGGACACGGTCACGGCCGCCGCCCTGGTGGGCGCCCAGGTGGGCGCGGTGGGCGCCGCCGCCGTGGCCAGCCTGGACCGCGGTGACGCGCCCGGCGAGGTGCGCGACGCCATGCTGCTGGCCGCCGCCCTGGCCGCGGGCTCTACCGGGACGCGCGCCAGCGCGCCACGACCTTCTCCACGTCGTACGGCACCAGGTTGAGCGGCGGGCCCGCCAGGCCCGTCCTGATCGCCTCGCGGATCCGGTCGTTGACGTCCTCGACGATGCGCCGCGCCTCGCTCTCGGACCGGGCCCGGGCCGCCTCCTCCAGCGCCTCTTCGGCCTCCTTGCGCAGCGCGAGCGTCGGCGGCAGCGGCATGGACAGGCCCTCGCTGCGCATCTTCTGCTTGATCCACCACATCTCGTCGTACGGCTTGTCGAGGTCGGGCAGCGGCTTGCCCTTGCCCGGCAGGTCGTCGAACTCGCCGCGCTCCTCCGCCTCGCGGATCTGCCGGTCGATCCACGACTCGAAGTTCGTACCCAGCGGCTTGCGTTCGGTCACGGTAGGGGCCCCCGTCGCTCGGCTCGCACACCAGGCTACGTTCCCGGGCCGCGTACCGGCGGGGCCTCACTTCCCCCGCGCTAAAGGGACATCTCGCCATCCTCACGCTCCGTACACACGTCGCCACTACACTCGGGCCCGTTCAACCGGCCGATGACCCGCGAGGCTCTGGCCCCGTCGGCCCCGTCCCTTGGGAGTCACGTGAGAAGCGGGCTGACCCAGGCGCCGCCCAGGCACGTGCCCGCTCACCGGCGCCCGCGCGAGCCCCGGCGCTGGGCGTGGTGGCTGGTCACGGCCGTGGCGGCCCTCGTCCTCCTGGTCGCGACCACGATGGTGATCGTCTACGCCAGGCTGACCGGCAACGTCAGGCACATCGACGTGACCGGAGCCGACCTCGGCGCGGCCCGCCCGGCCAAGATGGCGAGCACGGCGCTCAACGTGCTGATCGTCGGCTCCGACCGGCGCGACGGCGGGAACTCCAGGTACGGCCGCCTCGCCGGCGAGCGCACCGACACGATCATGCTCGCGCACCTGTCGTCCGGCCGCGACAACGCGATGGTGGTCAGCTTCCCCCGCGACTCGCTGGTGCGGCTGCCCGCCTGCCAGGCCCGCGACGGCCTGCCGGGCCAGCAGCCCCACCTCGGCATGATCAACGAGTCGTTCAACTCCGGCGGCATCGCCTGCACCTGGAAGACCGTCGAGACGCTCACCGGCATCCGCATCGACCACTTCGTCAAGGTGGACTTCAGCGGCTTCACGAGCATGGTGGACGCCGTCGGCGGCGTCGAGGTGTGCCTGCCCGAGCCGGTGCACGACGCCAAGGCGCTGCTCCACCTGCCGGCCGGACGCCAGACGCTGAACGGCGAGCAGGCCCTCGGCTACGTCCGAGCCCGCTACAGCTTCGGCGACGGCTCCGACATCGGGCGCATCCAGCGGCAGCAGATGTTCATCGCGTCGATGGTGAAGAAGGTGATGAGCGGCGAGACGCTCACCGACCCGGCCCGGCTGCTCGGCTTCCTCGACGCGGGCACCAAGGCCGTCACCACCGACCCGGCACTGACCCCCGGGGTGATGAAGGACCTGGCGCTGAGCCTGCGCGGCCTGAACGCCGGGCGCATCCGCTTCATCACCACCCCGTGGCACTACTCCCTGACGCATCCCGGCCGGGTGGAATGGGTCCAGCCACAGGCCGACCGGCTGTTCGAGCTGGTCGCCCGGGACCGCGACCCGGGCGAGGTCGAGGGCGGCCAGACCACCGTCCCCCGCTCCCAGGTGCAGGTGGAGCTGCGCAACGGCACCTACCAGGCGGGCCTCGGCACGCAGGTGGCCGCCCTGCTCGAACAGCGCGGCTACCACGTCACCAAGGTCGGCGACACGACGCGCAAGCCGTACGCGAAGACGCTGGTCTACTACTCGCCGAACGGCGAGGCCCGCGTCCCCACCCTCACCAAGGACCTGGTCGCCGCCACCCCGGCGGCCGTCCCGCAGGCCGCCACCAGCCGCCTGGTGCTGGTCCTCGGCGACGACTGGGCCGGGCTCAAGCCGCTGCGCACCGGCGACACCGAGGCCGTCAAGGGCTTCGACGCCACCCACGACACCTGCGCCACCTCGTAGGCGGCGCAGGGCCACCCGAGGACTGGTGTGGCCGACTGTCCTGGGTGGCGCAGGTGTCGCTGGCGGTGCCCGTGTCGTGGGCGGTGCGTGCCGGTCAGGAGACCGGGGCGCCGGCGTGCTCGGCACCGGGCATGCCGGCCGGCGCGGTCCCGGCCGGCCGGTCGCGCAGGACGAAGAAGGCCAGGGCGGCGGCGGCGAGAACCCCGGCGGCGCTGATCACGAAGGCGGAGGACATGGCGGTGGTGAAGGCGTCGCGGGCGGCGCGGGCGATGCCGGGGTCGCCGAGCGCGAGAGCGTCACCGATCGACAGCCTGGCCCGGCCGGGGGCGCTCGCGGGCAGCGCGGCGGCGTACGTGCCGGACAGGACGCTGCCCAGGACGGCGATGCCGAGGGCCGCACCCATCTGCTGGATGGTGTCGTTGAGCGCCGAGCCGACACCGGCGTGCGCGGCCGGCACCCTGCCCATCAGGGCGGAGACGGCGGCGGGCATCGCGGTGCCACCTCCGGCGCCGAGCACGAAGAGCGCGAGGACGCAGACGAGGAGCCCGTCGGCGGGACCGAGGGTGGCGAGCAGCGCGAACCCGGCCGCCATCACGGCCAGCCCGGTGACGATCATCGCGCGGTTGCCGATCCTGGCGCCCAGCGTGGCGCCGAGGGTGTTGAAGGTGAGCGAGGCCACCGCCATCGGGATGAAGGCCAGCCCGGCCTGGGTGGGCGTGTAGCCGAGCACGAACTGCAGGTACTGGGTGAGGACGAGCAGCAGCCCGCCGTTCCCGATCTGCACGAGGGTGAGGGAGAGGCTGCCGCCACTGAACGTCCGGTCGCGGAACAGGGCCAGCGGCACCATCGGGTGCGACGTGCGCAGTTCCCACACCACGAAGGTGGCCAGGGCGGCGGCAGCCAGCAGCAGGGTGGTCAGCGTGCTCGGGTGCGTGAGGCCGTGCGCGGGCAGTTCGATGATCGTCCAGACCAGGGCGGTCATGCCGACCACTGACAGGATCGCGCCCAGCGGGTCGGGCTTGCTCCACGGCCCCTTCGACTCGGGCATCAGCACGAGCGCGGCGACGATGGCCAGGACCGCGATGGGCACGTTGATCAGGAAGACGGCGCCCCACCAGAACCACGCGATCAGCACGCCGCCCAGAACCGGGCCTCCGACCAGGCCGAGCATGGCGACGGCGCTCCAGGCGGCCATCGCCTTGCGCCGCTCGTCGTCGTGGAACACGGTGATGAGGATCGACAGCGTGCTCGGCATGATCAGCGCCCCGCCCACACCCATCGCGGTCCGCGCGACGATGAGCTGGGCCGGGTCGGCGGCGTGGGCGGCCGCCACCGAGGCCGCGCCGAACAACACCAGACCCACCACCATGACGCGCCGGCGGCCGAACCGGTCGGACAGGCTGCCGGCCGTCAGCAGCAGCCCGGCGAACACCAGGATGTAGGAGTCGAGGATCCACTGGGTGTCCTGGGCGGTGGCGCCCAGGTCGGCGGCCAGCGCCGGGATCGCCACCGCCAGGACCATGTTGTCGACGACGAGCACCAGCGTGCTCAGGCAGAGCACCACCAGGATCAGCCACCGGCGTGGGTCTCGCGCTTCCATGAAGCCTCCTCCTGCGTACAATATTCTCGCGTTGCGAACACTGTACGCAGACGAGTCGATCGTACGCAACCCGTCCGGCCAACCGGCCGCGCACCCGCGCACCCGCGCGGCCGGGCGGGCGGACGGACGGACGGGCGGACGGGCGGGCGGGCGGGCGGGCGGACGGGCGGTGGACGGACGGGCCCGCCTGGTAGCGGCCGCTGACGGCCTGGTCCGCCTGCCCCCTCCCCGTCCGGAGAGCCTGCGCGGCGGCGGACGGCCCGGCGTCGGTACAGTCGTGTCCCGTGCTGTACGGCAGAGCCACGGAGACCGCCGCGATCGGCGGCCTGCTGTCCTCGGCCGCCTCGGGACAGGGCGGCGCCCTGGTGCTGCGCGGCGAGGCGGGCGTGGGCAAGTCGGCCCTGCTCGACCTGGCCGCCGCCACGGCGGCCGCCACCACGGCCACCACGGCCACCACTGCTGCCACAACCGCGACCACCACCGCCCTCACCACCGCGAAGGGGGCGTCACGCCCCCCGGGCGCGAGGATGCGGGTGCTGCGGGCGAGCGGGGTGGAGCCGGAGGCGGACCTGGCGTTCGCGGCGCTCCACCAGCTGCTCCACCCGGTGACCGGCCTGCTCGACGCGCTGCCCGCACCGCAGCGGGACGCCGTCGCGGGCGCGCTCGGGCTGGCCGCGCCCACCTCCGACCGGTTCCTGGTGTCGGCAGGGGTGCTGTCGCTGCTGACCGAGGCGGCGGCGCCCGGTGGGCTGGCGTGCCTGGTGGACGACGTGCAGTGGTTCGACCGGGCCTCGGCGGACGCGCTGCTGTTCGCGGCCAGGCGGCTGCGCGCCGAGGGCATCGCGATGCTGCTGGCCGTCCGGGGTGACGCGCCGTTGAAGGGGCTGCCCGAGCTGCGCGTGCGCGGGCTGGACGCGGACAGCGCCGGTGACCTGCTCGCCTCCCGGGCGACGGTGGCTCCGGCGGTGCGCGCGCACCTCGCCGCCCTGTCCGGCGGTAACCCGCTCGTCCTGCGCGAGACGACGGCCCGGCTGACGCCCGACCAGCTCTCGGGCCGTGCCCCGCTGCCCGACCCGCTGCCGGGAGGCGAGCAGCTCTTCGGCGAGCAGGTGTCACGACTGAGCGAGGCGGCCCGGCTGGTGTTGCTCGTCGCCACCCTCGACGCCCACCTCCCCACCGTCCTACGCGCCTCCCCCACCCTCGCCGCCGCCACCCTCACCCCCACCACCCCCACCACCCTCGCTCCCGTCGTCCCGCCACCACCGGCCACACCCACGGAGGCCGTCCCGGGCACGCCACCCGGCGTCCCGGGCACACCACCCGACGGCCCCGCGGCGACCACTCCGGCCGCCCGAGCCGACGGGCCCGCGGGTGGGGTGGGGCTCGCCGAGGGCTCGGCCGGCTGGGTGGCCGAGGCGCTGCGCGAGGCCGAGACGGCCGAGCTGGTCTTCGTGGAGGGGGCGGCGGTCCGGTTCCGCCATCCGCTCGTCAGGTCGGCCGTGCACGTGGCGGCCGGTTCGGTGCGGCTGCGGCAGGCCCACGCCGCCCTGGCCACCCTGGCCTCGGGCGACAGGCGGGCCTGGCACCTCGCCGCCGCGAGCCTCGGCCCGGACGAGTCGGTGGCCGCCGCGCTGGCCGCCTCCGCCGTACGGGCGCGGGCACGCGGCGGGTACGGTGACGCCGCCACCGCCCTGGCACGGGCCGCCGAGCTCACCCCCGACCCCGCCCCGCGCGCCGAACGGCTCAAGGACGCGGCCACGGCCGCCTGGCTCGCCGGCCGCCCCGGCCTGGCCCAGAGCCACCTGTCCGAGGCCCGCGACCTCGCCGAACACCTCGCGAAGAGCCACGAGCGCGACCCCCGCCTCCCCGGCACGTCTCCCGAGCGGCCCGTCCCGTCCACCGGTGAGCCGATGCGGGGAAGCGGGGGTCCGGCCGCGGCGACGCCGAAAGGGGCGCTGCTGGCGGAGATCGCGCAGTTGCGCGGCCGGTTCGAGCTGAACTCCGGGGACGCCGCCGAGGCCGTGCGGATCCTGAGCCGGGGTGACACGCTGGAGATGCTGGCCGACGCCTCCGAGGCGGCGAGCTACGTGGGTGACGTGCCCGCCATCGTGGAGCTGGGCCGCCGGGCGCTGGCCCACCCCAGGGGGTTCCTGCGCGACACGGTCGCGGGGATCGGGGCCGTCCTCGGCGGCGACCCCGGCGGGGCCGAGCTGCTGCGGGCCGCGCTCGACCGCACCGGGACCCTGACCGAGGCGGCCGAGTTCCTGTGGGCGTCGGCCGCCGCCAGTTACCTGGGCGAGGCGGACCTGTCGGCCGAGCTGGTCGGCAGGGCGGGCGGCGTGGCGCGGATGTCGGGCATGGTGGGCCAGCTTCCCGTCGTGCTGGAGTTCGTCTCGACGGCCGAACGCTTCCGGGGCCGGCTCGCCGAGAGCGCCGCGATCGCCGAGGAGGGGCTGGCATTGGCCCGCGAGGCCGGTTACACCAACTCGGTGAGCGCCCACCTGGCCAACCTCGCCGTGGTGGCGGCGCTGCGCGGCGAGGAGGAGGCGTGCCGCCGCCACGCGGAGGGGGCGCTGGCCATCGCGATCCCGCATCGGGTGGGGCTGCGGGCGGGTGTGGCGGCGTACGCGCTGGCCATGCTGGACCTGGGCCAGGGCCGGTTCGCGGCGGCGCACGACCGGTTCGTGTCGATAACCACCGCGGGGCCGGGGGCCGGGCACCCGACCGTGGTGTGGCGTTCGACTCCCGACCGGGTGGAGGCCGCCATGGCGGCCGGCGAGCCCGACGCGGCGCGCGAGGCCGTGTCGTGGCTGGAACGGTGGTCGGCGAACGCGGGCACGGCCGAGTCGCGGGCGCTGCTCGCCCGCTGCCGCGCCCTGGTGGGCGGCGGCGACGAGCTGTTCGAGGAGGCGCTGAGCCTGCACGGGGAGCCGTTCGAGGGGGCGCGCACCGCGCTGCTGTACGGCGAGCGGCTGCGTCGCACCCAGCGGCCGGGGCAGGCGCGGCCGCATCTGCGGGCCGCGATGGAGACGTTCCAGCGGCTCGGCGCGGAGCCGTGGGCCCGGCGCGCGCACGGCGAGCTGCGGGCGGCCGGCGAGTCGGCGGCCCGGCCGGACGCCGGGGTCCTGGCCGGGCTGACCCCGCAGGAGCTGCGCATCGCCCGGCTGGTCGCGGACGGCGCGTCCAGCAAGGAGGTGGCGGCACAGCTCTTCCTCAGCCCGCGGACCGTCGAGTACCACCTGTACAAGATCTACCCGAAGCTCGGCATCACCTCCCGTACCGAACTCGCCCGCCTCCTGTGAAGCCCAGTAGGACTACGGAAGGCGTACGGGCACCCGCGCGCCACAGTGAGCTCATGCAAACGAACCTGATCGACATCGACGGCGTCCAGCTCTTCACCGAGGAGTTCGGCGACCCGGCCCACCCACCCGTCCTGCTGGTGATGGGCTCCATGACGCAGGGCATCCTGTGGCCCGACGAGTTCGTCGGCCGGCTGGCCGCCGGGGGCCGCAGGGTGATCCGCTACGACCACCGCGACACCGGCCAGTCGGCCGTGTTCGACTTCGAGCGGCAGCCGTACACGTGGGAGGACATCAAGGACGACGTGCTGCGGGTCCTCGACGCGTACGGCCTCGACAGCGCCCACCTGGTGTGCCACTCGGCGGGCGGGCTGCTCGGCCAGCTCATCGCGGTGGAGCGGCCCGAGCGGGTGCGAACCCTCACCGTGATCGGCTCCTCACCGCTCGGCGGGCACGAGGGCGCAGTGATCTTGCGTGCGCTCATGGGCGAGCCGCAGCCCGAGGGCAGCCTCCCGCCGCCCAGCCCGGAGTTCGTGGCCTACTACCAGAAGGTGATCACCAGCCCGCCGGCCACCGGCCGCCGGGAGCAGATCGACCGGATGATCGAGGAGGCGCGGCTCCTGAACGGCACCGCACTGCCGTTCGACGAGGACGCCGAGCGGCGGCTGCAGGAGCGCGTGTACGAGCGGGCCCGCGACCTGTCGGCGCTGGCCAACCACCGGCTGGCCCACGCCGCCAAGCCCGACTTCGAGCCGGAGGGGGTGCTGGACCGGGTGAAGGCCCCCACCCTGGTCGTCGAGGGCACGCACGAGCCGGTCAAGCCCGGCCACAGCGCGATCATCGCGGAGCGGATCCCCGGCGCCGAGCTGCGCATGATCGAGGGGATGGGACACATGATCCCGCCCCAGGCGTACGAGGAGCTGGCCGCGGCCGTCCTCGCCCACACGGCCCGGTAGGCCGTGCGGCTCAGAGCCTCCGGCCCGTGAAACCTCGGCCCGGGGAACTTCCGTCCGCGAAACCTCGGCCCGGGAAACCTCCGGCCCGTGAAACCTCGGCCCGCGGACCTCTCACGAACACCTCAGGCCGCGAACATCGTCAGCGCGGCGAGCGCGTCCACGACCTGCCGGGCGTCGGGCGTGCTCGCCGGGTCGAGCAGCCACTGCAGCAGCAGCCCGTCGGAGACGGCGATCAGCACGGAGACCAGCACCTCGGGCTGGACCGGCGGCTCGACGCCCATCTCGGCGCAGGCCCGTCTGATCATCCCGACGCCCGCCTCGCGCGCCCGGGCGTACATCGCCGCCATCCTCTCGCGCAGCACGCTCTCGCGCAGCGCGGCCGGGTAGCCCTCGACGCAGACGACGAGCTGGGGCCGCAGCTCCTCGAACACGTCGACCAGCGCCACCATGGCCCGCTCCAGCAGCTCCCTCGGCGTGCCCGGAGCCGGGCTGAAGATCGCTTCCTCCACCCGCCGGGTCCACGCCTCGAAGCAGCCGGCGATGGCCTCGTGCAGCAGCGCGTCCTTGCCACCGAAGTGGTAGCCGATGGAGGCCAGGTTGGTGCCCGACGCCGCCACCAGGTCGCGTGCCGTCGTGCGGGCGTAGCCCTTCTCCTGCAGGCACGCCACTGCCCCGGCGAGCAGCCTCTCGCGGTATCCGCCGGCTTGCGTTGTTCGTGACACGAGACCATGCTACAGATATATACAAGCGTATATGACGTACGTACATATCAACTGGAGGCATGGCATGATCCCTCCCGGACCCCGGCTGCCCGCGCCGGTGCAGACGGCGTGGTTCCTCAACGACCCGATCGGCTTTCTCACGCGATGTCACCGCAGGTACGGGCCGGTCTTCACCGTGCGGTTCCTCGGCTTCCCGCCCGAGGTGTACGTCACCACCGGCGAGCTCGCCGACCAGGTCTACAGGACCGACCAGGGCGGCGGTAAGGCCGGCGAGGCCCGCCGCGACTTCCTGGAGCCCCTGGTCGGCGTCCACTCGGTGCTCACCCTGGACGGCGACGCGTGGTGGCAGCACCGCAAGCTGCTCAACCCGCCGCTGCGCGCCCGGCAGGTGGCCGGCTACCACGACGAGATCACCCGGATCGCCGCCGCGCGCATCGCCACCTGGCCGCTCGGCCGGCCCTTCACGCTGCGCGAGCGCATGCAGGAGATCACCCTCGACGTGATCCTGCAGCTCGTCTTCGGCATCCGCGACGCCGGGCGCCTCGACCGGTTGCGGGTGCTGCTGCAGCGCCTGATGGAGGCGAGCGGGACCATGTCGGTCGCGATGGCGCCGCCGAAGCTGCGCGACAGGATGGCCCGCGTGCCGGTCACGCCCTACGCGCGCTTCCTGAGAGTGCGGGCGGCCGTGGACGCGATCCTGTTCGACGAGATCGCCCGCCGCCGCGCCGAGCCCGGCGGCACCGACGTGCTGGCCCGGCTCCTGGAGACCGAAATGGGCGATCAGGAGATCCGCGACGAGCTGATCACGATGCTGCTCGCCGGGCACGAGACGACCGCCACCGGCCTGTCATGGGCCTTCGAGCGCCTGCTGCGCACGCCGGACGTGCTCGACCGCCTGCCCGACGACGAGCCCTACCTCGACGCCGTGGTCAAGGAGGCACTGCGGCTACGGCCGGTCGTGTACGAGGCGCCGAGGCTGCTCGACGCCCCGCTGCGCCTCGGCGCGTACGAGGTCCCCGCCGGATGGTACGCCGGACCCAGCATCCCGCTCGTCCACCATGACCCGGTGGCGTTTCCCGCACCCGAGGAGTTCAGGCCCGAGAGGTTCCTCGACGGCGGGCCCCACAGGTCGTGGATGCCGTTCGGCGGCGGCCGGCGCTTCTGCGTCGGCGCGCAGCTCGCGCTGCTGGAGATGCGCGTGATCATCCGCGAGGTGTTGCGCCGCCTGGAACTCTCCGTGACCGATCAGGCCCCGGAGGCCAGGCGGCTCACCGGCGTGACGCTGTCGCCCGCGAAGCGGGCCCGCGTCATCGCGCGGGCTCGGACTCTTGCTCGGACGACGTAGCGGGGTGCATGTCGTCGCGTCGCGAGTCCGCCCCCAGCTCCTCGCGGAGCCGGTCATAGTCAATGGTGTGGCTGGTGTACTTCAGCTGGCGAGCGACCTTCGTCTGCTTCGCCTTGGCTCTTCCTCGGCCCATGGCTACTCCCTCAGTCCCCGCTGTCATCCTAGCCAACAACGTTACGACTTGAAGAATTATGCAACTGCACTGGATTAGTCTGTCACTATGCACGTGGAGGTCTACCAGGCCAAGGCCGACTTCTTCCGCACTCTCGGCCACCCCGCTCGCATCCGAGTGCTGGAGCTCCTACAGGAAGGCCCGCTTCCCGTCCGGGATCTCCTGGCCCGGATCGACATCGAGGCGTCCAGCCTCTCCCAGCAGCTGGCGGTCCTGCGCAGAGCCGGGATCGTGACCGCCATCCGCGAGGGCAGCACGGTCGTCTACACGCTGGCCACCCCCGAGCTTACGCAGTTGCTCGGCACCGCCCGGCGCATTCTCACCGACATGCTCGCCGATCAGGGCGAGCTGCTGGCGGAGCTACGCGCGGAGGTCACCTAGCGGGGGTTCGGTTAGGCTCGGCCCCATGGTCTCCGAGCTGTTCGATCCCAAGGCGTGGCAGCAAGTCGAAGGGTTCGACTTCACCGACATCACCTATCACCGGGCGGTCGACCAGGGCACGGTGCGCATCGCGTTCGACCGTCCCGAGGTGCGCAACGCCTTCCGGCCGCAGACGGTCGACGAGCTCTACCGGGCGCTCGACCACGCCCGCCAGACCACCGACGTCGGGTGCGTGCTGCTCACCGGCAACGGCCCCTCGCCCAAGGACGGCGGCTGGGCGTTCTGCTCCGGCGGCGACCAGCGCATCCGGGGCAAGGACGGCTACCAGTACGCGGACGGCTCACCTTCCACCGGCCGGCTGCACATCCTGGAGGTGCAGCGGCTGATCAGGTTCATGCCCAAGGTGGTCGTCTGCGTGGTGCCCGGCTGGGCGGCGGGGGGCGGGCACAGCCTGCACGTGGTGGCCGACCTCACACTCGCCAGCGAGGAGCACGCCCGCTTCAAGCAGACCGACGCCGACGTGGCCAGCTTCGACGGCGGCTTCGGCTCCGCCTACCTCGCCCGGCAGGTCGGCCAGAAGTTCGCCCGCGAGATCTTCTTCCTGGGTGACACCTACACGGCCGCCGACGCCCACCGCATGGGCATGGTCAACGCGGTCGTGCCGCACGCCGAGCTGGAGGCGACGGCCCTGGAGTGGGCCCGCAAGATCAACGGCAAGTCGCCGACGGCGCAGCGGATGCTGAAGTTCGCGTTCAACATGGTCGACGACGGGCTGGTGGGTCAGCAGGTGTTCGCCGGGGAGGCGACGCGACTGGCGTACATGACCGACGAGGCCGCCGAGGGCCGCGACTCGTTCCTGGAGAAGCGGGCCCCCGACTGGTCGCCGTTCCCCTGGCACTACTGACCCACCGGAGCCGCCACCGGCACGACGGCGTCGGAGATGCGCAGGGCGGCCACCGGCGACCGGTAGAGGTCGCCGGTGGCTCCGCGTGCCCGCCCTGGGCGCGTACCCGGCCACCCTCCAGGACCACGATGCTGTCGGCGTCCATCACCGTGGACAGACGGTGACGCTCTGGGCGATGCTCTACGCGGCCTGGACGCACAGCCGCGACAGCTGCGTGCCCAGGCACACCGCGCTCCAACTGCGCCTACGGTCCTTCCGGAAGTCGATCGCGGCGGGCGATCCTGACGGCGCCACGGTCGGAGTACTCGGCCGGCCCGGCGGTGGGCGGCCGCCGGACCGGGCTTTCGGGGGAGGTGGCCGACGGTCACCGCCGGCCGGTCCCACCGCGCGTAGAGTGGAGGAATAAGGCGACAAGGGATTGGGTTCTGGCCTATAAGTTTAACTTTCAACTAGGCCGAGGAGTCGTCATGGAACTTGCCTTCATGATCGCCATGGGCGCCGTCATCGGCAGCCTGCTGACGATCGCGGTGGTCGCACTGGTGCTGAGCGGCATCAGGGGCAACGAATGGCCGGTGCTGCGGCGGAAGCGGACCGTCTACCGCGGCTTCCACCCGCGCTGACCGCCGTCAGCCGACAACAAGGGCGATCTTGCCCCGGCCGTGGCCGGTCTCGATCTCCCGGTGCGCGTCGGCCGCTTCCTCCAGCCGATACGTCCTGCGGATGGGGAATTTCAGCCGCCCCTCGGCATACCGCACGGCGTAGCGGCCGAGGCGCTCGGCCGACCGGGTACCCCGCACCACCTGGACCCCCAACTCGGCCGCCTTGCCGTGCTCGACCAGCGTGACGATGCGCCCCCGGTCCTTGACGAGTTCCAGCGAGACGTCCAGCGCCGCGCCGCCCGCGCCGTCGAGTGCCGCGTCCACGCCACCCGGGGCGAGGGCCCGCACCCGATCGGCCAGCCCGTCGCCGTACACCACGGGCACCGCCCCCAGCTCGCGCAGGTGCTCGTGGTTCTCCTCCCGGGCGGTGCCGATCACCACGGCCCCGCGGCTCCGGGCGATCTGCACCGCCGCCGTGCCCACCGCGCCCGCCGCGCCGTGGACGAGCAGCGTGTCGCCTTCCCCCACGGCCAGCCCGTCGAGCGCCAGCTCGGCCGTCTGCACCGCGGCCGTCAGCGCGCCCGCCACCTCCCAGGGCACGCCCGCCGGCTTGGGCGTCACGTCCGTGGCGGGCACCACGATGTACTCGGCGTAGCTGTTGAGCAGCGAGAACCCGAGCACCTCCTGTCCCACCGGCACGCCCGTGACCTCCTCGCCCACCTGGTCCACCACTCCCGCGAACTCGTTGCCGGGGATGCGCGGCAGGTCGCCCGAGACCCCGGGCGGCGTCCATCCCGCCCGCACCGCAGCGTCGAACGGCTGCACCCCCGCCGCCCTGACCCGCACCCGCACCTCGCCCGGCCCGGCCACCGGCGCCGGGAGCTCCATCACCTGCAGCACCTCCGGCCCACCGAAGGTCCGGAAGGCCGCCGCTCTCATCGTGTGTTCGCTCATGAGGACGAGCGTTCAGCCTCAACCATGGTTGAGGTCAACGCCTTTCGCCGATGTTTCACGTAAAACATCGGCGACGGCAGGTGGGCGGCCCGGCGCGCGGATCACAGGAAGCCCGCGTACCCGGCCGTGGACCTTGACGGCCGCGAACCGTCTCGTCAGCACCTCTCACGACTCGGTCGTGAGCTCGGCGGTGGCGCTCCGCTGGACGGCGGTGGCGCGGGTGAGGAAGTCGAGGATCACCGCCAGTTCCTCGTCCGTGTAGCGCTCGTACAGCTCGGAGAGCCCGCGCACCAGCGGCTCGAACAGCTCGGCGAACCCGGCGAGCCGCTCGAAATTGATCTCCACAATGACCCGCCGCCGGTCCTTCGGGTCGCGGACGCGGCGCACCAGCCACTTGCGCTCCAGCCGGTCGATCAGCCCGCTGACGGAGGCCGGCGCCAGCCCCGTGTGCTGCGAGACCTCCCCCGCCGTCAGCGGCCCGAGCCGCTGGAGCAGGTCGAGCGCCTTCTCCTCCGTCATGCCGAGGCCGATCCGCTCGCCCATGGCCGTGTGGTACATGACGGCGGCGTTGCTGTTGTCCCGGCCCGCCTCGCTGAGCGCCTCCAGCAATTTCTTTCGTCCGTCCGAAATATCTCTGGACACCCATGCCTCCCGCCCCATATATTTCTTTCGAGCGAACGAAAGGTTATCACGATGAAGGCTCTGATCGTTGGGTGTGGTATCGGCGGCCCGGCCACCGCGATGGCACTGCGTAACGTGGGCGTCGACGCCGAGATCTTCGAGGCGTACCCGGAGTCCGCCGAGGGCGTGGGCGCGTTCCTCAACGTCGCCTCCAACGGCCTCGACGCGCTGCGCGTGCTGGGGGCGCACCGCCAGGTCATGGCGGCCGGCGTCCCCACCCCGCACATGGTCATGTGGAGCGGCACCGGCAAGCGCCTGGGGCAGGTGGCCAACGGCCTGGCCCTGGACGACGGCACGGTCAGCCACACGATCCTGCGTTCCGACCTCTACCGCATCGTCCGCGACGAGGCACTCGCCCAGGGCGTCGCCATCACGTACGGCAAGCGCCTGGTCGGCTTCGACGACACCGGAGACCAGGTCGTGGCCCACTTCGAGGACGGCACCCAGGCGGCGGGCGACATCCTCGTCGCCGCCGACGGAGTCCACTCGCGCACCCGCGCGCTCCTCGACCCCGGCGCGCCGCGACCGCGCTACAGCGGCCTGTACAGCCTGGGCGGCATCGTCCGCAACTCCGGCGTCACCGGCACCCCGGGCGTCTACAACATGATCTTCGGTAAGCGGGCCTTCTTCGGCTACACCGTGACCCACGGCGGCGACGCCTGGTGGTTCGCCAACCTGCCGCGCGAGCTCGGCGACGTGCCCGCCGACTGGAAGGCTGCGCTGCTGGAGGCGTTCGCCGACGACGCCGGCCCGGCCACGGAGCTGATCCGGCGCGGCCCGGTCGGCGACGGGCTGCCGGTGCACGACCTGCCGCCGCTGCCGGCCTGGCACCGAGGGCGGGTCGTGCTCACGGGCGACGCCGCGCACGCCACCTCGCCCAGCGCCGGGCAGGGCGCCTCGCTCGCCATCGAGGACGCGATCGTGCTGGCCCGGTGCCTGCGCGACGCCTCCGGCCACCGCGAGGCGTTCGAGCGGTTCGAGGCCGAGCGGCGCGGCCGGGTCGAGCGGGTCGTCGCCTACTCCAGGACGATCAGCAACGGCAAGGCCGCCGGGCCGGTGGCGCGGGTGTTCCGCGACCTGGCGCTGCCGTTCTTCCTCAAGAAGACCGCGAGCCAGGAGTCACTCGCCTGGATGTACCGCCACCATGTCGCACTCTGACAGGGCACGCGCCACCGCCTCCGCGCCGGCGGGCAGCAGCGGCAGCCGGACGTCCGGCGTCGGGATCAGGCCGCGCGCGTGCAGCACGCCCTTGACGACGGTGGGGTTCGGCTCGGCGAACAGCGTGGCCGACAGCCTCGCCAGCCGGTGCCCCAGCTCCCTGGCCCGTACGGCGTCGCCCGCCTGCCACGCGGCGACCAGTTCGGCGAACCGGCCGGTGGCCAGGTGCGCCGAGGCGAGGATGCCGCCCGAGGCGCCCAGCGCGAGCAGCGGCGAGACGAACACGTCGTCGCCGCCCAGCACGTCGAACTCCGCCGGCGGCTCGCCGAGCAGGTCCACGGCGTCCTGGTCGATCCCGCCCGCCGCGTACTTCACGCCGGCGACGCGCGGATGCCGGCCCAGGTGGCGCAGTGTCGCGGCGCTCACCTGTTGCCCGGTGCGGTAGGGGATGTGGTAGATCACCAGCGGCACCGGCGATCCGGCGGCCAGCGCCTCGAAGTAGGCGATCACGCCGCGCTCCCCCGGCCGCAGGAAGTACGGCACGGTGACCAGGGCCGCCGCGACCCCGTCCGGCAGCTCGCGCAGCGCCGTCAGCACCGAACGCGGCTCGTTGCCCGTGACGCCGACCGTCAACGGCACGTCCCGCTCCCGGCAGACCCGGGCGCACACCTCGACGACCGCCGCCCGCTCGGCCGGGGACAGCGCCGCGACCTCGCCCGTGGTGCCGAGCGCGACCAGCCCGGCGGCTCCCTGATCGAGCAGGTGCCCGGCCAGCTTCTCGACCGCGTCGAGGGCCACCTCGCCGGCGGGGCCGAACGGGGTGACGAGTGGTACGTGGATTCCCTTCAGCATGCTTCGAGCGTGGAGCCGGCACACCCGTAAGGTCCAGCGCCAATCTCTGCGGTTGAGCTTAAGCTGGACTGATGCTCGACCCTCGCAAGCTGCGCCTCCTGCGCGAGCTGGCCCGCCGCGGCACGATCGCCGCCGTCGCCGAAGCCGTCACGTTCACCCCGTCCGCGGTGTCCCAGCAACTCAGCGCACTCGAACGGGAGGCGGGGGTGCCTCTGCTCGAACGCACGGGGCGCACCGTCGCCCTGACCCCGGCCGGCCACCTGCTGGTGGAGCACGCCCAGGCCGTCCTCGAGGAGCTGGAACGGGCCGCGGCGGCGCTCGCCGCGGTGCGCGGGGCGCCGTCGGGCCCGCTGCGGATGGGCGCGTTCCCCACGGCGGCGCGCGTGCTGGTGCCGGCCGCCCTGGCGGAGCTGGCGCGCGCCCATCCCGCGCTGGAGCCGATGGTCCGCGAGATCGACCCCGCCGACGTGTCCGGCGCGCTGCGGGCGGGCGAGCTGGACGTCGCCCTGGTCCACGAGTACGACTTCGTGCCGCCGGTGACCGACGCCTCGCTGGCCACCGAGCCGCTGTTCGCCGAGCCCATGTACCTCACCGGCCGCCGGACGCTCGGCGACGCCCGCCACGACCCGTGGATCATGAGCAAGCCGGACACCCTCTGCCACACCATGGCGGTGCGCGCCTGCCAGGCGGCGGGCTTCGAGCCGCGGGTGCGCCACCACGTCGACGACTTCGACACCGTGCTCGCGTTCGCCGCCGCGGGGCAGGGCGTGGCGCTCGTGCCGCGCCTGGCCGCCCTCGCGCCGCCGCCCGGGGTGACGCTCACCGAGCTGTCCCTCAGCCGCCGCACGCTGGCGGCCTTCCGCAGAGGGTACGGCGAGCACCCGGCGATCAGGGCGGCCGTCGCCGCCTTCCACACCGCGCTGACCGGCCTGCCGCTCACCCCGTCGAACCTGCCGTCCAGCCGGCCGGGGCCGCCGCTCAGCCGGTCGTGACATCCTCGGTCACGGCGCGCAGCACCGCGGCCGTGCTGCGCTGCTCGGCGTTGTACTCCCCGGCGGTCACCGCCACCACCAGCTCGCGCTCCGGCGCCACGTAGATCCGCTGCCCGCCGTTCCCGTGCGCCGCGATCCACCGGCGCGGTCCGCCGCCCACGTACCACTGGTAGCCGTAGTCGGTGTCGTCGCCGATCCGGACCCGGGGCCGCGTCATCTCCGCGATCCACTCCCCCGGCACGATCCCGCGCCCGCCGTCGAGCACCAGCGCGCCCAGGGCGGCCAGGTCACGCGGCGTCAGGCGCAGCCCCGCCGCGGCCATCTCGACCCCGTCGGCACCCGTCATCCACTCGAACGCGGAGATCCCGGCCGGCCCGAACAGCCGCTCCCCGGCGTACTCGGCCAGCGGCCGGCCCGTGCCCTTCGCGATCAGCCTGCCGAGCAGCGCCGCCGCGCCCCCGCAGTAGACCCACTGCCGTCCCGGCTCCGCCACGACCGGCCGTTCCAGCACGTAGCGGTGCCGGTCGGGCGCCGCCTCCATGGCGATCTCGCTGTTCTCGGTGCTGGTGTAGGGGGCCGTCTCGTCCCATTCGAGCCCGAGCGTCATGGTCAGCACGTGCTCGACCGTGATCCCCGCCCGTGCCGGGTCGGCCACCAGGTCCGGATACTCCGGGAACTGCGCCAGCAGCTTCTCCCCCGGCTCCGGCACCGCCCCCTCGGCCAGCGCGATGCCGTACAGCAGGGCCACGACGCTCTTGGTCACCGACCGGACGTCATGCGGCGTGCCCGCGTCGAAAACGACGTGCCCGAGGGACTGGTTGAGCCGGAAGTCCTCCCCCGCACCGTACCGCTCCAGCACGACCCGCCCGCCCCGCAGGACGACCAGCCCGTGCAGGCCGGGTGCCCCTCCGTCGCTGAGCAGCCCGTCGATCCGCGCGACGATCCCCATGATCCCTCCTACAGTCGGCAACCTCCGTAGAACTAGCACCTGACACGGTGTCCGGGTCAAGCGCCCTCGACTGCGACTCGCGGACGACCGGCTCCACGGCACGTCCCTCACCAGGCCGTCCAGGAGGGTGAGCGGCGCCGGAGCCGTCCAAGGTGCCGGGCCCGACGCCCTCAAGATCGCCGTCTCCCGCGCAGGCTACGCCCCCGACCTGCCGCTGGACCTGCGCTGAGGCCCGGAGGACCTGGTCGCCGCCTGGCGGTGATGGCGTCGCACACGGTCATTGACGGCCAGGAGTCGTGATTTGTTGGAATGATTGGTAGAAATGCCCCGCACGGCGCGCGGAGTGTGCTCATACTGGAGTCAGCTGGCCCTACAGGAGCGCCTCATGCGGAAGACACCCCCACGCATGACGCCGGAGGAAGGGCTGCCGTCGAGCCAGTTCCTGCAACTCGCAGCAGTCGACTTCACCGGCATCTATGCCGTCCACCTCGCCGCCAAGGACGAGCGCCTGAAGATGACCAGGCTCGCGATGAGCCTGCTGTCTGGACCGTTCCTGGCGACCATCGCGCTCGCCGGGGCCAAGGTGGTGGACCCGCAGGACCTGGCCGCCTGGCACACGGTGCCGTGGTACCTGTTCGCGCTGGTGGTGGCGTTCGGGCTGCTCAGCGTGCTGCCGTTCCTGCGGCTGATCGAGGCGGTCAACGCCTGCGCCAGGACCGCCCGCGCGATCAACAACTTCCGGCTGCTGTACGCCACCCGGCTCAAGGACGAGCTGGCCTGGTCGCCCAACCTGCCGGTGGACCCGCGCTTCCCCGAGACGTACGCGCCGCTCGCCTGGCCGGGGATCAACGTCATGGTGCTGGCGATCGCCAACTCGGCCTACCTGACCATCGGCGTCACGGGCCTGAGCGGGCAGGATCCCCACACGGTGCTCCTGCTGACCGGCGTCCTGCTGGTCGCGCTCGTGCACTACTCCGTCTACTACGTGCGGTGCAACGTGACCAGGCGACGCCGGCTGCCGCACAACCCCTACCAGTTCCCGAACGTGGAGACCTGAATGCCCGGCCCGGATGTGTGGGCGTCATGTGGGGAGGCGTGGCTCTGGCTGATGCGCCACGTGTGGACCGCCGGAGCGCTCGGCGACGACGACCGGGGCCCGGTCATGGAGGGGCCGCCCGTGCTGTTCGAGATGGCCGAGGTCAGCAGGGACGACCCCATCATCGGCAGGTACGGCGACGCCGACCGGCTGGCGCTCTACTGTCGCAAGTTCACCCAGGACACGGTCGTGCCGCCGTTCAAGTACAGCTACGGGGCCCGGATCAAGGGGCAGCTCCGCTGGGCCGCCGACCTGCTCCGGGCCAAGCCGTACAGCAAGAGCGCCTGGATCTCGCTGACCACGCCGGGCGAGCCGTACGACTCGGTGCCCTGCCTGAGCGGGCTGGCGTTCCGGCTGCGCGACGGCACGCTGATCATGACGGCGGTGTTCCGCTCGCAGAACGCGTTCACCAGCTACCTCAACTACGTGCCGCTGGCCGACGTCCAGGCGGGGATGGCACGCCGGCTCGGCGTGGAGACCGGGCCGATGCGGGTCTTCGTGGACGTGCCCCACCTCTACCTGTCCGACAGCACGCAAGTGCTACGCGTCATGCGGCCTTCTCTGCCGCGGCTGCTGTGAGGGGCGAAGATCAGCGGCCCTCTACCGGCTTCTCTCCCGCGAGCATCCACATGTTCGCCCACGGCCCGCCGTACCAGTAGCGCCAGCCGAGGTCGCGCCGGCGCACGTTCACCATGCCGAGGTCGCGCAGGATGTCCTCGTACGCGGCCGTGTGCCACAGGTCGGCGACGAGGATCAGCCCGCCGGGACGCAGCACCCGGTACGCCTCGCGCACGGCCCGCGCCCGTTCCTCGGCGTCGTGGACGTGGTGCAGCGCCAGGCTGGAGACGACCACGTCGAACGCCCCGTCGCCGAACGGCAGGTCGCGCATGTCCGCGGTGACCAGCTCGACGGACACGCCCTCGGCGGCGGCGTTGGCCCTGGTGACGCGCCCGGTGTTGCCCGACTGGTCGCGCGAGCGCCACATGTCCGCGCCGACCGCCCGCCCCTCGGGCAGCCGCCCAGCGGCGAGGAGCAGCACCGCTCCCCTTCCGCAGCCGAGGTCGAGCAGTCGCTCATCGCCCTTGAGCCGGTCGAGCTCGCCCGCCCAGACGGCGAACTTGCCGCGGCGGGTGGTGTACAGATGGCTGCCCGCGCTGGCCAGCGTGTAGAGGCCGCCGAGGAGGAAGACCACCCCGGCGGCGGGCACGTCGAAGGCGAAGGAGACCGCGCCCAGCCCCAGCAGCGCCAGGCCGCCGAGGACGAGGCCGGCCAGCGCCCAGGGCGCGTCGAACCCGTAGTTTCCGCGTCGCACACTCACAACCATGCCTTGCCCGCGAATTGGGGCGACACTTCCCTAACGCAATCCCAATCGACGACAAACCGTTACTAACCTGGAATGGTCGTGCTCGGAAACAGGGGGTTGACCAGGGATGACAGGCACGGAGCGTGGTTTCAGCCCCGTCTCGAGCATCGCCCTGACCCTGGGCTCCGCCCTGCTGTGGGGCGTGGCCCATCTCGCCACCGACCGCCGCCGGACCGGCCTGGCCCTCATGGCGGCCCACGTGTTCGTGCTCGCCGTGGTCATCACGGCCGTCACCGGGTTCGGCCCGCACCTGCTGGCGCTGGCCGTGCAGCCGGCCTGGCTCACCACGCTGTCGGTCGTGCTGGGCCTGATCGCGCTCGCCTGGTCCCTGGTGATCATCCGCTCGTTCGTCCTGGTCCGGCCGGCGCCCTCCGACACCGTGGGCCGCGCCCTGACCGCGATCGTGGCGGCCGGGCTGTGCGCGACCGTCCTGGCGCCCACCGCGTACGCGGCCCGGATGGCCTACCTGTCACGGGACGTGGTGCAGACGCTGTTCACCAGCACCTCGCCGGTCGTGGCCCAGGACCCGTGGAACGGCGCCCCGCGGATCAACTTCCTGCTGCTCGGCGGTGACTCGGCCCCGAGCCGGCCGGGGGTGCGCACCGACAGCATGACGGTGGCGAGCGTGAACACCGCCACGGGCGCCACGGTCCTGTTCGGCCTGCCGCGCAACCTGCAGCGAGTGCCGCTGCCCGTCGGCCCGGCCAGGGACCGTTTCCCGAGCGGCTTCGCCGGCGCCGGCCCGGAGACACCGGGGCTGCTCAACGAGGTCTTCCAGTACGCCGAGGACCATCCCGAGGTGGTGCCGGGCGTGCGGCGCGGCCAGCGGGGCCCGGCGCTGCTGAAGCAGACGGTCGGCGACATCCTGGGGCTCCCGGTGAGCTACTACGCGCTGGTCGACATGCGGGGCTTCGCGCAGATCATCGACGCGATGGGCGGTGTGAAGGTCACCATCAAGGAGCCGATCGTCTACGGCAAGTACCGCGAGGGCCTGATCGCCCCCGGCACTCGCAAGCTCAGCGGCTCCGAGGCCCTCTGGTACGGCCGCTCGCGCACCGACAGCGACGACTACGTGCGCATGGGCCGGCAGAAGTGCCTGCTCAACGCCGTCGCCAGGCAGGCCGACCCGATCACCGTGATCAACAGCTTCGAGCAGCTCGCCACGGCCACCAAGCGCGCCATCTCCACCGACATCCCGCAGGGCCTCCTGCCGCCGCTGGTGGACCTCGCCCACCAGGTCAAGGACGCCAAGATCCGGAGCCTGAACTTCGTGCCGCCGCTGGTCAACACCGCCTACCCCGACTGGGACCTGATCAGGGACAAGGTGGCCGAGGCGCTGGCCGACGGCCCGGGGCACCGCACGCCGCGCAGCGCCACGCCGGGCACCGGGGCGCCGACCGCCCCGCCCGCGCAGAACCCGGAGCAGGCCGTCGCCCTGGACGCGGCCTGCGGGTAGCGTCCGGCGGCCTGCGGGTGGCGTCCGGCGGCCGACGGGCGGCACAGCGGGCACCGGGCCGATTGGTCAGACGGTCTCGTCGAGGTGGTCGGCGTAGTAGTCGACGGCCCGGCGGTAGCGGCCGACCTCCTCGGTCTCGGCCAGCACCTTGAGCAACGTGCCGACCGCCTCGCGGGCCTGGCCGGTGTTGTAGAGCGCCATCGCCATGAACGTGCGCAGCCCCTGGTCGCCGGGGTACTCGGCGAGCCCGCGCCGGAAGACCTCCAGCGCCTCGCCGTAGCGCCCGAGCACCCGGAACGTGCTGCCGAGCCCGGTGAAGGCGCCCAACCGGTCGTCGGCGGCGAGCCCCGTGCCGTCCAGCGCCCGTTCGTAGAAGGGCACGGCCTCGGCCTCCAGGCCGAGCGCGTCGTGCACCCAAGCGGTCTGGTAGGCGATCTCCGCGTCGTCGGGATGCCGCTCGGACAGACTCAGCAGCAGCTCGCGGGCCTCCTCGCGGCTGCCCGCCTCCCGCAGTCGCACGGCCTCGGCCAATTCGTCATCGCGCACCGACCGAGTGTGGCATGATTGCCAGCGATCCATTCGACAACGGTTTTCATAATCATTTGGAGCGCGCGTGAGGGTGGCGTTCGTCGGCAAGGGCGGCAGCGGCAAGACCACGATGTCGGCCCTGTTCGCGAGACACGTGGCGAGCCAGGGCGGCCCGGTGGTCGCCATGGACGCCGACATCAACCAGCACCTGGCCCTGGTGCTCGGCGTGGAGGAGCCGCCGGAGCCGCTGGGCTCCCATCTCACCGCGATCAAGCACCACCTGCGCGGCGACAATCCCCGCATCGCCTCGGCCGAGGCGATGGTCAAGACCACCCCGCCGGGGCGCGGTTCGCGCCTGCTGAGCTTCGCGGACCTCGCCGCCGGCCGGATCGAGGGCCGCGAGTTCGCCGTCACCACGCCGGAGGGCGTCCGCCTCATGGCGACCGGCCCGTTCAGCGAGGACGACCTGGGCGTGGCCTGCTACCACTCCAAGGTCGGCGCGGTCGAGCTGCTGCTCAACCACCTCGTCGACGGCCCGTCCGAATACGTCGTGGTCGACATGACCGCCGGGGCCGACTCCTTCGCCTCCGGCCTGTTCACCCGCTTCGACCTGACCGTCCTGGTGGCCGAGCCCACCCGGCAGGGCGTCGGCGTCTACCGGCAGTACCTCGACTACGCCGCCGAGTTCGGCGTGCGGATCGCCGTGGTCGGCAACAAGGTCCACGACGCCGCCGACGTCGACTTCCTCCGCTCCCACGTGGGCGACGACCTGCTCACCTGGATGGAGCACTCCGCCGCCGTCCGAGCCATGGAGCAGGGCCGCCCGTTCGCCCTCGGCGACCTGGAGCCGGCCAACGCCGACGCCCTGACGGTGCTGCTCAAGGAGGTGGACGCGCAGGAGAAGGACTGGGCGCGGTTCGGCCGCCAGGCCGAGGAGTTCCACCTGCGCAACGCCCGCGCCTGGGGCGACGCGCGGACCGGGCTCGACCTGGGCGAGCAGATCGATCCCGGGTTCGTCTACGGCCCCTGACCACACGAGTGTCCCCCTCCAGACACCTGGAGTGCCACGCCGGTGCCGCATAGCGTCGGTGAGATCCCTTCCGAGAGGAGACAGCATGTCGCTGACCGTTCCGAACGATCTTCTCGACCGGGCCAGGGCAGGCGAGATCGACGACGCGGCGTTCGTCGCCTGCGTCCGCGACTCCCTGCCGTACGCGTGGTCGCTGATCAGCGAGCTGGTCCAGCAGCGTGACACGAGCGGAGCCGAGTTCGCCGACAACCACGTGCCGCCGCCGTCGGAGGAGGCGCGCGGCCAGCTCCTGCGCTGCCTCGCCAGCGACGCGATGCGTGGCGCGCTGGAGCGTCACTTCGGCGTCCGGCTCGCCTTCCAGAACTGCCACCGGGTGGCCGTCTTCGACCCGGCGGCCACCGAGGCGCTGCGCGACTTCGTGACGCCGCGGGCGCAGATTCTCAACCAGCAGCCCGAGCTGGTCGACTGCTGATCGGGCGCGGGGCGGTGGTGGGCCGGGGCTCCCGGTTCACCACCGTTCGTGTGCGCGGACCTCGGGCAGCACCTCGGCGCCGAGACGGCGGATGTTCTCCAGGGTGCGCCGGTGGTCGCCGGCGCCCTCCACCAGGAGGATCAGGTGCCGCAGGCCGGTGGCCTCGGCGGTGGCGACGATCGTCTCGGCGCAGTGGGCGGCCGACCCGACCGGGTGGACTCGGGTCAGGAAGTCCACGTACGCGCCGACGTCCCGAGGCGGGCGGGGCCGGCCGTCCACCCGCAGGTAGCCCGCCAGACCCGGCTCCAGCCAGCGCGGCATCGCCTCCGCCAGCTCCCTGACGGCCTGCCGCGTGGAGTCGGCCACGTACCCGACCGCCGCCGCCACATGCCCCGCCATCCCAGGCCCCGCCACCCCGTCCTCACCCCCTGCTGCGGCGTCTGCCCGCACCCGCTCGTAGGCCGCCACGGCCGCGGCCTTCTCCCGGTCGTCCACGTGCATGCCGAGCAGCATCGGCAGCCCGAGCCGCGCCGCCAGCGCCAGCGTCGCCTCCGAGGTGCACGCCACGACCGGCCGCATGGTCGCCGCGGGCACCATCGGCACCTCGCGGAAGCCGAAGAACTCCCCGTCGGCCGACACCCGCTCCCCCGACAGGGCCCGCACCAGCACCTGCAGCAACTCGCCGAAGCCCCGCTCGAAGCGCACCAGCCCCGTGCCGAACACCTCCAGGTCCACCCACGGCCCGCCCCGCCCGACGCCCAGCGTGAACCGCCCGCCCGACAGGTGGTGCAGCATC
This sequence comes from Nonomuraea muscovyensis, assembly GCF_014207745.1. Classification (NCBI taxonomy): domain Bacteria; kingdom Bacillati; phylum Actinomycetota; class Actinomycetes; order Streptosporangiales; family Streptosporangiaceae; genus Nonomuraea; species Nonomuraea muscovyensis. The sequence goes on from NZ_JACHJB010000001.1 coordinate 2,592,866, forward strand.
GCCGCCTGCTCCGCCAGGGCCACCGGATGCCAGGTGGACAGCACGCTCACGGCCGTGCCGAGCCCGATCCGCGACGTCCGCCCGGCGGCCACCGCCGCGAACGTGGTCGCCGACGGGCACACCCCGTAGGACATGAAGTGATGCTCGGCGATCCAGGCGTCGTCGAACCCCGCTGCCTCGGCCGCCACGACCAGCTCCACCGCGTCGGCCAGAACCCGCCCCGGCTCCCGGCCCGGAAACTGGGCCGCGACCAGAAAGATCCCGATTCGCACCCAACCGATAATGACCGATTCTTCGAGGTCAGGACAGTGCTTAGTATCAGGTTGTAGAAGTAACGCATGACACCCGAACCGGTGATCACATGAAGATCAACAGCAAGGGCCAGGTGACCATCCCCGCGCCGCCCGGCGCTTTCGCACCTACTTCCCCAAGCTCCGGCTCGTCTGCCCCGACTAGCCGAACAGGCTGACCTGGCCCTCGGTCACCGCCGGATCGCGGTGCCGCTTGAGGTGCCGCCAACGCGGCAGGTCGTCGAGGTAGGACCACGACAGCCGGTGGTGCTCGGTGGGCCCGAGCCTGGCCAGCGCCTCCTGATGCGCCGGCGACGGGTAGCCCGCGTTGTCGGCGAAGCCGTACTCCTCGCAGCCGAGCGCCGCCAACTGGGCGTCGCGCCGCACCTTGGCCAGCACCGACGCAGCCGCCACCGAGACGCTGGCGGCGTCGCCCCTGACCTCCAGGCGCACCGGCCAGGGGGCGCCGATGTAGTCGTGGCCGCCGTCGAGGATCACCGCGTCGGGCCTGACCGGCAGGGCCTCCAGCGCCCGGCGGGCGGCGCGGCGCAACGCCTCGGTCATGCCGACGGTGTCGATCTCGGTGTGGGTCGCCTCGCCGAAGCCGATGCCGGCGGCCCACTGGAGCAGTTCGGCGGCGACGCTCTCGCGCCTGGCGGGCGTGAGCTGCTTGGAGTCGGTCAGCCCGGCGGGCGGCTCGGACAGGTCGGTGACGACCGCGCAGACGGTCACCGGGCCGGCCCAGGCGCCCCGGCCCACCTCGTCGACGCCCGCCACGGTGCGGGTGCTGGGCTGCGCGAGCAGGAGGTGCTCGATGTCGTAGGTCGGCGCCATGGCCCCAGACGCTATCGGTCCGCCGGCCGTACCGGACCCGGAATCTCCTCGCCCGGCGCGCCGGTGACGCCCGCGGCCGGGCCCGGATGGCGGTCGGCGAGCCGGATCGGCTCCAGGTCGGCGGCGATGTAGCGGGCGGCCACGTGGATGGCCCGCAGCGTGACCGACACCGAGGGGCGGTGCACGCTGGAGCCGCGGGCGACGGCGTGCACGTCGCGCCCCACCGGGTTGCCCGGGAACTGCCGCACCACCACCCCGCGCACCCCCGCCGCGAGCGCCAGCGCCGGCACGGCGGCGATGCCGAGGCCCTTGGCCACCAGCGACAGGATCGTGCCCAGCCCCTCGAACTCCCACGGCTGCGGCTTGGTGCCGCCCACGTCCACCAGGAGCCGGTCGACCGCCAGCCGCGACGGCTCGCCGTCCGGCGTGGCCATCCACGGTTCGTCGCGCAGCTCGGCCAGCTCGAACGGCACGCCGGGGTCGGCCAGCCGGTGCCTGCGCGGCACCACCAGCACGAGCGGGTCGTGCAGCAGGGGGAAGACCCGCAGGCTCTCGCTGTCGCGCGCCCGGCCGTACCAGTCGTCCACGAGCGCGATGTCCACCTCGCCCGACTGCACCTCCCGCATCCCCCGTCCGGACCTGCTCTGCCGCAGCCGGAGCGTGAGTTCGGTGTGGCGGCGCAGCGAGCGGGCGAGCGCCGGCGCGAATGCGACGGCCGCTGTGGGGAAGGCGGTGACGACGACCCGCCCGGCAGGCGTGCCCCGGTGCGCCGAGAGGTCCGACTCGGCCTCTTCGACCATGGAAAGGATGCGTTCGGCGTGGAGGACGAGCCGGCGGCCGGCGTCGGTCAGCTCGGCGCTGCGGGCGGTCCGGTCGATGAGGGCCGCGCCGGCCTCGCGTTCGAGCGCGGCGAGCTGCTGGGACACCGCGGAGGGACTGTAACCGAGCGACTCGGCGGTCGCGGCGATGCTGCCGCGCCGGGCAAACTCGCAGATCAACGCCAAACGCCGCAAATCGAGCATCGCACTTCCTTATGCCTACCCACGAAAAGCCTCGCTTGTACTGATGCCCTCATCCAATCACCCTGGGAACGTGACAAACATGACCGTGACGCTGTCCGCCACGCTGGCAACGAACGAGGACATCGAGCGAAGACGACGCGCCGGGGCACGGGTCCTGCACCTCGCCTTCGGAGAGGCAGGGCTGCCCGTCCACCCGGCGCTGCGCGACAGGCTGGTCGCCGCGTCCGGGAACAACGGCTACGGGCCGGTCGCCGGAGCCTCCGGGCTGCGCGACGCGGCGGCGGGCTACTGGACCCGGCGCGGCCTCCCCACCGACCCCGACCAGGTCGTGAGCGGCCCCGGCAGCAAGTCGCTCCTGTACGGCCTGCTGCTCGCCCTCGGCGGTGACGTGGTGCTGACCGTGCCGAGCTGGGTCAGCTATGCGGCGCAGGCCGCCCTGGTGGGCTCCCGCCCCATCCTGGTGCCCCCGCCCGTCGGCGAGGGCGGCGCGCCCGACCCCGACCGGCTGGTCTCGGCCGTGCTCCACGCCCGCGCCCAGGGCCGGACCGTCAGGTCCGTGGTCGTCACCCTGCCCGACAACCCCACCGGCCGGCTGGCCACGCCCGGCACCATCGCGCGCCTGGCCGACGTCGCCCGCGAGCTGGACCTCGTCATCATCTCCGACGAGATCTACCGCGACCTGCTGCACGACCCCGCTCCGCCGTACACCTCGCCCGCCGAGCTGGCTCCCGAGCGCACCGTCATCACGACGGGGCTCAGCAAGAGCCTCGCGCTGGGCGGCTGGCGCATCGGCGTGGCCCGGCTGCCCGACGGCGCGCACGACCTGCGCGCTCGGCTGCTCGCGGTGGCCAGCGAGATCTGGTCCGCGCCGGCCGCGCCGGTGCAGGAGGCCGCGACATACGCCTTCACCGACCCGCCCGAGCTGGTCGAGCGCATCGAACGCAGCCGCAGGCTGCACGGCGCGGTCGCGCGGGCCGCCCACGCGGCCTTCACCGAGATCGGCGCCTCGGTGCCCGCGCCGCAGGGCGGCTTCTACCTCTACCCCGACCTCAGCCACCTCCGCCTCGGCGGCTCGGCCGAGATCACCCGCGTCCTGCTCGACGACCACGGCATCGGCGTGCTGCCGGGCCACGCCTTCGGCGACGACCCGTCCGCCGCCCGGGTGCGGGTCGCCGTGAGCCTCCTGTACGGCGAGACGGCCGAGGAGCGCCAGGCCGCGCTCGACAGCGACGACCCGCTCCACCTGCCGTGGATCTCGGCCGGTCTCGACCACCTGTCGATGGGGCTGAAGGAGCTCTCGCTGGTGCGGCGGGACGCCTCGCGTGAACGGCGCCAGGCCCTCATGCCGACCGTGTGTCACGGTTAGGCGAAATCTTCTCCCGACCGGCCCCCCACACCCCTCAGATCATCGCTCTGACCTGCGAAAACATCGCATGCCCGCAAGGCCGCGAAAGTTCCCTGTCGCCGCCTGGTTACAGCGGGGGCGGGCAGCCCTCATCATGTGCTCATGCCCGCTCTTGTCACCTTGTCCGGGCGCCTCGTGCGCCTGGAACCTCTCAGCCACGCGGCGATCGACGACCTCGTCGCCGCGGCGAGTGAAGACCGCTCCACGTATGCCTTCACTCGCGTCCCGAACGGTCGGGACGAGATGGTCTCCTATGTGGAGGCCGCCCTGGCTGAGCAGGCGGAGGGCCGCACGATGCCCTTCGCCATCCGGTGGCTGGCCACCGGCCGTCTGGTCGGTGCCACCCGTCTCATGCACCTGGAGTACTGGCAGGGCCCCCTGCCGTGGCCTCCCGGCTCGCTGGGTGTGGTGGGCGAGATCCCGTCCGTGGCCGACATCGGTTACACCTGGCTGGGCGCCACCGCCCAGGGCACGGGTGTCAACCGGGAGAGCAAGTTCCTGCTGCTCTCGCACGCCTTCGACACGTGGAACGTCCACCGCATCACGCTCAAGGCAGATGTACGCAACGTCCGATCCCGGGCCGCCATCGAGGCCCTCGGCGCACACTTCGACGGGGTGCGGCGAGCGGAAAGCCGAGGCGCCGACGACACGGTCCGAGATACCGCGTTCTACTCGATCCTGCATTCCGAATGGCCCGCGGTTCGCGAACGGCTGATGCCGAGACTCGCGCCGCTGGAAGCGGCGGTCGAGGCGGCCTAGAAAACATCCGTCGAGGCCCCGCCCGGAAAATGGGCGGGGCCTCCCGTTTTCGCCGAGATCTCTGCGCCTCTATTGCTGGGGCGGGCACGGTCGCCCCCGCGATCTGGGACCATGCCTGCTGACGCCTTGAGCATCGGCCTGGGTGGGCAACGGGGGATTAACGTGCGATCAACGCTTCGGTTAACGCAATGCCCCATGCCTATGTGTCGGGCTGGGTTGGTTCTATGATTTGGTAACAAAGCGTTCCATTGCCTTGGAGACATACGGCATGGCTGGTCAGAGCGTCGAAAGCGGGTTGCGCTTCGCCGTGCTCGGTCCCGTGCGCGCGTGGCGTGATGGCGAGGAGCTCGACCTGGGCACCCCGTTGCAGCGTTCGATCCTGGGCATGCTGCTGCTGAGGGAGGGCCGGGCTGTCAGCCCGACCGAGCTCATCGACGCGGTGTGGGGCGAGGAAGCACCCCCGCGGGCGCTCGGCGCGCTGCGCACGTACGTCTCCCGGCTGCGCACCGTGCTCGAACCCGGCCGGCCCGCCCGCTCGCGGCCCGAGATCCTCACCTCCGTCGGCCGCGGCTACGCGCTGCGCCTGTCCGACGGGGCACTCGACCTGACCCGGTTCGAGCGGGCCGTCCACGACGCCGAGGCGGCGCGCAAGGCCGGCCACCTCGGCGAGGCCGCCGTCGCGCTGCGGGAGGCGCTCGCCCTGTTCGACGGCGAGCCGCTGACGGGGACCGTCGGCCCGTACGCCGAGCACCAGCGCGACCGGCTGGTCGAGCGCCGGATCGGCGTGATCGAGACGCTCATGGACGTCGATCTCGAACTGGGCGAGCACGCCGCGGTCGTGTCGGAGCTGATCGCGCTGACCGCCGAGCACCCGCTGCGCGAGCGGCTGCGCGCCCAGCTCATGCTCGCCTACTACCGGTGCGGGCGGCAGGGCGACGCGCTCGCCGTCTTCACCGAGACCCGCGAGGCGCTGGTCGAGGAGCTGGGCATCGAGCCGGGCCCCGAGCTCACGGCGCTGCACCAGCGCATCCTCGCGGCCGACCCGTCGCTCGCCCCCGCCGCCCCCACACCCGCCGCCCCTGCTCCGGCCGCCCCTGCTCCGGGCACCGCGGCGGCGCCGGAGCCGGCCGGCGCCGAGGAGCCGGCCCACGAGTTGCCCCGCCCGGCGCAGCTCCCGGCCGCGGTCAACGACTTCACCGGGCGCAAGGAGATCGCCGGACGGCTGCGCGCGCTGCTGTCGGCGCAGTCGTCGGCCGAGGGCGTGCCCGTGGTCGCCATCTGCGGGATCGGCGGCGTCGGCAAGACCACGCTGGCCGTGCACGTGGCCCACGCGGCCGACGACCTGTTCCCCGACGGGCAGCTCTACGCCGACCTGCGCGGCTACACCGACGAGGCGATCGCGCCCGAGTCGGCGCTGCGCGCGTTCCTGCGGGCGCTCGGCGTCCCGCCCGACGTCATCCCCGAAGGGCTCGCCGAGCGCTCGGCGCTGTTCCGGTCGCTGCTCGCCGACCGGCGCATCCTCGTGCTGCTGGACAACGCCCGTGACGCCGGGCAGGTCGGCCACCTGCTGCCGGGCTCGCCGGGCTGCGCGGCGATCGTCACCAGCCGGGTCAAGCTGGCCGACCTGCCCTCGGCCCGGCTCATCGACCTCGACGTGATGGAGCCGGACGAGGCCCTCTCGCTGTTCGCGGCGGTGGCCGGGCCCGAGCGGGTCGCGGCCGAGCACGGCGCGGCCATGGACGTGGTGGCGGCGTGCGGGTTCCTGCCGCTGGCCGTACGGATCGTGGCCGCCCGGCTGGCCGCGCGGCCCTCGTGGACGGTGGAGTCGCTGGTGCCGCGGCTGGCCGACGAGCAGCGCCGCCTCGACGAGCTGCGGGTGGGCAACCTCGCCGTGGAGGCGACGTTCGCGCTGGGCTATGGGCAGCTCGACCCCGCCCAGCAGCGGGCGTTCCGGCTGTTGTCGCTGCCCAACGGCCCCGACATCTCAGCCGGCGCCGCGGCGGCCGTGCTGGCGCTCAACGCGTTCGAGGCCGAGGACGTGCTGGAGTCGCTGGTCGACGCCAGCCTGCTGGAGGCTCCGGCACCGGGCCGCTACCGCTACCACGACCTGCTCAAGCTGTTCGCCCGGCGCACCATGGACAAGACCGAGCAGCCGCAGGCCCACACGCCGGTGCTGCGGCGGCTGCTCGGCTACTACCTCGCCTCCGCCCAGTCGGCCCACCGGCTGGCCTACGAGGGCAGCTCCATCGCCGACAACCTGGTGGAGATCGGCAGCGGGCGGAGCTTCGGCGGCGCCGACGAGGCCGTCGCCTGGCTGATCGCCGAGGGCGACTCGCTGTTCGCCGCGATCAACCAGGCCGCCGCGGCCTCGCCCGCGACCGACCAGCTCCTGCCGGCCGCCGACCTGCTGGTCGCCATGGAGCCGCTGCTGGAGTCGGGCACCCACACGCGCGAGTTCGACCAAGCCACCCGCGCCGTGCTCGCCGCCGCGCGCGGCATCGGCGACCCCGGCAGCGAGCTGCGCTCCCGCTACGTGCTGGGCCGGGTGCTGTTCGCGGGCAACCGGCTGACCGAGGCCGAGGAGCAGTTCAGGATCGTGCACGAGCTGTCGGTGGCCCGCGGTGAGAAGGTCGTCACCGGCGAGGTGATGAACGCGCTGGCCGTGGTCGTCGGCAGGCAGCGCCGCCACACCGAGGCCCTGTCGTGGTTCGAGTCGGCCATGCGCCACTACCGCGAGCACGGCATCCCGGCCGGCGAGGCGCTCGTGCTCAGCTACTCCGCCCGCGACCACCTCGGCCTCGGCCGGGCCGAGGACGCCATCACCGCGGCCGAGCGAGGTCTGGAGATCTTCACCGAGCTCGGCAGCGGCGCCGGCACCGCCCGGGCCCGCTACCACCTCGGCATCGTGCTGTCGCGGGTCGGCCGGCTCACCGAGGCCGTCCACCACCACGCCGAGTGCCTGGCCTTCTTCCGGGCCGGCAAGCAGCGCGTGTGGGAGCAGCGGGTGTGCTCGCGGCTGGCGGAGACGTTCATCGCCGCGCAGCGCTACGCCGACGCCGTCCGGCACGCCGAGCAGGCCCTGGTGGTGTCGCGGAACATCGGACACCCCTACGGCGAGGCGCTGTCGCTGACCGTCCTCGGCAAGGCGCTGAAGGGCCTCGGCGACATCGCGCGCAGCGCCGACTGCCTACGTCAGGCCTTCGACATCTTCTCCCGGCTCGGTGCTCCCGAGGCCGGGGACCTCAGGCTCCTCCTCGACACCGCCCAGGTCGTCGAGTCCTGAGTAGAGCGCGTCGTCCAGAGGCGTCATCCACACATGGTTGATCAAGGCTGTCCTCTGCGGTCCTCGATGCCCTTGCGGTGGTGGTGCAGCCCGGCCGGCCATCGTGACCGTCACGCGTTGCCAGGGGGCCCGGTTCTTCCGGTTGCTCCACGTGACGGCTAGCCGCCTCACATCGACGGCCGGCCGGACTCTGACACGGGCCTCGAACCCCCCGGGCCCGCGTCGTGGTCCACAGCCTCCACCGGAGGACTTGACGTCGGATCAACAGCCGATTGCGAAACGAGGCAGAACCTGGTCAAAGGTGGAAGTAGCCCTCGGCGATGAGCGGGCGGACCGCGTCGGCGTGCGGGATGTCGCCGTTGCCGACCAGCTCGGCGATCACGTTGAGCAGCGGGCCGAGCGCCAGCTCGCCGTCACACACGCCGGCCAGCGCGGCCTCGACCGTGCCGACCTCCCTGCTGCGGCGCAGGCCGGTGGTCTGGCGGAGCACGATCCGCATCGGGTCCTCGGCGCCGGGCAGGCCGATGCGTTCGTCCAGCAGCCCGTCGGCCGTGCGCAGACAGGCCGAGTTGAGGTCCTGGACGCGGTGGGCGGCCGCGATGGAGTCGAGCACGTCGTCCACGTAGTCGCCCACAGGAAGCGTGACCTGGTGGGTGAGCCGCTCCACGCGGACCACCGGGTCGAGGGCGCCGGAGTTGCGCAGTGTGATCCAGCCGAACCCGACCGCCTCGACCTTGCGCTGCTCGAACCACGCCAGCCAGCGGTCGTAGTGCTCGGCGTAGCCGGGCGTGCCCTGCTCCGCGGCGTCCCTGAGCCACAGCTCGACGTACTCGGCGGGGTCCTGGACGTCGCGCTCCACCACCCAGGCGTCGCAGTCGGTGTCGGCCAGCCAGCCGCCGACGCGGTCGCGCCAGTCCTCGCCCTCGACGTGCAGCCAGTTGGCCAGGAAGTGGGCCTGGCCGCCGGGGGTGAGGTGGCGGGGGGCCTGCCGGACGAGGTCGCGGCAGAAGGCGTCGCCGTCCTCCCCCGTCTCGCGGTAGGTCAGGTTTCCGGCGGGTGAGATGACGAACGGCGGGTTGGCGACGACGAGGTCGAACAGCTCGTCGCGCACCGGCTCGAACATCGAGCCCACCCGGGCGTCCACCCCGCGCACGCCCGACAGCTCCCAGCTCAGCCGGGCCAGCTCGACGGCGCGCGGGTTGAGGTCCGTGGCCACGATCTCCTCGGCCCGCCCGGCGAGGTGGAGCACCTGCACGCCGCAGCCGGTGCCGAGATCGAGCGCCCGCCCCACGGGTCGGCGGGAGACGAGCTGGGCGAGGTTGGCCGAGGCGCCGCCCGCGCCGACCACGTGGTCGGGGCGCAGCGCCGGGTCGCCGGGGCGCACCTTGCGGTCGGAGACCACGTAGCCGCCCGTCTCCCACGGCTGGAGGTGCACGTCGGCGGTGACCTGCTCGCCGGCCACGGTGACCAGCCCGGACTCCAGCACGGCCGGGGCCAGCCACGCCCGCGGGACGGCCACGCCCAGCCACCACAGGCGGATCAGCGCGCCGAGCGGCTCACCGCCGGCCGTCGCGCGCAGAGCCGGGACCAGCTCCTCGCGCGCCAGGGCCGAGGCCGCCACGTCGCCCAGCCGGTCGCGGACGCCGTCAATCGTGTAGCCGGTTTCGTGCAGATGATCGCGCAGTCGTTCCACGCGCACCATCCTTTCACCGCATACTCCCGCGCATGATCCAATACCTACAGTGATCGTACTGTTACCGAGAAACGCGGCGTTCTGTAAGCGGTTCGCAACCGGTACGCGGTATCTCTGGGGAACCCTGTCAGGGGGATCTTCTGCCACGTCGGGACCTGTTCAAAGAGGAGCGGACCCATGCTCATTCCGTGCCTGGCCTGTGAGTCCCGATTCATCCCCGACGAGTATTTCCGCGCCTGTTCGGCCTACAACCGCGGCCTCGATCTCGTGCTGTGGACCTGCCCGCGGTGCGGCAACCACGACGAGTTGCGCGTGCTCCCCGGCGAGCTGGGCTTCGGCTACACGAGCCGGGGCCGCTTCGCCGTGCACGACCGGGTGCGCGTGCCCGGCCTGCGCCGCCACCGGGGCGACCTGCGGCTCGACATCTCGCTCGACAAGGCGAGCTGGCGGGTGCCCGGCCGGGTCCGCCAGCTCGTCTGAGCGCCTCGGCTAGGGCGTCAGCACGACCTTCGTGCACTCGTCCTGCTTGTGCTTGAACATCTCGAACCCGCGTGGCGCCTCGCTGAGCGGCAGCCGGTGCGAGATGACGAAGCTCGGGTCGATCTCGCCGGCGCGGATCCGGTCCAGGAGCGGCCGGAGGTAGCGCTGGACGTGGCACTGACCGGTGCGGATGGTCAGCGACCGGTTCATCAGCGAGCCCATCGGGAACTTGTCCAGCAGCCCGCCGTAGACGCCGATGACCGAGACGACGCCGCCGTTGCGGCAGGCCAGGATGGCCTCGCGCAGCGCGTACGGGCGCTCGGTCTCCATTCGGGCGGCCTGCTTGGCCCGGTCGTAGGCGTACATGGCGGGAGTGGGGTGGTGCGCCTCCATGCCGACGGCGTCGATGCACGCGTCGGGGCCGCGGCCGCCGGTCAGGTCGCGGAGCGCCTCCAGGACCTCCACCTCCTCGTAGTTGAGCGGATGCGCGCCGGCCTGCTCGGCCTTCCGCAGCCGGTACGGGAAGCGGTCGATGCAGATGACCTTGCCGGCGCCGAGCAGGTGCGCGCTGGTCACGGCGAACAGGCCGACGGGGCCGGCGCCCCAGACCGCGACCGTCTGGCCGGGCCTGATGTCGCACATCTCGGCGCCCATGTACCCCGTCGGCAGGATGTCCGACAGGAACAGCACCTTGTCGTCGGGCAGATCGTCCTCGATCTTGATCGGTCCCACGTCGGCGAACGGCACCCGCGCGTACTCCGCCTGCCCGCCCGCGAAGCCGCCCAGCATGTGGGAGTAGCCGAAGATGCCCGCCGGCGAGTGGCCCATGAACTTCTCCGCCAGGCCCGCGTTGGGGTTGGAGTTCTCGCAGATCGAGTACAGGCCCTCCTCGCAGGCGAAGCAGTTGCCGCAGGCGATCGGGAACGGCACGACCACCCGGTCCCCGACTCGCAGGTTGCGCACCTCGGGGCCGACCTCCACCACCTCGCCCATGAACTCGTGGCCGAGGACGTCGCCCTTCTTCACGGTCGGGATGTAGCCGTCGACGAGGTGCAGGTCGGAGCCGCAGATGGCGGTCGAGGTGATGCGCACCACGGCGTCGCGCGCGTTGAGCAGCCGCGGGTCCGGCACGTCGAGCACCTCGACCTTGTTGCGGCCCATCCAGCAGGTGGCCTTCATGACCGTCCTCCTACGGGCTGGGCGGGGCGCTGCCTGAGCTGGCGCAGCGCGCGCGTGCCTTCGGGGCTGCCGTCGGAGCGGAGCACCTCACCGGTCTCCAGTATCTGCTTGAACCGGCGCAGGTCGTCGCGGACCTGCTGCTCGGGGTGCTCGCCCAGCATCTTGGCGACCGCCGCGCCCAGGGCGCGGCCCGGCACGGTGTAGTCCATGGCAACGTCCACCACGGTGCCCCGGCCGGCGGGTCCGTCGGTGAAGGAGACCATGCCTCTGGTGTTCACGACGCCGCCTCGCACCGAAGCCCAGGCGATCAGCTCGCCGACCCGGTCGTCGATGATCTCGGCCTCCCACACGACGTCCGTCGCCGGGCCCTTGGCCTGCCACCGGGAGCGGCCCGCCCCGACGGTCCGGACGGACTCCAGGTGGATCATGAAGGTGGGCAGGTTCTCCAGGTCCCGCCAGAACGCGTACACCTCCTCGCGGGGCCGGTTGATCGTGATCGAGGCGTGCAGCGTCAGCGGGGCCGTTGCGGAGCGCGCGCCGCGCACCGCGCACAGCAGGTCGAGGGCGGTGATGCCGGCGACCGCGGCCATCGCGGCCGCCACCCGGCGGCGTCTGGCGCCCCTGCGGCCGGACAGCGCCGCGCCGAGCAGGCTCAGGTCCAGCGCGTCGCCGGCGACTCGGGTCCACGCCCAGCGGGTCGGCTCGCGACCGCCCAGCAGCGGTGCCGCGTGCAGCAACTCCCGCCCGCCGACCAGCCTCGTGATCCCTCTGGCCGCCGGTGAGTCGTCGACGCCGCACAGGCGGGTGACGGTGTCGGGCGTGGCCAGTTGCGCCGCGCCCAGACCCAGGCTGGCCCATCCGAGCACCCGGGGCAGACTGTCGGTTCTCATGGTCGCTCGTCCTTCGGCTGTCGATGTCCGTACGCGAACGGCGCGACGCCTCACGACCGACTGCTGTGGGCGGCGCGTGCGGGTCCTGCGCCCGCGTTCACGACCCCGTACCCGACCGCCCTTGTATGACACCCTTTCGTGTGCTGTGTCCGAAATTGTCGGCGGCGGGGTCGGTCAGTCGGCGTGCCGGCGGAGGCTCTGCCAGGCGGCCTCGCCCAGCCCCTTGATCTCCTCGTCGGTCGGCGTGTGCGCCCCGGCGAACCACAGGCGGCACACCTCCTGCGCCGGTCCGAGCCACAGGACGTAGCACATCGTCGGGTGCACCTGCCGGAGCAGGCCGTTGTCCATGTGCGGCCGCCACCAGTCGGACACGCGGCGGAAGAACGCGCGGCGCGCCTCGGCCACCTCGGCGCCGCCCAGCTCGTGCTTGCGCGGCGGCCGCTCGCTGATCAGCAGCCTGGCGCGCTCGGGATGCTCGCCGGCCCAGCGCATGTGGAAGGCGACGACGGCCTCGATGCCGTCGCGGGCCGACTCGTGGCTCTCCAGCTCGGCGAGGAACGCCTCCTGGTAGGCCGTGAGTATCTCGGCGTAGAGCACGCTGAAGACGTGGTCCTTGCCGGTGAAGTGGTGGTAGAAGCTACCGACGCTGACGCCGCTCTCCTTGCGGAGATCGCTCAGTGTGGTGGCCGACACGCCGTCCTGACTGAATCGGCGGAGGGCCCCCTCGATGATGCGGGTCCGCCCGTCACGTCCGTTCCTGGCACTCTTCACACTGTCAATGGTGAAGCAGCAGAACGTTGTTCCGCAAATGGCGCGGCCCGGTCGATCATAGCGGTCACCTCGACGGTCCCGGAGACGACCTTCATCGTCGCGTCCGGCCACAGGCGGCGGATCACGCGCAGGGCCCGCCGGTTCTCGCCCATCACGTCCATGCCGACCGTCGTGGCCCCTCCTGCGGCGGCGCGGCGGAGGAGGGCGTCGGCCAGGCGCGGCCCGAGCCCGTGCCCCTGCCACCGGTCGGTCACCACCACCGCGATCTCCACGTCGGTCACGCCGCCGCGATAGCTCATGGCGTGGCCGATGATCTCGCCGTCAAGGGTGGCGACCAGGGCGTCGCGGTGTTCGTCCACGGCGAGCAGCGTGCGGACCAGGCTCGCGGCCGGGCGGCTGAACCCGGTGAAGAACCGCAGCGTGCGCGTGTGCAGGGACAGTCCGGCCAGAAAGCGCCTGATGCGCTCGTCGTCGTCGGTCCGGGCGGGCCGGATCTGGGTTCCTTGCATGGACTCAGCCTGCCTGCCATCCGCTGAGTCTGTCAAATGAACTCAGGTATGATGTGACGCATGAACGTGCCCTTCCGGGTCACCAACTGCTCGATCGAGCGCACCCTCAACGTCGTCGGGGAGAAGTGGACGTTCCTCGTGCTACGCGAGGCGTTCAGCGGCGTGCGCCGGTTCGCCGACATGCAGGCCAACACCGGCGCCCCCCGCCAGGTGCTCAGCGCCCGCCTGACCCGGCTGGTGGACGAGGGCCTGCTGCGCAAGGAGCCCTACCGCGAGCCAGGCCAGCGCCAGCGTGACGAATACCGGCTCACCGAGAAGGGGCGCGACCTGTATCCCCTGCTGGTCGCGCTCATGCACTGGGGCGACCGCTACCTGGCCGGCGAGAACGGCCCGCCGGTCCTGCTCACCCACCGCGACTGCGGCGCCCCCATCGAGCAGCACTTCCGGTGCGCCGAGGGCCACGAGGTCGCCGGACCCCGCGAGGTGACCGCCCGGCCCGGCTCAGGCGCCGCGCTGCAGAGCGCGTAGGCAGCGCCGGAAGTCGCCCAGCGTCAGCAGCGCGGCCCCCGTCAGCAGCACGGCCACGGCCGACGTCCGCACGAGGAGGTACGTCTCGATCGGCTGGCTGAGCAGCAGCCACAGGCTCAGCGTGGCGTTGCCGAGCTGGGCGCACCCCCAGACCAGCGACTGGCGCGCGAAGAACCGCCGCATGACCGGCTCCTCCATGACGTGCCCGGGCAGCGGCACGAGGTCCTCCGCCACCCGCCGCGCCAGGGGCCGCCGCACCCGGGCCGTCCCCAGGAACGCCGCGCTGGCGCAGAACACGCCCAGCGTCGGCTGCAGGAAGAACAACAGCGGGCTGCCCGTCAGCAACGCCAGCGCCGCCCGCACGGTCACCATGAGCGCGGCCAGCAGCACCCCGCCCGGCACGCTCCGACCCCTGACCAGCCGGACCAGCGCTCCCCCGTACACCCAGGCCACGGCCGTGGCGACGCCGCCCGCCGGCCCGGCGGCGAGCAGTCCCGCATAGAACACCGCGACCGGCAGGATCATGCTCTCGACGATCCGCGGCACCGCGTGCCGCACCAGGGCGGCGAGCCGGGGCAACTCGATCACGGGCCCCTCGGGGGGCGCGGCAAGCACGGTCATGGAGCTCTTCGAGGGCCTCTCGACAGGCAGGGGGTTCCGCGCGAGGCCCGGGGGAGGCTCACGGCACGATTCATGACCGTACGCGATGAACGGCTTCCTGGTAAGGGTTTCGACCAGATTGCGATTTGATCACGTCGGCGGCACCACCGCAGGCCACGGAGGCGCGTGAGGGAGCACCGGGTGGGGTGCCTACCCTGGAAGGGTGTACCGCTTCCTCCTCACGCCCCGCTGGATCGCGCTGCATGTCGTGGTCCTGCTGGTGATCCCCGCCTTCGTCCTGCTGGGACGCTGGCAGTTCGGGCGTTTCGAGGAGAGGTCGGCCAACAGCGACCGGGTCACCGCCAACCTGGCCGCTCCGCCGGTGCCCGTGGAGAGCCTGGCCGGGCCCGTGGCCGAGGAGGACGACCGCTACCGGGCCGTGACGGCCTCGGGCAGCTACGACGCCGCGCAGGGGCTGCTCGTACGCCGGCGGCCGCAGGAGGGCCGGCCCGGGTTCTACGTGCTGACGCCGCTGGTGATGGCCGACGGGCGGGCCGTGCTCGTCAACCGCGGATGGGTGAAGGCCGGCGCCACCGCCGACACCCCGCCCGAGGTGCCGCCGCCCCCCACAGGTCAGGTGAATGTCACCGGACGGCTACGGCTGAGCGAGTCCGAGGAGTCGAGCGGCATCAGGGACCGTCAGGGGTTGCCCGCCGGCCAGGTGCTGCTGATCAACCTCGACACCATCGGCAAGCGCCTGCCGTACGAGCTGCTGGGCGGCTACGTCGACCTCACCGGGCAGCAGCCGGACACCGACCCGGCACCGGAGCCGGTCCCCGCGCCCGACGTGGGCGCCGGAGGCGGCCTCAACCTCGCGTACGGCGTGCAGTGGTGGCTGTTCATCGGCGTGGCCATCGGCGGCTGGATCCTGCTGATCCGGCGCGAGGCGGCCGACCAGCGGGCCGAGGGCGCCCAGGCGGGGGCCGACGAGGAGACCGCCGCGCCCGCCGGCTGACTACATCGATCACGCCCGGGTAGGAGCCCGCGGGGCTCGCACGAGCGGCATCCTCATCACGGCGGGCCCCGATGGCCCGGGGTCGCCCGGCGTCCCCCTCCCGGCGATCCCGGGTCCGCAAGGACATGGGGATATCCGTCACAGGGATATCCAACGGAGACGTCGCAGCTTGTTCGACGTTATCCCGCCGTCGTACGGTTGCCTGCGTGACTACGCCGCTGCTCCCCGACCCCGATCCGAGGCGGCGCGACTATGTGATCATCTCCGCCGACGATCACCTGATCGAGCCGCCGGACCTCTTCGAGGGCCGGTTACCGGAGAAATACGCCGATGTCGCGCCCAAGGTCGTGGAGACGGAGGCCGGTCACCAGGTCTGGCGCTACGGCGGGGCCACCTACCCGTGCGCGGCCATGGACGTGGGCGCCGGGCTGCCGCGCGAGCAGCGCACCCTGGAGCCGATCCGCTTCGAGCACATGCGCCCCGGCTGCCACGACATCGAGGCCCGCATCGAGGACATGGACGTGGCCGGGATCTGGGCCGCGCTCTGCTTCCCCGGCATGCTCGCCGGGCAGGCGGGCATGCCGTTCGCCAGGACCCGCGACCAGGACCTCGGGCTGGCGCTGGTCAAGGCGTGGAACGACTGGCACATCGAGGTCTGGGCCGGCACCTACCCCGAGCGCGTGATCGGCCTGCAGCTTCCCTGGTTGCCCGACCCCGACGTGGCCGCCAAGGAGATCCGGGCCAACGCCGCCCGCGGGTTCAAGGCCGTGGTCTTCCCCGAGTTCCCGACGCGGGTGCGGCTGCCGTCGATCCACAGCGGCCACTGGGACCCGTTCTTCGCCGCCTGCGAGGAGACCGGCACGGTCGTGGCGCTGCACACCGGCGCGTCGAGCTGGGCGCCGGTGCCCTCGCCCGACACGCCGATCGAGGCGATCACCACGCTGATCCCGACGAGCGCCATGTTCGCCTGCGCCGACTGGCTCTGGTCGGGCGTGCCGCTGCGCTTCCCCAACCTGCGCATCCTCATCGTCGAGGGCGGGGTGGGCTGGCTGCCGCTGCTGGCCGAGCGGGCCGACTACGCGCTCGACCACCCGGTGGCGGGCGACGCGGCGTGGGACGGCGGGCTCAAGCCGAGCGAGGTGCTGCGCCGCAACTTCTTCTTCGGCACACTCGACGACCACGCCCTTTCGGGGGTGCGCCTGGCGGTCGGCCTCGACCACGTGCTCCAGGAGAGCGGCTATCCCCACTCCGACTCGACCTGGCCCGACACGCAGCAGGCCGTGGCCCGCAACCTCGGCGCGCTGCCGCCGGCCGACATCGCCCGCGTCGCCTACGGCAACGCCGCCCGCCTCTTCGGCCACCCGCTGCCCTCACGTGCCTGGCTGCGGATGGAGGAGATCTAGCCCGATCTAGCCCTCCAGCGTGCCCCGGACGACCTTGCGCTCGTGGTCGAGATAGCGCCCGCTCTCGCCCAGCAACGACCCCATGAGCCAGAGGAAGACCCCGAAGTCGTCGGCGACGCCGATCAGGACGAGGAAGTCGGGCACCAGGTCGATCGGCGAGATGAGGTAGACCACGCCGAGCCCCATCAGGGCCAGCCTGCCCTTGCCCATCTCGCCGTACTCGCCGCGCATCACGGCGCCGATCAGGCGCGGGATCGCCCGGATCCGCGCCATCAG
This sequence comes from Nonomuraea muscovyensis, assembly GCF_014207745.1. Lineage (NCBI taxonomy): Bacteria > Bacillati > Actinomycetota > Actinomycetes > Streptosporangiales > Streptosporangiaceae > Nonomuraea > Nonomuraea muscovyensis. The sequence continues at coordinate 2,609,803 of NZ_JACHJB010000001.1, forward strand.
TCCGGGCGTGCCGGGCTTGGTCACGTCCTGGTACGTCCGCCAGGCCGCCGCCGCGCGTGCTGCCTTCGCTTTCATGCCCACCCCCATACCCAGGCTTCTCACGACATAACGTGTTTCGCCAACGGCGGGTTCCCCAGGGGTCAAAGGTCGCCTGTCACCCCAGGGCCGCGTGCGTGAACGGTCGTGCCGCCTCCACCTGTGCCGCGACCCGGACGAGCAGGTCCTCGCGACCGGCGGCGGCCACGAGCTGGACGCCCACCGGCAGCCCCGACCGCGACACGTGCAGCGGCAGGGAGATCGCCGGCTGCCCGGTGGCGTTCACCGGCGAGGTGTAGGCCACCGCCCGCGCCGTCCGGCCGCTCGCCACGCTGAGGTCGTGCGGCGGGATCCAGCCCAGCTCGAACGGCGCGACGCCCAGCGACGGCGCCAGCAGCAGGTCGTACCCCGACTCCCACCAGGCGGCCATCCGCCGGCGGAAGGCGTCGATCCACTGCACGGCCAGGATGTGCTGGGCCGCGCTGTGCGCGCGCCCGGCACGCACCAGCTCGGCGTTGCGCGGCTCCAGCTCCGTCAGCTCGACCGGCCTGCCCCGCCAGGAGCCGATGTTCTCGATCTCGGCGGCCAGGTTGTCCGCCACGACCGCGCCGAAGCGGAGCGGGAAGCCGGCGTCACCGAGTGCCTCCGGCCAGGACGGGCCCACGTCGTGACCGAGCGCCTCCAGCAGCCCGGCGGCGCGGGTCACGGCCTCGGACACCTCGGGGTCCTCGGGCACGTCGCCTCTCGGATGCCGGGTGACGAACCCGACGCGCAGCCGTCCCGGGTCCGCACCCACCTCACCGGCCAGCGGCCCGGGCAGCGCGGGCGCGTCGTACGGGTCGCCCGGCCGGAAGCCGGAGACCAGGTCGAGCGCCGCCGCCGTGTCGCGCACGCTCCGCGTCACGAACCCCGGGCAGGAGAACCCGCTCCACCCCTCGCCCCCGTCGGGCCCGAAGCTGATGCGGCCCCGGGTCGGCTTGAGCCCCACCAGCCCGCACAACGAAGCCGGGATGCGGATGGACCCGCCGCCGTCGCTGGCCGTGGCGACCGCCACCATCCCGGCCGCGACCGCCGCCGCCGACCCGCCGCTCGACCCGCCCGGCGAGTAGCCCGGCCCGTACGGGTTGCGGGTGGGCCCGAACGCCACCGGCTCGGTCGTGATCGTGCTGCCGAGCTCGGGCGTGTTGGTCCGGCCCAGCACCACGAAGCCGGCCGCCCGCAGCCGGGCGACACCGTAGCCGTCACGCTCGACCCGCAGCCCGTCGAGGACGTGTGAGCCCCCGCTGTACGGCTCGCCCGCCTGTCGCCAGCCGAGGTCCTTGAGCAGGATCGGCACCCCTCGGAACGGCGCCTCCTCGGGGATGCCCGCCAGCTCGGCCAGCGCCCGTTCGAACCGGCGATGGACGACGGCGTTCAGCTCGCCGTCGCGCGCCTCGATCCGGGCGATCGCCGCCTCGACCAGCTCCCGCGGCGACACCTGCCCGTCGCGCACGGCCCGCGCCTGCCCGACCGCGTCCATCCGCAGCACGTCGTCCACGCCCGCTCCCCTCGCCCCCGCCTCACCCGTGTGAAGGCGCCCGTCGTCTCACGAGACGGCCATGTTCTCAGGACCGGGGTGAGACCGCCGCGCCCGCGAGCCGGTCGAGCGCTCCTCCAGCCGCATGAGCTGCCGAGCCGGGCGCGTCTCAGGCCCCGGGAGCCAGCGCGCGGACGGCCTCCGCGATCGGCACCTCACCGCCGGCCACGGGCGCGAGCACCGGCGTGTCGAGCCCGGCAGCCACGTACTCCCGGATCCGGGCCCGGCAGGTCGCCGCGTCGCCGTGCACCACCAGCGCGTCCACCACCTCGTCGGGGATCGCCCGCACCGCCGCCTGCCGGTCGCCCGCCGCCCATGCCTCGTGCATCGGCCGCAGCACCTCGCCGCGCCCCAGCCAGTCGTGGAAGGCCGCGTACACCGGCACGGTCAGGTACGCCGCCAGCATGCGCCGGGCCAGCGCCCGCACCCGCTCGGCGTCCTCGCTGACGATCACGAACAGGCGGGCGATCAGCTCGGTGTCCGGCCCGATCTCGGCGCGCACCCGGCGCACGTCCTCCGGCGACAGCCAGTTGGTGATCGCCCCGTCGGCCTCCTCGGCCGCCAGGCGCAGCATGCGGGGCCGCAGCGCGGCCAGCACGATCTTCGGAGGGACCTCCGGCGCCCGTTCCAGCCGGAATCCGCCGACCTCGAACGTCTCGTACGCCTCCGACACCTTCTCGCCCGCCAGTGCCCGCCTGAGGAAGCGCAGCGTGTCACGGGTGCGCGCGTACGGCCTGGCGAAGGTGCCCGCGTTCCAGCGCTCCACGATCACCGGCGACGACGAGCCGATCCCCAGCGTGAAACGGCCGGGCGCCAGGTCGGCCAGCGTGGCCGCCGACATCGCCAGCAGGCCGGGGCCGCGCGTCGAGACGGGCACGATCGCGCTGCCCAGGCGCAGCCCCGGCGCCCACTGCGCCGCCAGGGCCAGCGGCACGAACCCGTCCACGCCGCTGACCTCCGCCGACCAGACGTCGGTGTAGCCCAGCTCGGGCAGTTGCTCGACGAGCTCGCGCGAGCCGGCGAGCGAGCGGTCCTGGAAGGGGATCGTCATGCCCCAGTTCTGCGTCATGCGGCCTCCACCTCGGCATCCGGTACGGGGACCATACCAACCGGACGGTATGGCGGGCAGTGGGCACTACGCCCGCAGCTCGTGCACCGCCGCGATGAAGTCCTTGGTGATCCCCCGCAGCCCCGGCAGGTGTGACAGCCCGACCAGCCGGTCCACCAGCGGCACCGTGACGTCGATCAGCCGCTGGGTCCGCTCGCAACCGGGCGAGGTGTCGTGCACCCAGAACAGCACCATGCCCATCGACAGCAGCCACAGCAACTCGGGCAGCTCCTCGCGCAGCTCGGCGTTCATCCGGTCGTGCGACCCCTCGACGACCTGCCGGTAGATGGCGATCGACGCCTCGCGCGCGGGTGAGCTCTGCGCGCTGAACGGGCTGAGCGGGTTGGTCGGCTCGGCCGCGTGCTTGAAGAACTTCACCGCGAACTCGTGGTACGGCTCGGAGACGCGCACCCACTCGCGCAGCACACCGCTCAGCCGGGCGGCGAACGACGTCTCCTCGGCGAGCAGCTCGCGGCAGGCCGCCTCGTGCTCCGCCTGGGCGCGGTCGTAGTACGCCTGGATCAACGCCTCTTTGCCGGCGAAGTAGTAGTAGGCGTTGCCCACGGAGACCCCGGCCTCGGCGGCGATGGCGCGCATGGTCGTCGCCTCGAAGCCACGCTCCCGGAACAGTCGCAAGGCCGTCTCGACGATGACCTCTCTGGTGCTCTCCGATCCTCGGTTTCGGGCTTCGGACACGTTCGTCACTTTACGGGTTCGTAGCGCGTTAGGTCATGGAGCCGCACGGTGATCGCCGACACAGGGCAAAAATACCCGTGCGACGGGGGTCAACCCGTGTGAAGCATGGGATTGATGTTTTCAGGCGGAAGGGCTATTTCCGCGAAAAGGCATCGACATGTGGATACGTGGAACCGCTCGGCCCCTGGTGGGCCTGCTCCTCGGCATTGAGATCTCCATAATCGCGCTGGCGCCGGCCGCCTCGGCCGCTCCCATGGCACCCGACGGGGAGCCGCGGCTGACGCCACGAATAATCACTCGGTCGTACCACGTCGAGGAGCCCGTCCAGGTCTCCCGCTGGTACGTCCCGCAGCACCGGCACGTCCACTCGCACGCCCAGCAGTCCGGGCACGTCCCGCAGGACGGGTACGTCTCGGGGTACCGTCCCGGCGACGGCGGCAGGCACCGCAAGGCCGCCGACCGGCGGGCGCGCACGGCGACCGGGACCGCCCGCGCGGCGCTTCCCGCGCTGAACCTCGGGCGTGTGAAGCACCGGCACGCGACCGTGCGCATGTCGCACGACCACGCGGCCAAGTACCTGCTCGGCGCCGGCCTGCGCTACAGGTCGACCGGCCACTGCACCGACAGGCACGTCAACACCTGTACGTCACTGGACTCGGTCCGGACGGGCACCGTCGCCCGGATCATCGCGCTGAAGCACGCCAGCGACTGCCCGATCATGGTCACCGGCGGCACCGAGGTCGGCCACGCGCCGGGCCGCTTCAGCCACGGCCAGGGCTACAAGCTCGACATCTCGCACAACGCCTGCATCGACAGGTACATCGCCCAGCACAGCGAGCCGGCCGGCGTCCGCGGCGACGGCGCCCGCCTCTACCGCGCGCCCTCCGGCACCGTCTACGCCGACGAGTCGGACCACTGGGACATCATGTTCAAGTAGCGGCCCACCGAACGCGCCGCCCACCCCCCTGCCATGGCTTTCACCACCGTGAAGCCCGGCATCGCCGCGCCCGGGTACAAGCCCGGCCGCGTCGCACCCGACCACGACCCCGGCTCCACCACGCCGGAGAACACGTGAATGCCCGCCGGCACGTCAGGCCGGGGGATGCCGCGTGGCCGGGAACACACCGTGCCGCGACCATCCCACCGCCGGGAAACATCCCGCGCCCGGAAACGCCGGACGGCGCCGCACGATCGCGTGCGGCGCCGCCGGACGGGTCCCGTGATCCGGGGACCCCGGACGTCCTAGCCCTCGGCCAGCTCGGCCGCGACCAGCTCGGCGATCTCCGCCGCGTTGAGCGCGGCCCCCTTGCGGAGGTTGTCGCCGCAGACGAACAGGTCGAGCGTGTTGGGGAAGTCGACCGCCTGCCGGACCCGGCCCACGTAGGTCGGGTCGGTGCCCACCACGTCGATCGGCGTCGGGAAGACCCCGTTGGCCGGGTCGTCCATGAGCACCACGCTCGGCGCGTCCTGGAGCACCCGGTGGGCGTCGGCGACGGTGATCTCCCGCTCGAAGCGGGCGTGCACGGCCAGCGAGTGCGTCGTGATCACCGGCACCCGGACGCAGGTCGCGGAGACCTTCAGGTCGGGGATGCCGAGGATCTTGCGCGACTCGTTGCGCAGCTTCAGCTCCTCGGACGCCCAGCCGCCGTCCTTGTACGAGCCCGCCCACGGCACCACGTTGAACGCGACCGGCGCCGGGAACGGCGAGTCGTCGGGCAGCTTGTTGGCCAGCGCCTTGCGCACGTCACCGGCCACCTGGCCCACCGCGCGGTCACCGGCCAGCGCCTCGACCTCGTCGTACAGCCGGGCCGAACCCGCCACACCGGCGCCCGACACCGCCTGGTAGGAGGCGACGACGAGCTCCTTGAGCGTGTATTCGGCGTGCAGCGCGCCCATGGCCGCCATCATCGACAGCGTCGTGCAGTTGGGCGTGGAGATGATGTTGCGTGGGCGCCGGCGCGCGTCGAGCGGGTTGACCTCCGGCACGACCAGCGGCACGTCGGGCTCCATGCGGAAGGTGCCCGACTTGTCGACCGCGATCGCGCCGCGCTCGGCCGCGATCGGCACCCACACGGCCGACACCTCGTCGGGCACGTCGAAGATGGCGATGTCGATGCCGTCGAACACCTCGGGCGCGAGCGCCTGCACGACGACGTCCTCGCCGCGCACCCGCAACACCTTGCCCGCCGAGCGGGGCGAGGCGACGAGGCGGATCTCGCCCCAGATGTCGTCACGGCTGGACACGATGTCGCGCATGACGGTGCCCACGGCACCGGTGGCGCCGATCAGCGCGAGATTGGGCCTGCTCATCGTCCGGAACCTCCATACACCACGGCTTCGACCTGGTCGGCGTCGAGATCGAAGGCGCGGTGCGCGGCCGCCACGGCCGCGTCGACGCCGTCCTGCCCGACGATCACTGAGATGCGGATCTCCGAAGTGGAGATCATCTCGATGTTGACCCCCGCGTCGGCGAGGGCGGCGAAGAACGTCGCGGTGACGCCCGGGTGGGAGCGCATGCCCGCACCGATCAGCGACACCTTGCCGATCTGGTCGTCGAAGAGCAGCGACTCGTAGCCGATCTCACCCTGGATCTTCTTCAGCGCCGCGAGCGCGGTCGAGCTGTCGGCCGTGGGCAGCGTGAAGGAGATGTCGGTGCGGCCCGTGGCCGCCGCCGAGACGTTCTGCACGATCATGTCAATGTTGATCTCGGCGTCCGCCAGAGTTTTGAAGATCGCGGCAGCCTCTCCGACCTTGTCGGGCACTCCGACAACGGTGATCTTGGCCTCGCTCCGGTCGTGCGCGACGCCGGAGATGATCGGCTGCTCCATCTCGGTTCCTTCGGTGTAAGGGTCGGAGACGACCCACGTGCCTTCCTTGGTGCTGAACGAGCTGCGTACGTGAATCGGCAGGTCGAATCGGCGAGCATACTCGACGCACCGCAGGTGCAGGATCTTCGCGCCGCAGGCCGCCATCTCCATCATCTCGTCGTAGGAGATGCGGGGGATCTTGCGGGCGGCCGGCACGATGCGGGGGTCGGCGGTGAAGACGCCGTCGACGTCGGTGTAGATCTCGCAGACGTCGGCCTCGAGAGCCGCCGCCAGCGCCACGGCCGTCGTGTCGGAGCCGCCCCGGCCCAGCGTGGTGATGTCCTTGGTGTCCTGCGAGACGCCCTGGAACCCGGCCACGATCGCGATGCTGCCCAGGTCGAGCGCCTCGCGGATGCGGCTCGGCGTCACGTCGATGATGCGCGCCTTGCCGTGCGTGGAGTCAGTGATCACACCAGCCTGCGAGCCGGTGAACGAGCGCGCCTCGTGGCCGAGGTTGGCGATCGCCATGGCCAGCAGCGCCATCGAGATGCGCTCACCCGAGGTCAGCAGCATGTCGAGCTCGCGGCCCGGGGGCAGCGGCGACACCTGCTCGGCCAGGTCGAGCAGTTCGTCGGTCGTGTCGCCCATCGCGGAGACGATCACGACCACGTCGTTGCCGGCTTTTTTCGTCGCGACGATCCGCTGCGCGACCCGCTTGATGCAGGACGCGTCGGCGACGGACGAACCACCGTACTTTTGCACAACGAGCGCCACGAGAGTCTCCCGGTTCGGACTGTGAGGTGCCAGTCTACTTGGGGCTTCTCATGACACTGCTGGCTCATACCACTATGTGGGACGTGATCACACCGTGGTGGTCTCCTCCGCGACGTCCAGCCGCGAGTGCGCCACAAGCGCCTGCAGCGCCCGCATCGCCGCGCCCGCGTGGTTGCCCCAGGTGTTGAAGTAGGAGTACTGCCACCACCACAGCGCCTCGTGCGGCCTCCCGGCCTGGAAGTGGCGCAGCCCGTGGATGAGGTCGGCGGCCACCGCGGTCAGGTCGTCGGACAGCCGGTACGGCGTGACGCCCGTGTCCTTGTACGGGTCGAACACCTCGGCGTAGTCGTCGACCGCCTCCAGCCGCTCGGCCAGCGCGGTGCGCACGCCGTCGATGTCGGGGTCCTCGCTCAGCGGCGGCTCGTAGTTGCCCGACAGGATCACGTCCTCGTTGGCGCCCAGCTTGGCCCCCGCGAGGCTCACCTGCGCGACCTCCACCAGCAGCAGCGACCAGATGGCGTCACCGCCCTCGCCGCCCGCCACCCTGGTCAGTCCGTCGAGATAGTTCTGCGCGTGTCCGGCGATCTCTTCTGCCAGCGCGGTCCACTGGTCAGACATCCAGCAGCCTCCGTCCTTCGAAAGCGCGGCCCAAGGTCACCTCGTCGGCGTACTCGAGGTCACCGCCCACAGGCAGACCGCTGGCCAATCGTGTCACTTTGACGCCCATCGGCTTGACCAGCCGGGCGAGATAGGTCGCCGTCGCCTCCCCCTCCAGATTGGGGTCGGTGGCGAGGATGAGCTCGGTGACGCGGCCGTCGGCCAGCCGCGTCATGAGCTCACGGATGCGCAGGTCGTCGGGCCCGACGCCGTCGATCGGGCTGATCGCGCCCCCCAGCACGTGGTAGGTGCCGCGGAACTCGCGCGTCTTCTCGATCGCGACGACGTCCTTCGGCTCCTCGACCACGCAGATCACGTGGGTGTCGCGGCGCGCGTCACGGCAGATGCGGCACTCCTCCTCGGAGGCCACGTTGCCGCAGACCCGGCAGAAGCGCACCTTCTCCTTGACCTCGAGCAGCGCGTGCGCCAGCCGCTTGACGTCGACCGGATCGGCCGCCAGCAGGTGGAACGCGATCCGCTGCGCGCTCTTGGGACCGACGCCGGGCAGCAGGCCCAACTCGTCGATCAGGTTCTGGACGACCCCCTCGTACATGGCCTAGAACCCTGGCAGCTGGCCGAGACCGCCGCCGCCCAGCCCCTGGGCCAGCGGGCCGAGCTTCTCCTGCTGCAGGTCGGCCGCCGCCCGCACGGCGTCACGAACCGCCGCGATCACCAGGTCGGCGATCGTGTCGGCCGTGTCCTGCGGGTCGGCGGCATCGATCACGCTCGGGTCGATCTTGAGCTCGAGCAGCTCGCCCGAGCCGTTGACGACGGCCGTGACCAGGCCGCCACCGGCCGAGCCCTCGATCTGCGCGTCGTTGAGCTCCTGCTGGGCGCTCACAAGCTGCTGCTGCATGAGCTGGGCCTGCTCCAGCAGCTGCTGCAGGTTGACATCCCCTGGGTTCACCGTCGTGCGCTCCTCGTGGCTCCGCGTTCTTGACTCCACGAGCCTACGGTGTTTGGGCCTAGTCATGTACTGGGGCCTACTGGTGTTTCGCCCAAGGAGGGGATCGGCCCGCCGGACGCCCCCGCCTGACGGGTGTGCGCCCGGTTTGCTGGCCGGATCCCGGCCCCCCTCCAGTGTCCGAGACCCGGCCACAACGCCGACCGGAGCGGCCGCACCATGCCGACGCCTGAATGGAACCATAGCCCCGCGCACGTTGCACACACGTTGCTATCGTTCAATCACGTTTCGCGATCGACTCTAACGACTTGCGCGGACCCTTTCCGGCGCGGATGCTCGCCATACGGGTCCGACTACTTGGAGTATCCGATGAGTTACGCCGATCTCGCCGCGTACTCCCGCCTCCTTCGCGGCGCCCACGAGACGGCCGTCACCGGTGACGCGTGCCCCGACGGGCCGCGCCGGCTGATCGGCGCCTCCTGGCGGCGTTCCCTGGACGCGGGCATCGACCCCGCGACCGGGGCCGCTCCCCTGGCGTTCAGCGCCGCCGGCCTGGCGGACGCCCGCGCCTCCCATCCGCTGCGGCCCCTGGTGCCGCTGTTCGTCGAGACCCTCGGGCGGATGGCCGGCGAGGCGGCGCACATCGTGGTGATCACCGACCGCGAGGGCCGCGTGCTGTGGCGCGAGGGCGACCGCGGCACGATGCGCCGCGCCGACCGGGTGGGGCTCGCCGACGGCCACGCCTGGGCCGAGGACCGCATGGGCACCAACGGCATCGGCACCGCCCTGGCGATGCTGCGGCCGGTCCACGTCTACTCCGAGGAGCACCTCGTCCACGTCCTGCACGTCTGGTCGTGCAGCGCCGCCCCGATCGTCGATCCCGACTCCGGCGAGGTGCTCGGCTGCCTCGACGTCAGCGGCACGGCGTCCAGCCTCCACCCGGCCACCGTGGCCCTGGTCGGCGCCACGGCCCGGCTCGCCGAGGCGCAGCTCACCCTGCGCATGCACGAGCACGACGAACAGCTGCGCCGCCGCTACGAGTCGCTGCGCTCGCGACCCGGCATCCTGCTCTCCCCCACCGGCCGCGTCCTCGCCGGCGACCCCGGGGGCATCGCGGGCGAGCGGGTGCCCCTCCCCGCGCCGGGCGGGCGCATGCTGCTGCGCGACGGCCGGGTGGCGGTGCTGGAGCCGTTCGCCGACGGCTACCTGCTGCGCTCCGCCCCCTCGGCCGCTCCTCCCACGCTCCGGCTCGCCCTCCTCGGCGACGGCCCGCCGGCGGCCGTCCTCGGCGAGCGCCGCCTGCCGCTCTCCCTCCGGCACGCCGAGATCCTCGCCCTCCTCGCCCTGCACCCGCGCGGCCTCAGTGCCGAGCAGCTCTCCTTCCACCTGTACGGCGACGACGGCAACCCCGTCACCATCCGGGCCGAGATCCACCGGCTGCGCACCCAGTTGCGCGGCACGATCGGCGCCAAGCCGTACCGGCTCACCTCGCCCCTCGAAGCCGACTTCCTCCAGGTGCGGCGGCTGCTGGCCGCCGGAGAGCCGGCGTCACTGGCTCGTGCCTACCCGGGGCCGCTGCTGCCGCGTTCGGAGTCGCCGGAGATCCGCCGCGAACGCGACGAGCTGGAGGTCCAGGTACGCACCTGCCTGCTGCTGCGCGGCTCCCCCGACGACCTGTGGACCTACGCGCAGACCTCCAGCGGGCGGGCCGACGTCCAGGTCCTCGAACGCATCGCCGCCTCCCTGCCCTCCACCGACCACCGCGCCGCCGCCGCCCAGGCCCGCCTCTTCGCCGGCTGACCGTGTAGCCCGAACCCCCAGCAGCCCCACGCCCGGGAAGGGGATTTCCAGCCGGAAAAGCCTCGCCGCCGAGTGCCGGGAAAGCCTTCCCCCGTCCACCGGTGAGGATCATGCGTCAGGTGTGGTCTATCTCGCCGATCACCTGGGCGCCCAGCTCCCGTTGCAGGAGCGCCATGCCGGACAGCTCGTCCACGTCGGCGTTGGCGTCGTTCAGCGGGTCGACCTCGTCGGAGTCGGGGACCCGGCGACGGCCGGGCACGGCGTCCGGCCAGCCGGCGGAGCCGCCCTGACGCGGAGCCGGGGCCCGCGGACCGGCCTGGGCCGCCGCCTTCGCGGCCGACCGCGCCGCGGCCACGGCCGAACTCGCCGCACCCGCGGCCACCCCGCCCGCAGCGGCCACGCCGGCGCCGGCGGCACCCGCGACCGCGCCGGGCGTCCCGGCAGCCGGGGCGGCACCGGGCGTGCCGCCGCCCGAGCCGGACGGGACCGCGCCTCGGCCGAGGGCGCCCGTGGTGTGGTCAGACGTGGGCGGCGAACCCGGGGCGAAGTCGTCGGGAGCGTCAGGCCACGACTCGTCGGTGGTCTGCCTGCCCCGGTCCGCCGCCCCGCCGGGCCGGCCCGGCTCCTGCCCGCCGGTCTCACCGGCCGACGACCCGTGCGGCCCTGACCCGTGCGGCCCCGAGACCTGCGCCCCTGACGCCTGCTGTGCCGGCGCGGGTGGTGCCGGGGCGGGTGGTGCCGGGGCGGCGGGCGGCCGCTGGGGTGCCGGCGGCTGCGGCTGGGCGGGCCGGGCAGGACCCGGAGGCGGGCCCGCGTGCGAACCCCGGCCACCCTGGGGAACGGGCGAGCCGCCGACCACGGCCTCCACCCGCCAGGTGCCGCCCAGCACGTCACCCAGCGCGGTGGCCACCACGGCGTCCTTGCCGCCGCCCGTGAAGTTCTTCATCGCGCCGACCTGGGCGAACCCGAGCGTCACCAGGTTGCCTTCGACGCCCACGACCTGGGCGTTGGTGCTGACGTTGGCCCAGACGACGATGCTGCGCTGCTTGAGCGCGGCGAGCACGGCCGGCCACTGCTGCTGGATCGCCCCCGCGCCCCCACCGGACCCGGCGTGGCTGTGACCGGGGGCGGGATGAGCGGCAGACCCGCCCTGCCCGTGACCCTGCTGCCCCGCCGCCCCGCCCTGCCCGTGACCGGACCGGGCCGGCGCCCCGCCCTGTGCGGGCGCGCCCGGTCGTGCCGGCTCGGGCCAGTCGTCCTGCCCGCCGGAGTCACCCGAGGCCGGCCCCGCGGACGCGCCGTCGACCGGCGCGGACGCCTCCCCGTCTCCTGCGACCGGCGCTCCCGCCTGGGAGCCGCTCCCGGCCTGAGCCCCGGACGGCTGCGGAACGGCCCCAGGCTGCGAGGACTGGGCCGACGGCTGATGGACGGGCGCCGACGGCTGGTGGGCGGGTGCCGGAGGCGGGCCACCGGCGGGCCCGGAGCCCGAGGCGCGGGCGGCCATCGCCGCGAGGGTGCCGCCGCGTTCCAGCCGTTCGAGCCGGGCCAGCAGCGCCTCCTCCCCCTGCGCCGCCCCCGGAAGCAACACACGCGCGCACATCAGCTCCAGCAGCAGCCGTGGGGACGTGGCGCCGCGCATCTCGGTGAGCCCCGCGTTGAAGACCTCGGCGGCCCTGGTCAGCTCGGCCGGGCCCATCGAGGCGGCCTGCGCCACCAGGCGCTCCAGCTCGTCGGCCGGCCGGTCGAGCAGCCCGCTGGAGGCCGCCTCCGGCACGTTGGCCAGGATCACCAGGTCACGGAAGCGCTCCAGCAGGTCGGAGGCGAACCGGCGCGGGTCGTGACCGCCCTCGATCACCCGGTTGACCGTGTGGAAGACCCGGGCGCCGTCGCGGGCGGCGAACGCGGCGACCACCTCGTCGAGCAGGTCGCCGTCGGTGTAGCCGAGCAGCGAGACGGCCTTGGCGTAGGTGATGCCGTCGTCGTCGGCGCCCGCGAGGAGCTGGTCGAGGATGGACAGCGAGTCTCGGGCCGACCCGGCGCCGGCGCGGACGACGAGCGGAAGGGCGTTCGGCTCGAACGGAACGCTCTCGGAGGTGAGGATCTCCTCCAGCAGCGCTCGCAGCGTCGCCGGCGGCATCAGCCGGAACGGGTAGTGGTGGGTGCGCGACTTGATGGTGCCGATGACCTTCTCGGGCTCGGTCGTCGCGAAGATGAACTTCAGGTGTGGCGGGGGCTCCTCGACGAGCTTGAGCAGCGCGTTGAAACCCTCGCGGGTCACCATGTGCGCCTCGTCGATGATGTAGATCTTGTAGCGGGCGGCGACCGGGGCGAAGAAGGCCCGCTCGCGCAGGTCGCGCGCGTCGTCCACACCACCGTGCGAGGCCGCGTCGATCTCGATGACGTCGAGGTGACCGGGACCGGTGGGAGCCAGCGCGACACACGACTCGCACTCGCCGCACGGGTCGGGCGTCGGGCCCTTCTCGCAGTTGAGCGAGCGCGCCAGGATCCGGGCGCTGGAGGTCTTGCCGCAGCCGCGCGGGCCGCTGAAGAGGTAGGCGTGGTTGATGCGCCTCGTACGCAACGCCTGCCGCAACGGGTCGGTGACGTGCTCCTGACCCTTGACCTCCGCGAAGGTCCCAGGGCGGTATTTGCGGTAAAGCGCAAGGCTCATGCGACCATCCCGCCTGCGAGGGGCTCACAACGAAGAGAACCCCTCGCACACCCGCCAGAGCCCGCTTATCCTTGCTGCCTTCCGGCCCTGGGGAGGTTCACAGGATGACGCCGCGCGAGGGGTCCGTGGACAGTCTAGCCGGATACGGCAGTGCTCGCTCCCATGCCGCCACACGGAAAATCGTGGTCCGCAGACCCTGATGAGTCCGGTAAGCTCGTCGGCGGAGGATTCGCCTAGTGGCCGAGGGCGCACGCTTGGAAAGCGTGTATAGGGCAACCTATCAGGGGTTCAAATCCCCTATCCTCCGCCAGCTCCGAAGGGGTGTGCCGAAGTAGCGGCACACCCCTTCCGGCTTTCCAGTCTCAGTTCTGGTCTCAGTCGGCCCCTTCGGAGGACTCCTCCCCTCCCAGAGCAGGCCGTCGACCTGCTTCGCCACCGTGTTCCGGACGCCGTCGGTGACGTGCTGGTGCCGGCGTGCCATGCCGCTACCGGACCACCCCATCGTGATACGCGAGACCGGTCCCGGCTCTCACCTGCTTGCGCTTGGGGCAGACGGCGATGACCCGTCCCAGGCGTCCACCGTCGCGCCGCCGCGCACCTCCAGGCGGCGGCGGCATGCCTCAGGTCCCACCCGTTCTGGGCGTGCCACCGCATGCATGGAACGCGTCCCGCCGACGAGGGAGTGCTCTGGTGGGAGCGCGTTGGAGGCTGCCGTGACCGGTACATGGCGTCCTCCGCCGGGACTGGCACCAGTCGCCGTCACCCAGAATTCGTCCAGATCGAAAATGTCGGGCATTGGGTGACACGCGCCGGGGTGAGGGTCAGAGCATGTTCTTGATCGGCTGGGGTGTTTCCGGCACGGCCTGGGCGAGGGTCTCGGTCGCCTCCCGGGGCGTGAGCAGGCGGGCGTCGCGCAGGAGGCGGACGGAGTCCTCCCACTGTTTGCGTGCTTCGCCGTGCCGTTCGAGGTCGTGCAGCGTGGTGCCGAACCACCAGCGTGACACGGCTTCCTTCAGGCGGTATCCCGACTCGCGGAGCAGCCGCACGGCCGTCGTGTAGCTTTCCATCGCCTCGGGCAGCCGACCGGCATGACGGTAGGCGTCGCCCAGCGAACCGTGTGCAATGCCCGCATCGGCGAGCGGGCCCACCTTCGGCCCCAGCTCCACCAACTGGCGTGCTTCCGCGATCGCCTCGTCGAAGCGCCCCTGACGGTAGTAGACGTGCACCCGGTTGTTGCGGATCGTGGCCGTGGCCCCAGGGCGTTCGGCGTCGTCGTTGAGCTCCAACGCGGACTCCAGGTAGCCGAGTGCCTCGTCGAGACGGCCCACGATCGTGTTGATGACGCCGAGGTTGTTGAGCACCCCGACCTTGCGCCGAGGCAGGCCGGCACGGTCCCAGTCGGCGAGAGCTGTCTTCAGTTGCGCGATCGCGGCGTCGTAGCTGCCCTGGTCTCGGTAGACCCAGCCGAGAAAGCTGCGGAGCTGGGCCTTGTCCTCCCATGCCCCGATGCGATCGGCCACCTCGATGGCGTGCGCGTAGATGTCGGCCAGTTGCGTGTGCCAGCCCTGGTAGCAGAAGGGCCAGTGGAGTCCGACGGCCAGGCCGATGGCGGTCGCCGGGTCGGGGCCGACCAACGCCTGCTGCGCGGCGGCGAGCAGGTTGTCCCGCTCGCCCTGGACCCATCGTTCCGCCTCCGCCAGGTCCTCGAAGGAGATGTCGGGCAACTCGACGGGGCATCGCAGTACGGAATCGCTGGCGAGCATGGTGCTCGCCATCCAGAGGGTGGTCAGGTAGTGGTGGAGCGCGCGCCGTTCGGCGGCGGTGCGTTCCTCCTCCGACAGGTCCTGGTGTGCGCGTTCGCGGGCATAGAGGCCGACCAGGTCGTGGAACTGGTAGCGGTCGGGCCCGGCGGACTCGAGGAGACGAGCGTCCCGCAGGCGTTCCAGGGCGGCTTCGGCGCGGTGGTGGGGCCAGTCGGTCAGGGCGGCGGTGGCGGCGGGGGTGTGGGTGGGCAGGCCGAGCAGGCCCAGCAGGGGCAGCAGGTCGGCGGCGTCGCGGCCGGCGGGTTCTTCTCGGAGGCGGTGGTGGCTGACCGCGATGCTGGCGCGAATGGCCAGGTCGGCGTACTCCAGCACGTCCAGGCGTCGGGTGGCGTCGGCCAGCCGTACTTCCAGGTCGGACAGGGCCCAGTCGGGGCGGGCCGCCAGGCGGGCGCCGACGATCCGCAGGGCGAGGGGGAAACCGCCGCACAGGTGGACGATCCGCTCGGCCGCCTGCGGTTCGGCGCGTACCCGGTCGGGTCCGGCCAGGCGGGACAGTAGCGCGGCGGCGTCGGCGGCGTTCAGGGTGCCCAGGTGGAGGTGGCCGGCGTTGTCCAGGGTGGCCAGCGGGTCCCGGCTGGTGATCAGGACCCGGCAGTCGGGGCCGGCGGGGATGAGCGGGCGGATCTGGCGGACGTCGCGGGCGTTGTCCAGGATGACCAGCAGGTTGCAGGTCGCGGTCAGGGAGCGGTAGCGGGCGGCGGCCTCGCCGGGGTCGGCGGGGACGGCGGCGCCGTCCAGGCCGAGGGAGCGCAGCAGGTGACGCAGGGCTTGGGCTGGGGTCAGCGGGTCGAGTCCGGGGGTGGATCCGTGCAGGTTGAGGTAGATGACACCGTCGGTGAATCGTTCGGCCATGGCGTGGGCGACGTGGACGGTCAGGGCGGATTTGCCGATGCCGCCGGGTCCGTCGATCACGGTGATGGTGGGTCCGTGGGTGAGTCCGTCGGCGGGGCCGAGCGCGGTGCGCAGGTGTTGGATCTCGGTGGCGCGGGCGGTGAAGGCGTTGGTGCCGGCGGGCAGTTCGGCCGGGATGTACGACTCGCTGAGCGTGGCCTGTTGGGCCGGGGTGGTCAGGTCGAGGACGGGGTCCTTGACCAGGACGGCCTGGTGCAGGCGGCGTAGTTCGGCGCCGGGTTCGATGCCGAGTTCGGAGACCATGATCCGGCGGGTGTCCTGGTAGACGGCGAGCGCTTCGGACGGGCGGCCGGCGCGGTGCAGGGCGAGCATGAGTTGGGCGGCGGGGCGTTCGCGTAGTGGGTGGGCCCGCACGTGTGCGACCAGGTCGACGGCCAGCGCGTGGTGGTCGCCGGCGGCGAGGCGGAGATCGGCGTGGTCTTCCAGGACGGTGAGGTGTTCTTGTTCCAGGCGGGTGGCTTCGATTCGTGCCCAGGGGGCGGCCAGTCCGGCCAGTGGTTCGCCTCGCCACAGCTGAAGGGCGGTGCGAAACAGGGCGTCCGCGGTGTCCCTGGCCCCCTGCGCCTGGGCGGTGCGGGCGCGTTTGGCCAGGCGGGTGAACAGGTGGGCGTCGATGTGGTCTGGCTGGAGCGCGAGCCGGTAGCCGCCGGGCACGGTCTGGATGATCTCTTCGGTGGTGTGGGGTCCGAGGGTTTCGCGGAGTTTGGAGATCACGATGTGGAGTTGTTTGGCCATGGTCGACGCGGAGCTGTCTCCCCATACGTCGGTGAGGATCCGCTCGGTGGGTACGGCCTGCCCGGCGTCCAGGGCGAGTCTGGCGAGCACGCCGATTCGTCGATGCCCGGCGAACCGGACCGGTTCGTCAGCGGCCAGGACCTGCCACGGGCCGAGGAATCTGATCTCCAGCGTCACGAGGAGCGCTCCCCTCCTTCAACGAAGTCGGCATTGAATGGGATGATCGAGCCTATTTGCGGCGACTGCGGAGGAACGCCGTCTTCGTGCAGATTTCCGGCGTCTTGGTTCACATGTGCATGTCTAGATGTGCAGGCTTACAGGCGCCTTACAAATGACTCGCCAGGCTACTGATCACCAGGAGAGACCACGGCAGGACATCCTCCAAGCTCGCCGGATGCGTTGCCGTCGGGTCGGGACAGCACGAGCGTCTCTGCTGCGCGGAGCGCTTTCCACCTCCACTTGAAGGCGGTCTGCAAGTCGTCGAGCACGTTGTCCACCCGCGATCCCGCCATCGCCGTCGTCGACCCTGTTCACCACGACCCAGCGGTGGCGGCGTGGCAGGCGCTCAGAGCTGTGAGTGCGACCGGTTGGCGATGGCCGGCAGTTGGGCGGCACCGCGGCCAGTCGCCTCATCTGGCGCCCCTGCGGACCACCCGCTGGTGCAGCAGCGCCGCCTTGATCGTGCAGGCGGTGGAGACCCGTCCTCTCGAGCGCGTCCGCCCCTCGGACCTCACGCCTGAAGTCGCCGGCCCGCAGGAATGCCGCGCTCACCGGGGAGACGAAGTTTGTCGGGTGTTCGCCTGACACCGTCACATTCCTACCGTTCATAGGCTCGTGCCCCAGCCTTATAGGGAGGATTGTGTCGTGATCTCTGTGTCCAATACCATCACCCCTTCATCTTCGTATCGCACGGGAGGTCTCGTGACACACGTCAGACTGCTCAAGAAGCTCGCCGTGGTGACCGCAGCCGGTCTTCTCGCGATCGGCCTTGGCGCTGCGACCGCCTCTTCCGCCTCCGCCGCCGGATCCGCCGAGAAGATCTACGACATCACCCCCTCCGGAGAAATCTCCTCCAACCCCCTTCAGTAGTGATTCCACGGTGCCGCCGGTCTCCGGCGGCCAGGTAACCCGCCGTAGTCACCGGTCTCGGGTGCGTCGGCGTGGCACCACCGCGATGTGGGTGCGTGACGACCTAGACGGCTTGCGGAACGATAGGGACGGTGGTCGCCAACGCCGCCGGGATTTCTCGGCACGGATCCGGTCTCCCCGCGTTGAACCCCGATTGGGCGCCCACATCCCTGATCCCGCGTGAGCACGCCACGGGTGCTCGACCTCCGGGACAAGGACATGTGCGTTGGGAGAGGAAGACCACCGACGGCGATCCGGAGGGCGGCAACCTCCTGACCGGCGGTGGACGAAGGTCCACAGACTTGGAAAGCGTGTGTAGGGCGACCTATCAGGGTTCAAATCCCCTACCGCCAGCTCAGCGGGGTTGTGCCGTGATCATCGGCACAACCCCTTCTGTTTCTGGTCCCAGCCGGCCTCTTCCGCCTCCCGGAGGCGACCGCCGCCCCGGCCCGACCCCGATGGCGACATCCTCGGGCTGATTCAGGGCCGATGAGTGCCGATCCCCGCTCCCGCGCTCAGCGCCGTCGCGGCACCGGGCGTCGGCGCCCCCATGGCAAAGAGGTCCGGGCGGCCAGTGCCTCGACCCGCGTGCGCCGGCCACCCGTACCGGTGGTCCCACATCTCCCCGGCATGCCGCCTTGGTTCTCGCGCCGAGCGCCGACCCGGCCGGCACCGCCGATCAGGCGGTCAGCGGACCGTTGCCGCGACCGTCGGACGACGCGAACAGACGTACGGCTCGAAGCTGGTTAGATCGAGCGGGGCGACGCCGACGGATACCGCGAAGGCGGCCCCCGCGTAGGAAATGGAGACATATGAGCACGCCCACGAGGACGGACACGCAGTCGCCTGCGCTGCACGTCGCCGACAGCCACGATCTGATCCGCGTGCAGGGCGCGCGCGAGAACAACCTCAAGGACGTCAGCATCGAGATCCCGAAGCGCCGGCTGACGGTGTTCACCGGCGTCTCCGGCTCGGGCAAGAGCTCGCTGGTGTTCGGCACGATCGCCGCGGAGTCGCAGCGGTTGATCAACGAGACCTACAGCGCCTTCGTGCAGGGCTTCATGCCGACGCTGGCACGGCCGGAGGTCGACCTGCTGGAGGGGCTGACCACGGCGATCATCGTCGACCAGGAGCGGATGGGCGCCAACTCCCGCTCCACGGTCGGCACCGCCACCGACGCCAACGCGATGCTGCGGATCGTCTTCAGCCGGCTCGGCGAGCCGAGTGCCGGGCCGTCGTTCCACTACAGCTTCAACCTGCCCGCCGGCGCCTGCCCGCGCTGCGAGGGCATGGGCAGCGTGACCGACGTCGACCTGACCCAGCTCTACGACGAGAGCAAGTCGCTCGCCGAGGGCGCGATCACCATCCCCGGCTACACCGTGGACGGCTGGCTGGTGCGGGTCTTCACCGCGTCGGGCTTCCTCGACCCGGACAAGCCGATCCGCGAGTACACGGAGAAGGAACTGCACGACTTCCTCCACCGCGAGCCGACCAAGGTGAAGGTCGACAGCATCAACATGACCTACGAGGGGCTGCTCCCCCGGGTCCAGAAGTCGTTCCTCTCCAAGGACCGAGAGGCGATGCAGCCGCACATCCGGGCGTTCGTGGACCGGGCCGTCACCTTCACCGCCTGTCCCGAGTGCGATGGCACCCGCCTCAACGAGGCGGCCCGCTCCTCGCGGATCGGCGGGATCAACATCGCCGAAGCCTGCGCGATGCAGATCAGCGACCTGGCCGCGTGGGTCCGCGGCCTCGACGAGCCGTCGGTGGCGCCGCTGCTCGGCGTGCTGCAGCGCACTCTCGACTCGTTCGTGGAGATCGGGCTGGGCTACCTGTCGCTGGACCGGCCGTCGGGCACGCTGTCGGGCGGCGAGGCGCAGCGCACCAAGATGATCCGCCACCTCGGCTCCTCGCTCACCGATGTCACCTACGTCTTCGACGAGCCCACCACGGGCCTGCACCCCCATGACATCCAGCGGATGAACGAGTTGCTGCTGCGGCTGCGGGACAAGGGCAACACGGTGCTCGTCGTGGAGCACAAGCCGGAGGCGATCGCGATCGCCGACCACGTCGTCGACCTCGGCCCCGGCGCCGGTACGGCGGGTGGCAGCGTCTGCTTCGAGGGGACCGTCGAGGGGCTGCGGGCCGCCGGCACGCTCACCGGCCGCCATCTCGACGACCGGGCCGCGCTGAAGGAGACGGTGCGCACGCCCAAGGGCATGCTGGAGATCCGCGGCGCGACGGCGCACAACCTGCGCGAGGTCGACGTCGACATCCCGCTCGGGGTGCTGTGCGTGGTCACCGGTGTCGCCGGTTCGGGCAAGAGCTCGCTGATCCACGGGTCGATCCCGGCCGGGGCTGGTGTGGTGTCGATCGACCAGGGCGCGATCCGTGGCTCGCGACGGAGCAATCCGGCGACCTACACCGGGCTGCTCGACCCGATCCGCAAGGCGTTCGCGAAGGCCAACGGTGTGAAGCCGGCGCTGTTCAGCGCCAACTCCGAAGGTGCCTGCCCCAACTGCAACGGCGCCGGTGTCATCTACACCGACCTGGCGATGATGGCCGGGGTCGCCACGACCTGCGAGGAGTGCGAGGGCAAGCGGTTCCAGGCGTCGGTGCTGGAGTACCACTTCGGCGGCCGTGACATCAGCGAGGTGCTGGCGATGTCGGTGGCCGAGGCCGAGGAGTTCTTCGGCGCCGGCCCGGCGCGCACGCCGGCCGCGCACGCCGTCCTGGTCCGGCTGGCCGATGTCGGGCTCGGTTACCTGAGTCTCGGCCAGCCGCTCACCACGCTGTCCGGGGGCGAGCGGCAGCGGCTCAAGCTGGCCACCCACATGGCCGAGAAGGGCGGCGTGTACGTGCTGGACGAGCCGACCACCGGCCTGCATCTCGCTGATGTGGAGCAGTTGCTGGGCCTGCTCGACCGGCTGGTCGAGTCCGGCAAGTCGGTCATCGTCATCGAGCATCACCAGGCGGTGATGGCGCACGCCGACTGGATCATCGATCTCGGTCCCGGTGCCGGCCATGACGGCGGCCGGATCGTCTTCGAGGGGACGCCCGCCGATCTCGTCGCCGGCCGTTCCACGCTGACCGGGGAGCATCTCGCGGCCTACGTCGGCGCCTGACCGAGGCCCGTACGCCGGCGCGGAAGGGGTGTGCAGCACGCGCGGCACACCCCTTCCGCGTATCCGGTTCGGGTGCGCGTCGAGGCCGGCGCCCCGCACCGGTTTTGCATCATTTGGTGCAGAACCGGTACCGTGCCCGCATGGCCAGACCACGGGCGTTCGACGAGGAACGGGTCCTGGACGCGGCGATGCGCGCGTTCTGGGCGGGCGGCTACGAGGGCACGTCCACCCGCGACCTCTGCGCGGCCACCGGCCTCGACCGCAGCAGCGTCTACAACGCCTTCACCAGCAAGCACGAGCTGTTCAAGCGGGCACTGACCCGCTACCTCGACACCATGACCGCAGCCCAGGTCGAGATCCTCGGCGCGGGCGGGCAGTCCGCCGCCGAGCGCGTCCGCGCGCTCCTCGCGAAGATCATCGACGACGAGTTCCGCCACCGGGGCGGCGGCCCCAGCATCGGGTGCCTGAGCGTCAACACCACCGTGGAGCTCGCCGGGCACGACGAGGAGATCTCCCGCCTGCTCGATCGCGACCTGCGCAGGCGGCTCGACTCGTTCGAGGCCGTGATCGAGGAGGCGCGGCGGGCCGGCGACATCGTCTCCGACCGCGACTCCGCCTCCCTCGCCCGCTATCTCAACGCCGTGATCGCCGGGATCCGGGTGTCGGCCAAGGGCGGCGCCGGCCGCGCCGACCTGGAGGCCATCGCCGCGACCGCCCTGGACGTCCTGGTCCGCTGACCCTTCCGGCCCGGCGCCCCGCCTTCCCACACCCTAGTTCTGCACCGATCAGTGCAGAATCGATCGACAGGAGCGCTCCCTTGCCCCGTGCCGTGTACGTGCTGGCCCTCGGCATCTTCGCCATGGTCACCAGCGAGTTCGCCGTAGCGGGGCTGATGCCCCGGCTCGCCGCCGGCCTCGACGCCACGATCCCGCAGATCGGCTACCTGATCACCGCCTTCGCGGTCGCCATGGCCGTCGGCGGGCCGTTCATGACGGTCGCCCTGATGCGGCTGCCCCCCAGGACCGCGCTCATGACCCTGTTCGCGGTCTTCCTCGTCGGCAACGTGCTGGCGGCCGTCGCCCCCACGTACGCGGTCATGCTGGTCGCCCGCGTGATCACCGGCGTCGCCTCGCAGGCGTTCTTCGGCGTGGCCGTCTCGCTCACGGTCCGGCTGACGCCTCCCGAGGTACGCGGGCGCGCCATCGCCGTGGTCATGAACGGGCTGATGGTGGGCACCCTGCTCGGGCTGCCGCTGTCCACGTTCGTCGGCGACCGCCTCGGCTGGCGGGCGGCGTTCTGGGCCGTCAGCGCGCTGACCCTGGTCGCCGCCCTCGCCACGACGGCCGGGGTGCCCCGGTTGGAGCGGTCGCAGGACGACCGCGCGGGCCTGCGCCGGCAACTGGGCGTCTTCCGCAACCCCCGGCTGTGGCTGGCGCTGTCCACCAGCACGCTCATCATCGGCGCGACGTTCTCCGCCTTCAGCTACCTCAACCCGATCCTGACGCGCCTCACCGGGTTCGCCGCCGGGACCGTCCCGCTCCTGCTCGTCGCGTACGGCGCCGCCGCCGTGGCCGGCAACATCGTCGTCGGCCGCCTCGCCGACCGGCACACCATCGGCGTCCAGGTGTACGGCCTGGCCCTGAACGCCGTCTTCCTCGCCGGCTTCGCCCTGCTGGCCCACGTCAGCGTGCCCGCCCTGCTCTTCATGCTCGGCGTCGGCCTGGTCGGCGTCACCATGAACCCGGCCATGGTCACCCGCGTCCAGCGAGCCGGCAACGCCGGGCCACTGGTCAACACGGTCCACTCGTCGTTCATCACGCTCGGCGTCATCGTCGGCTCGTCGGCCGGCGGGCTGGCCATCGACGCCGCCGGGCTGCGTGCCCCGCTGTGGCTCGGCGCCGCGCTGGCCGTGCTCGGCCTGCTCACGCTGGTCCCGGAGCTGGTCCATCGGCCGGCCGCCGGCCGGCCGATGCGTGGAACGGCGGACACCGGACGGGCTACGGGCCGGATGGCGGCAGGGTCAGAACGGCGGCCGGCAGGTGACGCAGGGCCGGGGGGACGGTGACGGTCCCGTCCGGGTCGATCTGCGCCGGGCCCTCGCCCCAGTAGGCGCCCGGCCCTCGCACCGCCACGCCGAGCAGGTCGGCGGGCAGGCGGAAACCGCCGTGCGCCGGGTCGAGCGCGATCACGTTGAGCGCCCCGTCGGGGCGGACCGTGTAGCGCAGCGGCGCGCCCGCCGGCTCGGCGTGGCGGCGCCAGGGCCGGGTGCCGTAGACGGCGTGCGGGTGGGCGGCCAGCCAGCGGCCGAGGTCGCGCAGCCGGCCGACCTGCGCACCGGGCAGGGAGCCGTCGCCGCGCGGGCTGATGTTGAGCAGCAGGTTGCCGTTCTTGGCGACGGTGTCCACGAGGAGATGGACCAGTTCGGCGGCGTCGATGAGGTGGGTGTCGTCCTCTGCGCGGTTGTAGCCGAACGAGGCGCCGAGACCGCGCGTCGCCTCCCACGTCCACTCCGGCGCGGTGGTCTCGGTGCGGTACTCGCGGGTGCGGAAGCCCCGATGCGGCACGCCCCACCGGTCGTTGACCACTCCCTCGGGCACGCGCTCGTAGTAGTGCCCGAACAGCGCGGCCAGGCTGTGCGGCCCGGCGGCCTTGGCGGAGTCGGGCCAGTCGATGTCGTTCCACAGCACGTCGGGCCGGTGCCGTTCGACCAGCTCCCGCACCTGGTCGAAGCAGTAACGGGCGAAGGCCGGGTCGTTGCGGCGGTAGGTGAACAGGTCGGTCAGCGACCGGATCGGCGGGAAGTGCGACACGTGCCAGTCGAGTGCCCCGGAGTAGTAGAGCCCGAAGCGCAGCCCGGCCGACCGGGCGGCGGCGGCCAACTCGGCGACGACGTCGCGGCGGGGCCCCCGGTGGACGCTGGAGAAGCGGGTCGTGGCGGTGTCCCACAGGCAGAAGCCGTCGTGGTGCTTGGCCGTCGGCACCACGTAGCGCGCCCCGCACGCGGCGAAGAGCCGCATCCAGCCGTCGGGGTCGTACCTCTCGGCCGCCCAGTCGTCGGCCAGGTCCTCGTAGGAGGTGCCGACGCCGAAGGCGCTCTCGTGGAACGCGCCGGTCGGCGAGCCGGGGATGCGCAGGGTGTTGGCGTACCACTCGGCGTACTGGTGGTGGCTGTACTCGAGCTCCACGGGCACGTCCTGGCCCGGCCGGCGCGGCGGCGCCCATCCGCCGACCGAGTACAGCCCCCAGTGGACGAACACGCCGAACTTGGCGTCCCGGTACCAGTCGGGCACCGGTCTGTCGGGGTAGTCCGGCGCGTCCGCGCCGAGGTCGGGACCCGTACGGCGATCGAAGAAGAGCATGGATTCCTTTCAGCGCCCGGCCAGCCCGGCCGTGGCGATTCCTTTCACCAGGTGTTTCTGCAGCGCGACGAGCAGCAGCAGGGTGGGCAGGATGGAGATGACGGAGGCGGCCATGACCAGGTGCCACTGGTTGCCGTTCTGGCCGAAGAAGAGCTGCAGGCCGAGCGGCACGGTGCCCCTGGCGTTCACATCGTTGATCATGATGAGCGGCCACAGGAAGCTGTTCCAGTAGCCGATGAAGGTGAACACCGCGAGCACCCCCAGGGCGGGCCTGGCGAGCGGCAGCATGACGCCCAGGAAGATGCGCAGCTCTCCGGCGCCGTCGAGGCGCGCCGCCTCGCGCAGCTCGCCCGGCACGCTCCTGAAGAACTGCCGCAGCAGGAACGTGCCGAAGGCGGTGAACGCCCACGGGAAGATGAGCGCCTGGTAGCTGTCCACCCAGCCGAACGCCTGCATGAGCAGGAACATCGGCACGACCAGCACCTCCTGCGGCACCATCATGGTGGCCAGGAAGACGAGGAAGACGCCGTCCCGGCCGCGCCAGCGCAGCGCGGCGAAGGCGTAGGCCGACAGCGCCGAGGCGGCCAGCACGACGAGGGTGCCCACGCCCGACACGAGCACGCCGTTGCCGATGTAGCGCTCGAACGGCACGTAGTCGAAGACCTCGGCGAAGTTGCGCCAGCGCAGCTCGGAGCCGATCAGCGCGGTCGGCGAGCCGAACGTCTCGCCCGGCGGCTTGAGCGCCGTGGCGACGGCGAAGAGCAGCGGGTAGAGGAACGCCAGGGCGACGCCGGCCAGCAGGATGTGCGACAGCACGCGGCTAGCTCTCATAGTGGACCCACCGTTTCTGGCCCAGGAACTGCACGGCCGTGACGCCGAGGATGATCGCGAACAGCAGCCACGCGCCCGCGGCGGCCAGCCCGAGGTCGCGTGACTCGAAGCCGGCCTGGTAGACGTTCATGACCAGCGTCTCGGTGGCGTTGCCCGGCCCGCCCGCCGTGAGGATGTAGGGCTGGGTGAAGACCTGCAGCGCGTTGATCAGCGTCATGGTCGTCGCGAAGAACAGCGCCGGCGAGATCAGCGGCAGTTGCACGCTGACGAGCCTGCGCAGCCCGGTCGCCCCGTCGAGCGAGGCGGCCTCCAGCACGCTGGGCGACATCTCGTTGACGGCCGCGGAAAAGACGATCATGTTGTAGCCGAACCCCTGCCACACGCTCATCGCGACCACGGCCAGCAGCGCGGTGCGCCCGTCGGCCAGCAGGTTCGGCTCCCCGCCGACGGCCTGGAAGAGCAACTTCCAGATCACCGCGTTGGCCACCATCGGGGTGATGGCCGGGACGAAGAACAGCACCCGCCACAGGTTCGCCCAGCGTGACCGGTTGATCCAGAACGCCAGGCCGAGCGCGAGCAGGAGGTTGAGCGGCACGTAGAGGCCGGTGAAGACGAAGGTGTTGCGCAGCGCGGTCAGGAAGTCGGGGTCCTCGCCGAGCAGGTAGCGGAAGTTCTCCAGGCCGACGAACTCCCGCGTGCCGAGCATGGGCCACTCGAAGAAGCTCATGACGACGGCCATCCCGACCGGGAACAGGGTGAACAGTCCCAGCCCGAGCACGCTCGGCGTGACGAAGCCGAGCGCGCTCCACTGCTCTGTCGTGCGCGGGTTCACTGGCCGCGGGCGCTCTGCTGCTGGATCGTGCCGAGCGCGGCCTCGGGCGCCTGGTCACCGGTGTAGACCTGGATGAGGTACTGCGCCATGAGCTTGCTGACGCTGTCCCAGTTCTTGGTGGTGAACAGGGGGACGCCGCCGGCCAGGCCGTCCTTGAGCGAGGCGATCGCGCCGCGCACCGCCTCGGCGTTGCGCGGGTCCTGCTTGACGAGGAACTCCTCGTAGGTGGCCTGCTGGTCGGTGCGCGACGGGAAGCTGCGGCCCTGCCCGGCGAGGTAGGCCTGGGCGTCCGGCCCGGCCAGCACCGATACGGCCTTGACGGCCTCCTGCGGGTAGGGGCAGCCCTTGGCGACGCCGAAGCCGGAGGCGGCGAGGTAGGTCTTGGCCCCGCCGGACCCGGCGGGCAGCGGCGCGAAGCCGACCGCGAACTTGGCGTCCTTGACCGCCGAGCCGATGTTCCACGACCCGTCGACCGCCATCATGGCGTTGCCGTTGACGAACTGCGTCTCGCCCCAGCCCACGTCGGACGAGCTGGCCGGCACCAGCGCCGCCTTGCTCGCGGCCAGGCCGGCGTACCAGGTGAGCGCGTCCGCCATGGGCCGGCTGTCGAACTGCAGCTTCACGTCCGGGGTGACCGGCTGGGCCCCGTTGTAGGACAGCATGAGCGACAGGGAGTGCAGGTCGGCGAAGGACATGCCGAACCCGGCCTTGCCTCCGGTGGAGAGCTTCTTGGCCGCCTGCTCGAAGTCGGCGACGGTCCAGCCGCTCTTCGGCTCGGCCACGCCCGCCTTGGCGAAGGCGTCCTTGTTGTAGTAGAGGAGCATCGAGGCCAGGTCGTACGGCAGGGCGAGCTGCTTGCCGCCCAGCTTGAGCGTCTCCAGGGCGGAGGGGGCGAAGCCCTGGGTGTCGGCCTTGCCGTCGAGCGGCTCCAGCAGGTCGGCGTAGGCGCTGAGGCGCAGGCTCTGCATGGACACCACGCACGGCTGCTTGCCGGCCGCGAACTCGGTCTGAAGTTTGGTGAAGTAGTCGTTGAACGGCGCCGTGCGGAGTCTCACCCTGATGGTGGGGTGTTTCTGGGTGACGAGCGCTGCGAGATGGTCGAGCTGGGCCTTCTCGTCCTCGCTGCCGGCCCACATCTCCCAGTCCAGCGTGACGGTGCCTCCGGTGTCCCGGGCACCGCCCGACGTGCCGGAACCTCCGCCGCCGCACGCGGCGGCGACCATCATGCCTGCCAGCCCCAGGGCCGGCAGGACGCTTCTGCGCATGCGCATCTGCGCTCCCTCCTGGACGCCGCCCGTGATATTTTTCGGGGGCGAATTTATTATGGTGGCTGACCTTAGGGTCGGGACGTGCAGGGCGTCAAGAGAGGAAGAATGAGCGACATGCCCCCACCCCCGTACCGGGAAGACCTGATCAAGGCGGAGATCCTCGCCATGCTCGGGTCACGGCCGCTCAACCGGTCACAGATCGCCGCCGGGCTGGGCCTCGGCGCCGCGACGGTGACCGAGCACACCCGCCGCCTGATCGAGCTGGGCTTCCTGCGCGAGCTGCCGCCGCAGGTCAGCGGCCGAGGACGGCCGAAGGTGCCGCTGGAGGTCGTCCCCGACGCCGCCTACACGCTGGGCCTGCGCGTCCACTCCGACCACCTGATGGGCGTGCTGGCCCGGCTCGACGGGAGCGAGGTGGCCCGCTTCACCCGGCCGTTCTCGCCCACGGGCGACCCCGTGCGGCAGCTCGCGGCGGCGTGCGAGGACGTGCTGCGCGATCCCGCGACCGGCTCGCGGGTGCTCGGCATCGGGTTGGCCGTCCCGGGCGTGATCGACCCCGGCACCGGCACGGTACGGCTGTCACCGCGCATGGGGTGGACCGACCTGCCGCTCCAGCCGCCGCTGGCGGCGCGCCTGCCGGTGCCCGTGCTGATCGACAACGACACCCGCGCCTCCACCACGGGAGAGCTGCTCTACGGCACCGGCCGCGACCACGACGACTTCCTCGTGCTGGCCATCGGCGACGGCGTGGGGATGGGCATCGTGCTGGGCCGCCGGGTCCATCGCGGCCCCGACGGGGTGGCCGGCGAGTTCGGCCACGTGCCCACCGGTCCGGGCGGCCCGAAGTGCGTGTGCGGACGGCGCGGCTGCGTCGACGCGTACGTCGCGGACTACGCGCTCGCCGCCGAGGCCGTGGCGCGCGGCCTGGTCGGCGCGCCGCCGACGCTGGAGGGGCTGCGCCGCCTCGCCGCCGACGACGCCCCGGGCATGCGCGATCTGCTCGCCGAGGCCGGCGAGATCCTCGGCCGGGCCGTCGCCGGCGTGGTGAACGTGCTGGCCGTGCGGGCGCTGACCGTCATCGGGGAGAGCCACGTCCTGTGGCCGTACCTCGCGCCCGGCTTCCACCGCGCGGTCGACGAGGGGGTCATCGCGGCGCTGCCCGGACTGGAGATCACCCTCAGGCCGTGGGACGACAGCGGTCACGCCCGCGGCGCGGCCAGCCTGGTGCTGGCTGCGAGTCTCGCCTCCTGATATCGCCAGGACGTCCCTAGGCCGTCGTGAGCGCCCGGGAACGGTCGGTGGCCAGGTGGACGGCGATGCCGGCCAGGACGGTGCCCATGAAGTAGCGCTGCACCCGCAGCCACAGCGGCCGGCGGGCGAGGAACGCGGCCAGGGCCCCCGCGGAGATCGCGATCAGGCCGTTCACCAGGGTGCCGATCGCGATCTGCACCGAGCCGAGCGCCAGGCTCTGCAGCAGCACGTCACCCATGGCCGGGTCGATGAACTGCGGCAGCAGCGAGAGGTAGAGGATCGCGATCTTGGGGTTCAGCAGGCAGGTGAACAGGCCCATGGCGAACAGCCGGCGCGGCGGCTCGGCCTCCAGCTCGCGCGGCTCGAAGGCCGAGGTGCCGCCGGGCCGGACGGCGGTCCAGGCGAGCCAGAGCAGGTAGGCGGCCCCGGCGAGCTTCAGCGCCGTGTACGCGGCGGGCACGTACGCGAAGATCGCGGTCAGACCCAGACAGGTCGCGGTCAGATAGATCGTGAAGCCCAGGGCCACGCCCGTGAGCGAGATGAGACCGGCACGGCGACCCTGGGTGATCGACCTGGACACCAGGTAGATCATGTTCGGGCCGGGGGTGAGGACCATGCCCAGTGACACCAGGGCGATCCCGATCAAGCCTGTGGTCATTTCGCAAGATTAGCTGACACGTCGTGGCCGGGTCCGGGCGCCTCCCGGCCCGGCCCTGGCATCTCGGAGCCGTCCGGGGGAAGCACTTCCTGCGGGCTCTTCCGAGGAGGGACTTCGGCGATGGACTTCAGAGACAACGCCAACCTCGACGCCTCCCAGGTGGAGGACGTCGGCGGCAGCGGCGGGGGCGGGGGCAGGTTCCCCGGCGGCATGGTCATCGGCGGCGGGGGCATCATCGGCCTGATCGTGACGATCGCCGTCATCCTGCTGAACAGCCTCGGTGACGGCGGGAGCGGCGCCGAGCAGCCGGTGGGAGCGCAGCCCACCTCCAACCTCGCCCAGCAGTGCCGGACCGGCAAGGACGCCGACCAGTCGGAGAAGTGCCGGGTCGTGGGCGTGGTCAACAGCATCCAGGACTACTGGAGGGACGAGGTCTCCGGCTACCGGCCGGCCAAGACGGTCCTCTACAGCGGCGGCGTGCGCACCGCGTGCGGCGCGGCCGACTCCTCGGTAGGTCCCTTCTACTGTCCCGCCGACCAGCGCGTCTACCTGGACCTGAGCTTCTTCGACGACCTCCACAGCCGCTTCGGTGCCAAGGGCGGGCCGTTCGCCCAGGCATACGTGATCGCCCACGAGTACGGCCACCACGTGCAGAACCTCGTCGGCGGCCTCGAAGGCGGCGGCTCGGTGGCCACGGAGCTGCAGGCCGACTGCTACGCGGGCGTGTGGGCCAAGAACGCCGTCGACACCGGCTTCTACGACAAGCCGTTCACCGACACCGAGATCGCCGAGGCCCTCGACGCGGCCGCCGCGGTCGGTGACGACCGCATCCAGCAGCGGACCCAGGGCCGGGTCGATCCCGAGTCGTTCACCCACGGCTCCTCCCGGCAGCGTGTCGACGCCTTCAAACAGGGCTACACGACCGGTCAGCCCACCCGCTGCGACACCGCTGAGCTGGGATAACAGCAGCGAACAGTACAAGAAGGCCGTTTCTCTCCTAAAATCAATGGGGTGATCTTCAAGCTGGTCGGCGACGGACGCCCCTATCCCGAACATGGTCTGACCAATCGAGATTGGGCCCAGATACCGCCGCGGCAGGTCCGGCTCGACTCGTTGATCACCACGAAGGCGATGCTGGACCTGCATTCCCTGCTCGCCGCCGACTCCACGTTCTACGGTGATCTCTTTCCGCACGTGGTGCAGTGGCAGGGCGAGCTGTACCTGGAAGACGGCCTGCACCGGGCGCTGCGGGCCGCGCTCCACCAACGATCCATCCTGCACGCCCGCGTGCTGGAGCTGCCCACCTGAGACAGTCCCCCGCCGGAACAAGCGAAAGGGCCTGCGATCCATCAGGATCGCAGGCCCTTTCGGCCGGCGGTGGTGGTGGGATTTGAACCCACGGATGAGTTGCCCCATCACACGCTTTCGAGGCGTGCGCCCTCGGCCACTAGGCGACACCACCGCCGACGAGCTTACCGGATCCGCCGAGTGGCGAAGAACTCCTTGAGCGCAGCCGAGCACTCTTCGGCCAGCACGCCCATGACGACCTCGGGGCGATGGTTGAGCCGGCGGTCCCTGACGACGTCCCAGAGCGAGCCCACGGCGCCGCCCTTCTCGTCCGTCGCGCCGTACACGATGCGCGCCACCCGGGCGAGCACGGCCGCGCCCGCGCACATCGTGCAGGGCTCCAGCGTGACCACGAGCGTGCAGCCGTCGAGCCGCCACTGCCCGCGCCGCCGCGCCGCCGCCCGCAGCGCCAGCATCTCGGCGTGGGCGGTCGGGTCGGCGCCGGACTCGCGGTCGTTGCCCGCGGCCGCCAGCACCTCGCCGAGCGGGTCGAGCACCACGGCCCCGACGGGCACCTCACCGCGGGCCCCCGCGGCGACGGCCTCGGCCAGGGCCAGGCGCATCGCCTCGGCGTGGGTCACCGCAACCGGTCGAGCTCGTCGCCGAACGACAGCCGCTCGGCGATCACCGAAAGCACGTCGGCCGGGAGCACGCCCTCCTCCATGCTGAGCTCCAGCAGTTCGTCGGAGCTGATGCCGAGGTCGCTGAGCAACTCGAAGTCACCCGCCGGCCGCACGCCGAGCGTGTTGCCCTCCTTCTCGGGGGCCACGCCCGCGAACTCGGCGAACAGCTCACCGAGGCTGCCGGGCGCGATCGCGTGGGCGTCGGAGAGGAACACCCGCGGCTCGTCCTCGCCGAAGTAGCGCGCGATGGCGAACCACTCGTCCTCCACCTCGACACAGAGCAGCGCCAGCTCGTCGCCCGACAGGCCGAGGGCCTCCGTCACGGCGTCGCCGAGGTCGTCGACGATCTCGGCTTCGCCCAGGTCGACCTCGGCGCCGCTCCAGCCGCCGGTGGTCTTGACGAACGCCGCGGAAAAGGTGTTGGCCGCCATGTGTCCCGCTCCAGATGGGGTCAGCCGAAGACCGATTCGAGGGCACGCTCGAACGGCTCGGAGAAGCCGAGTCGAGCGGCGATGCTGGACAGCACGTCCTCGGGCAGCAGGTCGATGTCACCGGACAGGATGCCCAGCTCCATCTCGTCGAGCCCCAGGTCGGCGAAGATCGACAGGTCGCCGGCGGGCAGCGCCAGCTCCTCGTCCTGGAGGATCTCGTCGAGCTCCTCCTCGTCGGGCACCGGGACGTCGAGGTATTCGAGGACCTGCCTGGCCAGCGGGAAGTCCCACGAGGCCGCGATGTCGGACAGGAACACGTCGACCCGCTCACCCAGCACGCGCAGCGCCACGAAGAACTCGTCGCCCACGGCGACCAGCCCGATCGTGCCGCTCTCGCTCGGCTGCTGCCGCAGGGCCTTGATCAGGCCGTGGAGGTCGGACGTAAGTGTCACCGGGAGCATCTCGGCGTCCCAGCACTCGTCCTCCCGATAGACCACGACGGCGAAGTCGAACACGTCTTCGTCTGTCATCGCACACCCCACCTGACGTGGCCTCTCCGAGTTCCAATCGTTTCAGACGTGACCCGCCGCCGTGTGCCGCTCCGACCAAATTGTGATCAAAACCGGAGGCACATCGTGCCGGTACGTCCCTCACAAGATAGCCTTGTCCCCTATGAAAACCCTCGTCGTCGACCATCCGCTCGTGGCCCACAAGCTCACCACGCTGCGCGATGTGCGGACCGACTCCCCCACTTTCCGCAGGCTCGCCGACGAGCTGGTGACGTTGCTGGCCTACGAGGCCACCCGCGACGTCCGCATCACCGACGTGACCGTCCAGACGCCGGTGGCCGAGGCGCACGGCGTGCGGATGGCCCGCCCGTACCCGCTGGTGGTGCCGATCCTGCGCGCCGGGCTCGGCATGCTCGACGGCATGACGCGGCTGCTGCCCACGGCGGAGGTCGGCTTCCTCGGCATGATCCGCAACGAGTCCACGCTGCAGGCCGAGACGTACGCCACCCGGCTGCCCGAGGACCTGTCCGGGCGGCAGTGCTTCGTGGTGGACCCGATGCTGGCCACCGGCGGCACGCTGGCCGCGGCCGTGCAGTTCCTCTTCGACAGGGGGGCACAGGACGTGACGGCCATCTGCCTGCTCGCGGCGCCGGAGGGGCTGGCGTACATGGAGAAGGTCTTCGCCGACTCCGGCAGGCCGATCCGCGTGGTGACGGCGGCGCTGGACGAGCGGCTGAACGAGAACGGTTACATCGTTCCCGGGCTGGGCGACGCGGGCGACAGGCTCTACGGCGTCGTCTGAGCCGGGCTCCGCCGGAGCCGGGCCCGCCCGAGGGCGGCTCCGCCTGAAAGCGGCCCCGGGAAATCCCCCTTCCGTCACGCGGAGTGGTCTCTTCGTTACATACTGTTGTCGTGTGGGTATGCAGGGAGAGGAAGGCAGCTTCCGCATGGGCGCGAGGGGGCGCGATGAGCGATTTTCCGACTACCGGGGTGTTCTCGTGAGCGAGCACACCGAGGCGGATCCGACTCCGTACGCGGACGTCGAGGCCGCGCTGTGCGACGAGTTCGCCGGCGTTCACTCCGCGACCACCGTAACGCGCTGCGTCGAGGCCGCACACTACGGCGCGCTGGAAGTCACGGGCTACGCCCATCCCAGCCTCGTCGAGCGGATCGCGCGCAAGCATCTTCACGTTCTGGCGCTGGTCGCCAGCGAACGCGGTTAAGCAAGATCATGACCAAGCCGTGAAGTCACCTTTACCCGGGCGGCCGGGTGGGTAATGTATACGGCGGGTGTAGTGGGTAACATCTCGGAGGCAGACAGTGCAGGTCAAAAAAGTCCTCTCATACGGCGGCATCGCATTTGCCGCCTACTACCTGCTGGCGCGACCATCCGAGGCCGCCACCGCGGTCAAGGGGGCCTTCGACAGCGTGATCAACGCGGCCGACTCCCTGGCCCAATTCGTGAACAACCTCGCATGAGACTTGTGACCCACGGGGACTCCGCCCCGTCGTCGGTCAACCGTTACCTACTCCCCGACGAACAACAGGTCATCATGGTGCGGCGCCACCCGGCCGTGCTGCTCCGCCCCGTCGCCGAGGTCTTCGGCGGCCTGATCCTCGCCGGGCTGCTCAGCAAGTTCCTCGGCGACAACGGAGGCGGCGGCACGGCCCTCGTCGTCGTCTGGTGGCTCTGGCTGGTGCTGCTGATCCGTTTCGTGTGGAAAGTCGCGGAGTGGTCGGTCGACTACTTTGTGGTGACCTCGAAACGCATGCTGCTGACGACGGGTCTGATCACGCGCAAGGTCGCGATGATGCCCCTCGCCAAGGTCACCGACATGAGCTTCAAGCGATCTCTCCTTGGGCGCATGCTCGGTTACGGTGAGTTCATCCTCGAATCGGCCGGTCAAGATCAGGCGCTGTCCAACGTCGACTACATTCCGTACCCCGAGACCCTCTACCTCGAGGTCTGTCAGATGCTTTTCCCCAGCCAGGACAGCGGTGACGATTAATCCGCACGTGCGGATTTCTTCACGTGGGGATACCAGATTCGGCTACTTCATGCAATCATTGCGTGTTGTTGACCCTTCCCCGCCTTGAGAGATGAGATGCCGAGTCAGGGAACCATCGGTGACCGCGTCCGCGGACTGCGGCTGAACAGGCGGATGTCCCAGGCCCAACTGGCCGGACCCGACCTGTCTGACAGTTATGTCTCGCTCATCGAGTCGGGTAAGCGCACTCCGACTCCGGTTGTAGCCCGACTCCTGGCCGAGCGCCTGGGGTGCACCACCGAGTTCCTCCTGCACGGGATCGAGCCTCGGCAGCGCATCGACACCGAGCTCGGGCTGCGTCACGCCGAGCTGGAGCTCCAGCATGGCGATCCGGCCGTCGCCGCCGAGCGCTTCACGGAGATCGTGAAGGCCGCCGACGAGGAGAACGCCATGCTCACGGCGCACGCCCGCTTCGGCCGGGCGCGCGCTCTGGAGGCGCAGGGCCGGCTGGGCCAGGCCGTCGAGGCGTTCGAGCGGCTGCGCAGGGAGGCGTCGGCGCACCCCGAGCGGCTGGCCGACCTGCCGCTGACCGTCGCGCTGAGCCGCTGCTACCAGCGTGCCGGCGACCGGCTGCGCGCCCGTGACCTCGCCGCCCACGCGCTGGAGCAGGCGCTCAAGCTGTCGATCACGCAGGGCGAGATCGCCATCGACCTGGCCGCCGCGATCGTCGAGGCCCGCGGCGAGCTCGACGAGGGCTCCGCCGCCCCGGCGTTCGTCGCGCGGGTGCTCGACGACAATGGCGTGCCCGACGTTGTGGACCGTTCCGGAGAGATCCGGACCCTGTGGCAGGCGAGCGCCGCCGCCGCGGCCGGCGACGACTCCGCGCTGGCCGTTCGCCTGGCCGACGACGCCATCACCGCGGGCCGCTCCACCAGGCTCGCGCTCCAGCTCGCCCGGACCGCCATGCACTGGGCCACGCTGGCCACCACGCCGGTCGACGAGGCCGAGCACCTGGCGCGGGAGGCGACCAGGGCGTTCGCCGCGACGCCGGACACCACCCGCGAGCACGGCGAGGCGCTCATCGCGCACGGGCGGGTCAGGCTGCGCGTGGCCGACCCGGCGCGGGCCGGCGAACTGGCGTCGGCGGCGCTCGACCTGGCACACGCCGCTCCCCACACGGTCCCCGCCGAGGCCCACCTGGTGCTCGCCACGGTCGCGCTCGACCTCGGGGGCGACGCCGCCAAGCACCTCAACGCCGCCCGCGGGCTGCTGGAGACGCTCGACCGGCCGGCGTTCGGCTCCGACAGGCAGGCGGCCCGCTGCTGGCGCGAGCTGGGCGACCTGTACGGTCGGGTCGGTGACCAGGGTCATCAGACGGCCGCGTATCGTAAGGCCCTGGAAGCGGCAGGAGTGCGCTCCGCGCTGGCAGGCCTGACGGTCGACGCCTCGGTTTCCCGCTGACGAAGGACTCCGGGGAAGTTCCAGATTTGTGCTGAACGGTCTGGAATAATTAGGGTCTACCAGTCATTGACTCATAGGATGATTGGTTTCCCCGGAGGAGGCGGACTGTGAGTCTGCGTACGACGCAGCGGGCTTCGCTCGTGGACCAGGTGATCGATCAGCTCAAGGAGCAGATCACATCAGGGTCGTGGCAGATGAACGGCAAGATCCCGACCGAGACCGTGCTCGCGGAGCAGCTCGGGGTCGGCCGCAACACCGTTCGCGAGGCCGTGCGCGCGCTGACGCACGCCGGGCTGCTGGAGTGCCGCCAGGGTGACGGCACCTACGTCCGGGCCACCAGCGAGCTCTCGGGGGCCATGCTCCGCCGGCTCAAGCAGGCGGAGCAGCTCGAGATCCTTGAGGTGCGGCGCGCGCTGGAGGTCGAGTCGGCCCGGCTGGCCGCCGCCCGGCGCACCGACGACGACATCAAGCGCATCGAGGCCGCCCTCGCCGAGCGCGACCGGGCCTGGGAGCTCGACGACCCCGACTACTTCGTCGAGGCTGACCTCGCCTTCCACATGGCCGTCACGCACGCCACGCACAATCTGGTGCTCATCGACCTGTTCGAGGACTTCTCGGCCGCGCTCCGGGCCAGCATCACGGCCGCCGGCACGTCGCTCAACAAGAGCTACATCCCGCACGACGCGATCGCCCGCGCCATCGCCGCCGGCGATGCCAGCGCCGCCGAGCGGGCCAGCCACGCCTGCATGGAGCACATCCTCATCGCTCTGACCGAGTCGTAACGACTTTTCGTTTTCGACACGGATTTCCCCCTCCACGGCGACACGGCCTTCCTCCTTACGGCACGTCCGGGCAGCCCGGCGGCCGTCCGTACGGACGGTCGTCCTTGGCGGGTGACGCGGCGGCACGCCGACCGCAGACCCCTGGACGCGGGGACCGGTCAGGACGAAGTCGGGGCCGCGAGCCGGTCGGCGTGGGCGTGGGCGAAGTCCAGGAACGAGCGCGGGGCGTGACCCACGACCGAGGTGAAGTCCGGCGTGGTGTAGTCGCCCCAGCCGCCCGCGTAGGCGACGGCGTACTCGACGCTGACCGCGGCGATCCACTCCGGGAGCCCGGCGTCCAGCATGGCGGCGTGGACCTGGTCCGGCGACAGCGGCTGGTAGGAGATCGGCCTGCCGTAGACGTCCCCCAGGTGACCTGCCGCTTCCCCCAGGGAGATGCTGGCGGGGCCCGTGAGGGTGTAGACCTTGCCTGTGTGCGGTCGGGGATCGGTGAGGACCTTGGCGGCGAACTCGCCGATGTCCCTGGTGTCGATGAGGCCGATCCGGCCCTGGCCGGTGGAGCCGTACAGGGTGCCGCCGTTCACCGCGCCGAGCAGGTTCTGCATGAAGAACGCCGGGCGGATGATCGTCCAGTCGAGGCCGGAGGCCTGGAGCTCCACGTCGGAGAGGGCGTGCAGCCGGCCGTTGCGCGTGGGGGCGTCGTGGGCGGCGCCGATGGCCGACAGGCGGACGACGTGGCGCACGCCGGCCCGGCGGGCCGCCCAGACCGCGTTCATGCTGGCGTGCGGCGCCTGTGGGCCCATGGCGGTGAGCAGCCAGAGCGTGTCCACGCCGTCGAACGCCTCGCCGAGTGTCGCCGGGTCGTCCAGGTCTCCGACGGCCACCTCGTACCCGGCGGGGGCCTTGGCCGGATCCCGTACCAGCACCCGCACGTCGTCCTTGACGGGCAGCGACCGGAGGACCGCGCTGGAGACGGTGCCGTTGGCTCCGGTGATGAGGATGGTCATGATCTGCTCTCGCTGTCTGCCGTGGCGCCCGCTTCCGCGGACACCAGCTCGTCGATCAGGTCGAAGAAGGCCCGGATGCCGGGCAGGTTGCCGCCTTTGGCGCGGGAGGCGGCGAAGTCCTCGGGCGTGCGCCACTCCACGATGTCGAGCCACTCGTCGCCGGGCAGGCGCACCAGACGCGCGCCCAGGAAGCCGGCGCGGTCGGCGCGGAAGTCCGCGAGCATTCCGGGGCGGGCGGCCAGCAGGTGGGCGGCACGCTCCGGGGACACGCGAAACCGGGTGAGTTCCACTGTTGTGGTCATGCCCTGACAATATAGTAATAACTAGTGATTATCAAGATAAGTGACTAATTGGGAGGCGTGGTCGTGCGCAGAAGTGAGCGCAAGCAGCAGGATCCCGACCTCGGCGTCCTGGCCGGGCGCACGCTGTTCGGGCTGCAGCGGGAGCTGTTCGCCGCCGTGGCCGAGCAGGGGCACCCGGAGCTCAGGCCGCGGCACGGCGCGGTGCTGGCCTACCTGGACGAGGAGGGCAGCCGGGCCACCGACCTGGCCACCCAGTCGGGGCAGCACAAGCAGGTCATCGGCACGCTCGTGGACGAGCTGGTCGCGCTGGGATACGTGGCACGCCGGCCGGACCCGGCCGACCGGCGCGCCAAGCTGATCGTGCCGACGGCCAAGGGGCTGGACCACATGGTCAAGTCGGACGCGGCCGTGGCGGCGATCGAGGCTCGGCACGTCGAGGCGGTGGGCGAGGAGGCCTACGCCGAGTTCAAGCGGGTCTTCAAACAGGTGGCGGGGCGCTACTAGCCCTCGGGATCCGGGGGCGGTCGGGTCAGGTGCCCTGGCGGAGGGACATGACCAGGTAGCGGAAGGCGGGGTCGCCGTCGCCCGGCACGTCCTGGATCAGGGCCGGCCGGGTGGACGACTGCATGTTGATGCGGGCCAACTCGCTCTCGATGCCGGTGAGGCCGTCGAGCAGGAAGTGGGACTGGAAGGCGATCTGGATGTCGTCGCCGCGCAGGTCGCACTCGACCACCTCGGAGCCGCGGCCGATGTCGCCGCCGCCCGCCTGGATGAGCACCTGGCCCTGGGTGAACGACAGCCGGATCGCGGTGTTGCGCTCGGCCACCAGCGCGACGCGCTTGATCGCGTCGACGAACGGGCCCACCCGGACGTCGGCCCTGATGGACCAGTCGGCGGTCAGCCGGGTGCGGTAGTCGATGAACTGCTCGTCGAGCAGCCGCACGGTGGTGCTGCGGCCGACGCTCTCGAAGCCGGCCACCCCGTCGCCCATGGCGACCTGCACCTCGCCGCCACGCAGTGACTTGGCCACCTCGACCAGCACGCGGGCGGGCACCATGGCGGAGACGGCCACGTCGGGCCGGGCGGGCCGCCAGGCGAACTCGCGCGCGGCGATCCGGTAGCGGTCGGTGGCGGCCATCGTGACCGTCTCGCCCTCGATGTCGACGCGGATGCCGGTGAGCATGGGCAGCGTGTCGTCGCGGCTGGAGGCGGGCGCGACCTGCCCGACGGCCGAGGCGAACACCCCGCCGCCGACCGCGCCGATGCTTGGCGGCATCGTCGGCATGGTCGGGAAGTCCTCGATGGGCATGGTGACCAGGCCGAACTCCGCGCTGCCGCAGGTCAGCACCGCCTCGGCGCCCTCGGTGACGATCTCCACCTGCTCGCCGGGCAGGCTGCGGCTGATCTCGGCCAGCAGCCGGCCGGGGATGAGCACGCCGCCCGCCTCGGCCACGTCGGCGTCGATCCTGGCCCGCGCCGAGACGTCATAGTCGAACGCCGACAGCGTCAGCTCGTCGCCGGCCTCGATGAGCAACCCGGAGAGCACGGGCATCACAGGACGGCTGGGCAGGACCCTGGCGGCCCACGCCACCGCGTCAGCCAGTACATCGCGGTTAACCCGGATTTTCACCTGATCGACCCTTTCCTCTCGCCTGCCTCCTCCGAAGGTATCGGGTGGGACCGACAAACCCGGCCGGCGGTCGCCGGGAGGTCAGCGGCTGTTGAGGTAGGCGAGGACCGCCAGGACGCGCCGGTTGTCGTCGTCGGAGGGGGCGAGGCCGAGCTTGGCGAAGATGTTCGCGGTGTGCTTGGCGACGGCGCTCTCGCTGAGGTAGAGCCGCTGGGAGATGGCGGCGTTGGACCTGCCCTCGGCCATGGCCTCCAGCACCTCGCGCTCGCGGGGCGTCAGGGCGGCCAGCGGCTCGTGGCGGGCGTTGCTGGCCAGCAGCTTGGCAATCACCTCGGGGTCCATGGCCGTGCCGCCCTCCGCCACCCGGCGTACGGCGTCGACGAACTGCTCGGCGTTGAAGACCCGGTCCTTGAGCAGGTAGCCGATCGCGCCGGAGCCGTCGGCGAGCAGCTCGCGGGCGTAGAGCTGCTCGACGTGCTGGGACAGGACGAGGACGGGCAGCCCCGGCACCTGCCGGCGGGCCGCGAGCGCCGCCTGCAGCCCCTCGTCGGTGAACGTGGGCGGCAGCCGCACGTCCACTACGGACACGTCGGGGCGCAGCTCGACCAGCCCCTTGAGCAGCTCGGGCCCGCTCTCCACGGCCGCCACGACGGTGAAGCCGTGGGCCTGGAGCAGGTGGACCAGGCCGTCGCGGAGCAGGTAGAGATCCTCGGCGATGAGGACGCGGCTCATGCGCGGAACCCTGGGCGACGCGGCGACGCCTCGACCATCCAGCGTCCCCTGCTGTGGGCGGCGGGGATCGTGAGCGCCAGGACGTACATGGAGACACCCACCGCGATCATCAGCAGGATGGCCGGCCACTGCCACGGGCCGGGCAGGTAGAGGGCGAGGAACCACGACCTGGTCGGGATCTCGAAGGTCTTGAAGACGGCGGCGACGACGCCCTGCGGGAAGGTGGGGCACCAGGCCGTCAGCCAGAGGAAGACGACCAGCGCGGCCTTCCAGCGCGGCATCCTCGGCAGGTTGCCCGCCCAGTGCTCGGGCAGCACGCGCGGCAGATCCATGGTCACGGAGGTCGGCCCGCCGGGCGGGCTGGTGATGGCCATCACCCCGTCGAAGGCGGCGAGCCGGCGTTCGATGCCGGTCAGGCCGCTGCCCCCGCTCGGGTCGGCGCCGCCCAGCCCGTCGTCGGTCACGCTCACCCGCAGGTCTGCGTCGTGGACGCGGACGTCGACGGTCGCCGAACGGGCGTCGCCGTGCCGTGCGGCGTTGGCCAGCAGTTCGCTGACCGCGAAGTAGACGGCGGCCTCCACCGGGGGCTCCGGGCGGTGCGGCAGGTCCACCTCCACGCTCACCGCCAGCGGGCTGTCCATGGCCAGCGCCCGCACGGCGTCGGCGAGCCCGCGCTCGGCCAGCACGGGCGGGTGGATGCCCCGGATGACCCGGCGCAGCTCCGTCAGGGTGTCGGCGGAGGCCTCCCTGGCCTTGGCGAGCAGCGCCCTGGCCGAGGCGGGGTCATTGTCGATCAGCTCCTCGGCGGCGCCCAGGGTCATGCCGATCGCCACCAGCCTCGCCTGGGTGCCGTCGTGCAGGTCGCGCTCGATGCGGCGCATCTCGGCGGCCTGGGAGCCGACCGCGAGGTTGCGCGCCTGGTTGAGGTGGGTGACCTGCCCGGCCAGCCGGCTGGCCGTGGTCGGCGCGAGCAGCAGCTCGCACCACAGGGCGTACAGGCGCAGTCCGCGCCCGGGAACGACCAGGAGCAGCGGCAGCAGGCAGATCTTGATCAGCGGGTCGAGCAGCAGCCACAGCCCGTCGCGCCAGGTGGCCGGGTCGCTCAGCATCCACGTCCACCTGGCGCTCCAGGCGGGGATGCGCGGCGTCCGGTAGAGCGTCCGATCGGAGCGGTACATGCCGTCCGGCCCCGGCTGCGGGGGCGGCGGTTCCGGCAGGTACGGCGGGTCGATCACGATGCCCGTCCAGGCGGCGGACCGGCGGCGGGCGTCCTGCGCGAGCCCCCGCACCAGCCGCACGTGCGGCGGATAGAGGAAGACCATCCCCAGCGCGAACGCCAGCAGGAGGAACACCACGGACACCAGCACCACGGCGGCCTGCACGACGATCAGCCCGAGCAGGGTGAGAGCCCGGCCGTACCTTCTCAGCATGCCCCCAAGTCTGCGCGACCCGCCCGGTTGCGGACACTGCACCTAGGTACACCTTCGCCCGGCACCCAGCCGCATTCCGCGCGGAAGGCGCCGTTTCTACCGTCGATGTCATGAAGGTGATCGAGGTCAGCAACCTCCACAAGCGCTACCCCGCCCATGTGGCGGTGGACGACGTGTCGTTCGAGGTCGCCGAGGGGGAGATCTTCGGCATCCTCGGCCCGAACGGCGCCGGCAAGACCACCACGGTCGAGTGCGTCGCGGGGCTGCGCGTCCCCGACGGCGGCACCGTCCGGGTGGCCGGGCTGGACCCGCACCGCGAGCGGGACGGGCTGCGCCGCGTGCTCGGCGTGCAGCTCCAGAGCGCCGCGCTGCCCGAGAAGATCAAGGTATGGGAGGCCCTGGACCTGTACGCCTCCTTCTATCCCGACCCCGCCGACTGGGCCGAGTTG
Source organism: Nonomuraea muscovyensis (assembly GCF_014207745.1). NCBI lineage: Bacteria > Bacillati > Actinomycetota > Actinomycetes > Streptosporangiales > Streptosporangiaceae > Nonomuraea > Nonomuraea muscovyensis. Next base: position 2,651,445 of record NZ_JACHJB010000001.1, read on the forward strand.
ATGGACCGGGTCGGGCTCGCCGACAAACGGGACACCGCGTTCGCCAAGCTGTCCGGGGGGCAGCGGCAGCGGCTGTCCGTGGCCCTGGCGCTGGTGGGCAGGCCACGCGTGGCCGTGCTCGACGAGCTGACCACCGGCCTCGACCCGCAGGCCCGCCGGGACACCTGGGAGCTGGTCGAGCAGGTCCGCGCGTCCGGCGTGACGATCGTGCTGGTCACGCATTTCATGGAGGAGGCCGAACGGCTCTGCGACCGGATCGCGCTCATCGACAAGGGGCGGGTCGCGGCCACCGACACCCCGGCCGGGCTCATCGCCCAGGTGAACTCCGGCCAGCGGGTGCGGTTCAGGCCGTCGGCGCCGGTGGCCGACGGGCTGCTGCTGACACTGCCCGAGGTGCGCGAGGTCACCAGGAACGGCGACCAGGTCGTGGTGTCCGGCTCCGGCAACCTGGCCGCCGCCGTCACGCTGGCGCTGGCCGAGCACCAGATCATCCCCGCCGACCTGCGCATCGAGCAGGCCACGCTGGACGACGCGTTCCTCGCGCTCACCGGAAGGAAGCTGTCTTGAAGAAGTTGCTCCTCGTCGAGACCAAGCTGTACCTGCGCGACGGGGGGACCGTGGTGTTCAGCCTCGTGCTTCCCGTGCTGCTGTTGCTGGTCATCGGCAGCATTCCCGCCATGTCCCAGCCCGATCCGGCGTTCGGCGGCGAGCGCCTGATCGACACCCAGCTGCCCGCCATGATGACGCTGCTCGCGCTGCTGACGCTGGCGTTCACCGTGCTGCCGGCCGTCCTGACCACCTATCGCGAGCAGGGCGTGCTCAGGCGGATGTCCACCACGCCGGTCCACCCGGGCCGGATGCTGGCGACACAGCTCCTCATCAACCTGGCGCTGGGGACCGTCGCGGTGGTCCTGCTGGTCGTGTCCGGCAGGCTGGTGCTGGGGACGTCCATGCCCAGGCAGCCGGTCGGGTTCGTGCTGGTGTTCCTGCTGGGCACGGCCGCGCTCCTGGCCATGGGGCTGGTGATCGCGGCTCTGGCGCGCACCGGGAAGGCGGCGCCCCTCATCGGGACGTCGGTGATGTTCCCCCTGATGTTCGTGGCCGGCATGTGGTTCCCGCGCGAGGTCATGCCGGACGCGCTGCGGGCGGTCAGCGACTTCTCGGTGGCCGGGCCGTTCGCCCAGGCGCTGCGCGACACCTGGGCCGGCGGCTGGCCGGAGCCGCTGCACCTGGGCGTCATGGTCGGCGGGCTGGTGCTCTTCGGCGGGCTCGCGGTGCGGCTCTTCCGCTGGGAGTGATCAGCTGGGAGTGATCAGCCCCACACCGGCCGGGCTCCCGTCACGTTCAGCATCAGCGAGTAGAGCGAGGTGGAGGCGGCGATGAACAGCCGGTTGCGCTTGGGCCCGCCGAAGACCAGGTTGGCGACGTGATCTGGCAGGTGCAGCATGCCGATCAGCGTGCCGTCGGGGTCGTAGCAGTGCACGGCCTTGCCCACCGCCGCCCAGACGCGGCCCGCGTCGTCGAGGCGCAGCCCGTCGGGTTTGCCCTCCCCCGTCTCGGCGAGCACCGCGCCGCCCGACAGCGCGCCGTCCGCGTCCACGTCGAAGACCCGCAGGTGCCTGCGGCGCGTGTCGGCCACGTACAGGCGGCTCTCGTCCGGGGAGAACGCCAGGCCGTTGGGCCGCTCGAAGTCGTCGGCGACGATCTCGACCCGGCCGGTCACCGGATCGGCCCGGTAGACGTGGCAGCCGTCGATCTCCTGCTCGGCCCGGACTCCCTCGTAGTCGCTGGTGATGCCGTACGGCGGGTCGGTGAACCAGATGGAGCCGTCGGAGCGCACCACGACGTCGTTGGGGCTGTTGAGCCGGTTGCCCCGCCACCGGTCGGCGATCACGGTGATGGAGCCGTCGTGCTCGGTGCGGGTGACCCGCCTGTTGCCCTGCTCGCAGGACACCAGGCGGCCCTGGCGGTCGAGGGTGTTGCCGTTGACGTAGCCGGCGGGCCGCCGGAAGGGGCCCACGGCGCCGGTCATCTCGTCCCAGCGCAGCATCCGGTCGTTGGGGATGTCGCTCCAGACCAGGAACCGGCCGGCCGGGAAGTAGACCGGGCCCTCGGCCCAGCGGGTGCCGAAGTGGAGCCGCTCGACCACGTCGTCGCCGGCGACCCCGGCGAAGCGCTCGTCCAGCGCCTCGAAGTGGGTGGGGATGGTGTCCATCATGCCTGCAGCTAACAACACAGGATGAGCTTTGGTCAAACGCCGGAATGGCGAGATAGCATATGGCAATGGATGAGATCGACAGGAAGCTGATCGGCCTGCTTCAGGAGGACGCGACCCGGTCGTACGCGTCGCTCGGCAAGGAGGTGGGGCTGTCCGGCGGGGCCGCCCACGAGCGGGTGCGCAAGCTGCGCGAGCGCGGGGTGATCAGGCGCACCACGATCGAGGTGGACCCGGCGGCCATCGGCCGCGACGTGGTGGCGTACGTGCTGGTCGACGGCGGCACCTGGATGGGCGACACGGCCGAGCGGCTCGCCGCGATCCCGGCCGTCGAGGAGGCGCACGTCATCGCTGGCCCGGCCTCACTCCTGCTCAAGGTCCGTACAGCGGGCACGCGCCGGCTCCAGGAGGTGCTGCGGCAGGTGTTCGAGGTGGAGGGGGTCACCAGCACGCAGACGGTCGTGGTGCTGGAGACGTTCTTCGAGCGCCCCAGCGATCCTCAAGTAGAGTTGAGGTTATGACCAGGGCGGCGTGGAACTCCAAGGAGCTGACCGTCGGGCAGCTCGCCGAGCGCAGCGGGGTCGCCGTGTCGGCGCTCCACTTCTACGAGGCCAAGGGCCTCATCTCCAGCCGCCGCACGGCCGGCAACCAGCGACGCTACACCCGCGACACGCTGCGCCGGGTGGCGTTCGTCAGGCTGGCCCAGCGACTCGGCATCCCGTTGAAGACCATCAGGGACGCCCTGTCGGCGCTGCCGGAGGAGCGCACGCCGACGCGCGACGACTGGGCGCGGCTGTCGGCCACCTGGCGGGCCGAGCTGGACGACCGCATCGAGCAGCTCCAGCGGCTGCGCGACGACCTGACCGACTGCATCGGCTGCGGCTGCCTGTCGCTCGACCGGTGCGTGCTGGCCAACCCCTACGACCGGCTGGGCGAGGAGGGGCCGGGCGCCCGGCGCATGGACACCCGCATCTGCCCGCCCCAGGGCCGCTGCACCTAGCGGCACCCTGCGACTTTCGGGCCGCGCCCCGCCGCCGGTCTCGTCCCGGGCGTCACACCTCCTGGAGGGGGAAGTGGCACGCGGCGGCGTGCAGCGGCTCGTCGCCGGACGACTCCAGGGGCGGCACGGCCTGGGCGCAGACGTCCTCGGCCCGCCAGCAGCGGGTCCGGAACCTGCACCCCGACGGCGGGTCGAGCGGGGAGGGCACCTCGCCCTTGAGCAGGATGCGCTCGCGCCGCACGCCCGAGGTGACGTCGAGCACGGGCGCGGCGGACATCAGCGCCGCGGTGTACGGGTGACGCGGATGGTCGAACACCTGCTGTGTCGGCCCGGTCTCGACGACCTTGCCGAGGTACATCACCGAGACCCGGTCGGCGACGTGGCGGACGACGGACAGGTCATGCGAGATGAACACGTACGACACGCCCAGCCGGGCCTGCAGGTCGGTGAGCAGGTTGAGCACCTGCGCCTGCACCGACAGGTCGAGCGCCGACACGGGCTCGTCGCAGACGATGACGTCCGGTTCGAGGGCGAGCGCGCGGGCGATCCCGAGCCGCTGGCGCTGGCCGCCGGAGAACTCCTGAGGGAAGCGGCGCGCGTCGCCGGCCCGCAGCCCCACCATCTCCAGGAGCTCGGCCACCCGCCTGCCGCGTTCCTTCGCCGGCACCAGGTCGCGGTGCGTCCGCCACGGCTCACCGATGATGTCCTCGGCGCACAGCCGGGCGTTCAGCGACGCGAACGGGTCCTGGAACACCATCTGCACCCGGCGACGCCACCTGAGCAGCTCCTTGCCGCGCAGCGCGAACGGGTCCACGCCCTCGAACCGGACCGAGCCCTGGTCGGGGCCTTCCAGCATGAGCAGCACCCGGGCGAGGGTCGACTTGCCGCAGCCGGACTCCCCCACCAGGCCCAGCGTCTCGCCGTGCCCCAGGCGCAGGTCGACACCGTCCAGCGCGCGCAGGCGGTTGCGGCCGGAGGCGCCGCGGGCCACGTGGAAGGTCTTCGTCACCCCCGTCACGTCCAGCAGGGGAACGGCCGTCTCTCTCGCCGCGAGCGCCGGCATGGCAGGCTCAGTCATCGGCCAGCTCCCTCCAGTGGTGACACGCGGACCGGCGCCCGGGTCCGGACTCGACGAGGACCGGGCGGCTCTCGGCGCACACGTCGGTGGCCATCGCGCAGCGCGCCCGGAAGGCGCACCCCGAAGGCACCGCGTGCAGCTCGGGCGGGCTGCCCGGGATGGACTTCAGGGTGGCGCCGCGGGCCACCTCCGCCGGCACCGAGTCGAGCAGCCCCCGCGTGTACGGGTGCCGGGGCCTGGCGAACACGTCCGCCACCCGCCCGGTCTCGACGACGGATCCGGCGTACATGACGGCCACGTGGTCGGCCTGCTCGGCCACGACCGCGAGGTCGTGGGTGATCAGGATGAGCGCCGTCTGCTGCTCGGTGCGCAGCTCGCGCAGCAGCTCCATGATCTGGGCCTGCACGGTGACGTCGAGCGCGGTGGTGGGCTCGTCCGCCAACAGCACCTTGGGGTGCAGCGCCACCGCCAGCGCGATGAGCAGCCGCTGGCGCATGCCGCCGGAGAACTGGTGCGGGTACGCCCCCACGCGGGAGCGCGGCTCGGGGATGCCGACCCGTTCCATCAGCTCGACGGCCCGCTCCTTCGCCGCGCGGCGCGACAGCCGCTGGTGGATCCGGAACGGCTCGGCCAGCTGGGCGCCGACCGTCTGCACGGGGTTCAGCGCGGTCAGCGCGTCCTGGAAGACGATGGACAGGCCGGGACCGGCCAGCTTCCGGCGCCGCGCCGGCGCCAGGCCGAGGATGTCGGTCCCGTCCAGGCGCACCTCCCCGCCGGCGACGTGGGCGACCGGGTCGAGCAGGCCGACGATGGCCTGTGCCGTCATGCTCTTGCCGCAGCCGGACTCGCCCAGCAACGCCAGCGTCTCGCCGGAGCGGACGGAGAAGCTGACCTCGCGCACGGCTCGGACCGTCCCGGCGGGGGTCCGGATGTCGACCGCCAGCTCGTCGACCTCCAGCACCGGGCGGCCGGCCGCGGCGGACCCGCCGGCCTCGACCTGCGCCTCGGTCATGCTCGCACCTCCTTGGCCAGGGCCTTGTTGCCGCGCCGCGAACGGGGCAGGGTGAGCCGCCACCGCTGGCCGGGGTCCATCGCGAGGCGGGCCCAGGAGGCGAGCACGGTCGCCGAGACGGTGGTCACGACGATGGCCAGACCCGGGAAGACGGCGATCCACCAGGCGCTCTGCAGCGCCTGCCGGCCCTGGGCGACCATCAGGCCCCAGCTCATGTCCGGCGGCTGGATGCCGATGCCCAGGAAGCTCAACGACGACTCGGTCAGCATCACGAAACAGAAGTCCAGGGTTGCGACGGTGAACAGGGTGGGGAGCACGGTCGGCGCGACGTGCCTGGCGATGATCGCCCAGCTCCCGGTGCCGAACGTCCGCGCCGCGTCGACGAACAGCCGGCTCTGCAGCTCGGCCGACTCCGCCCGCGCGGCCCGCAGGTAGATCGGGATCCTGGCCACGGCCAGGACGAGGACGATGTTCACGGCGCTCGGCGAGAAGACGTACAGCACGACCACGGCCAGCAGCAGCGACGGGAAGCTGAGGATGACGTCGGCGATCCGCATCGAGACGCTCTCGCGCCAGCCGCGGTGGTATCCGGCCCACATCCCCCAGACCGACCCGATGACGAGCGAGATCACGACGGCCGGGACCGCCACGGAGAGCGTCGTGCCGCTCGCCACGACGAGCCGGGCCAGCAGGCTGCGCCCGAGCGAGTCGCTGCCGAGCACGAACGCCCAGCCGTCGTCGAGGCTGAAGGGCGGCCGGTTGACCGCGCGCAGGTTCTGCCGGGTGGCGAGGTCGCCGAGCAGCAGCGGCCCCACGATGGCGCAGGCGGCCACGACCAGCAGGATCACCACGGCCAGGCAGGCGAACCGGTCCCGCAGCAGCAGCCGCCACCAGATGGCCCGGCGGGCGGCCGGCCCCGCCGCGGGCGGGTCGGCCGGGCGTTCGAGCCCGGCCTGAGTCGTGGGCATGAGGTCTCCGTTCGTCACGTCGTCACGCCCTGGCGGACCCGGGAGTCCAGAAGCGCGTAGCAGGCGTCGATGACGATGTTGAGCGCGAAGATGGTGATGGCGGTCACCAGGACCGCGGCCTGCAGCACCGCGAAGTCACGCTGCAGGATCGAGGTGATCATCAGCTTGCCGATGCCGGGCCAGCCGAAGATGGTCTCGACGACCACGGCCCCGTTGACCAGGCCGACCGTGAGGTCGCCCGCCACGGTGAGCGCCGGAGGGGCGGCGTTGCGCAGCGCGTGGCCGAAGACCACCCGCAGCTCCCCCGCGCCCTTGCTCCGGGCGACCTTGATGTAGGGCGCGGACAGGGCGCTGACCATCGCGCCGCGCACCACCTGCACGAGCACGCCGAACGGCCGGATGAGCAGGGTGAGCACCGGCAGCACCCAGGCCAGCGCGCCGACCGTCCCCGAGGTGGGCAGCCAGCCGAGCGCCACGGCGAAGACCAGGACGCCCATGATGGCGAACCAGAAGTCCGGCATGCTGGCCGCGGTCGTGGAGGTGAAGCTGGCGATCCGGTCGGCCGCCGAGTTGGGGCGGTAGGCCGCCCAGCTCCCGACGGCGATCGCGCCGAGGATCGCCAGGATCATCGTCGCCCCCGCCAGTTGCAGCGTGGCCGGGAACGCCCGCAGCACGGCCTCGGCCGCGGGCTCCGCCGTCCGCAGCGACTCGCCGAAGTCCAGCCGGACGACCTGGGCCAGGTACTCGCCGAACTGGACGTACAGCGGCTGGTCGAAGCCGTGGCGGGCGGCGAACTCGGCACGCATCTCCGGCGTGGCGCTGAGGGGCAGATAGAGGTTCGCCGGGTCGCCGGTGAGGCGGGCCAGGCAGAACACCCCGAGGATCACCACGACCAGCGGAATCGCGCTGGAGGTGATGCGACGCCGCAGGAAGGTCAGCACACTGGTTCCTCTCAGCCGGCCGGGTGCATGTCGGCGAGGCGCATCTCGTCGTTCGTCGCGGCGTTGGGCTTGTAGGTGACCCGCGGTGACAGGGCGAGGATGCCCGTCATGTGCGCCAGGACCGCGTCCCGTACGACGTCCTTGCTCTGGTGCTCCAGCGCCTTGGCGAACGCCGTCTGCCGCTCCTCCCCGGAGGCCTGCTCCGCGGCGGCGATCATGCTGTCGAGCTCGGAGGTGCCGTAGCTGCTCTGCGCTCCCTTGCTGCCGTAGATCTGGCCCATCGTGAACGCCGCGTCACCGGCCTGGTTGCCGTGCTGGGCCTGGAGCAGCGTCGGGCCGAGGTTCTTGGGGAACGGGCGCAGCAGGTACTCCAGCCAGGCGTTCACGTCGAGCATCTCGATCTCGACCTTGAGCCCGGCCTCGATCAGGGAGTTCTGCACGACCTCCATCGCCTCGGCGGCCTTGGGGTAGATCCCGTTCCGGCCGATGATCTTGATGGGGGTGTCGGTGGGGACGCCGGCCGCCTTGGCCTCCGCGACCAGCTTCTTGGCCTGGGCCATGTCGTGCGGCCAGGCCTGGACGGCGCTGCTATGACCGGTCACGCCCTCGGGGACGAGCTGCCCGGCCGGCTTGCCGAGCCCGGCGAAGACCGAGGCGACGAGGCCGTCCCTGTCGATGGCGTAGTTGATCGCCTGACGGACGCGGATGTCGTTCAGCGGCGCCTTGGTGGCGTCGATGCGCAGGTAGGAGGTCTCGTTGTTGGGGTACTGCACGGCCGAGTCGCCGGCGCCGTCCTCCGGGGCGAGGCCGATGGCCACGTCCGCCTCGTCGCTCTTGACCATGGCCGCGCGGATGCTGCCCTCCGCGCGCCAGACGTACTCCGCCGCGGCGAACTCGGGGGCCTTGCCCCAGTAGCCGGCGTGGCGCTCCAGGCGCAGGCTGCGGCCCGTGTCCCACTTGGCGATCTTGTAGGGGCCGGTGCCGACGGGCTCGCGGACCTTGCCGGTCGCGCTGGTGGTGGCCGGCACGATCTCCACGAACGACAGCCGCAGCGGGAGGATCGGGTCCGGCTTGGCCGTCTTCACCTTGAGGGTCGTGTCGTCCACGGCCGTGGCCGTGAGCTCGATGCCGCCGAAGACGTAGCCGTCGACGTTGCAGTCGATCTCGGAGCCCACCGTGCGGTCGATGGAGAACGCGGCCGCCTTGGCGTCGAAGGCCGTGCCGTCGTGGAACTTCACGCCCGGCCGCAGGGTGAAGGTCCACTCGGTCGGCGAGTCCTGCTTCCATTCGGTCGCGAGCGCCGGCTGGAGCCGGCCGGTGCCCGGGTCACGCTCGGTGAGCGCCTCGGTGATGTTGGCCCGGGTGACGCGCCCCGTGGCGGTGAGGGACGCGTCGCACGGCTCCAGCGTGGGCGGCTCCTCCGGGAGCACGATGCGGACGGTGTTCGCCGCCGCGCCGCCGGACGAGGTCTCCGGGCCGCTGTTGGCGACCGAGCACGCGCCGGCGGACAGCATGGCGCCGAGCGCCAGCAAGGCGGAAGCCGCCTGCCGCCGGCGGGGGGTGCTCGGCACTCGCATGGTCTTGATCATGATTCCTCCGAAATCGCCTGCTCCCGGTGCCGGGAGGGCCACGTGCTATGCGACCGGTGTCGCGCTGACGGCGGCGAGGCCGCGGTCGATGATGCGGGCGAGCTGCTCGCGGTGCTCCGGAGCGACGTCCGCCAGGGGCGGGCGGACGGGACCCGCGGACCGGCCGCGGATCTCCAGGCCGGCCTTGACGAGGGCGACGGCGTAACCGGGGGTCGTGTCGCGAAGTTCGGCGAGCGGGGCGTAGAACTCGCGCAGCAGGAGGTCCTGCGTCACGTCATCGCCGTTCTGGAACGCCGTGAAGAACGCGCCGGCGACCTCCGGCAGGAACGCCAGCGCCGCCGAGGAGTAGGCGCGGGCGCCGAGGCCGGCGTAGGCACTGGCGAAGATCTCGGCGGTCGGCATGCCGTTGAGCAGGGCCAGCCGGCCGCCGGTGGCGGTGCGGATGCGCTGGAGCAGCTCCATGTCACCGTACCCGTCCTTCAGGGCGACGATGTTGTCGATCTCGGCCAGCTCGGCCACCGCGCCGGGCGAGAAGATCGCCGTGCCGCGCTGGTAGAGGATGACGTCCAGGTCCGTGGCGGCGGCCACCTCCCGGTAGTGGGCGACGAGTCCGGCCGGCGGGCCGACCTGCAGGTACGGCGGGAGCGCCAGCAGGCCGTCGGCCCCGGCGGCCTGCGCCGCGCGGGCGAACTCCACGGCCGTCCGCGTGCCGCCCCCCACTCCCGCGAGCACCGGGGTCGCGCCGGCCACGTGCTCGACGGCGGCCCGGACCACGTCCTCGTGCTCGGTGGCGGTCAGCGAGGCCAGCTCTCCGGTGCCGCAGGCGACGAAGATCGCGCCGGGCCCGGCGGCGAGCACGTCGGTGAGGTGCTCCTTGAAGCAGGGCAGGTCGAGGTCCCCCGTGTCCGTGAACGGCGTGACGGGGAACGCGAGCAGGCCGGTCAGGGAGGCGGCTCGCGAAACGGCGGCGGACATCAATGGAAACCTCTTGTCTACATATAGAGACACCGTCTATACTTGTAGCCCGAGACATTAAGTTGCTGTTTCCATAAACGTCAAGAGGTGACAGATGGGGCAATACGTCCCGGACCTGTCGGCCGAACCGGCCGAGGCCGGGGGCGTCCGCAGCGTGAAGTCCGCCGAACGGACCATCGCGGTCCTCGAATACCTCAGCTCGGCGAAGGACGCGCGCACGCTCCGCGAGGTCACCACCGACTTAGGGCTGCCCCGGGCCAGCGGCTACGCGCTGCTCACCACGCTGGTGCAGACAGGCTGGGTCGAAACGGACGGGACCGGCCGCTACCGGCTGGGCATCCGCGCGCTCCGCGCCGGGGAGTCGTACGTCGAACGCGACGACGTCGTCCAGCGGGCACAGCCGGTGATGGACGCCCTGCACGACGAGCTCGGTGAGACCATCCACCTGGCCCGCCTCGACGGCGCCGAGGTCGTCTACCTGGCCACCCACATCTCCCGCCACTCCCTCGCCGTCGTCTCCCGGCCCGGCCGGCGCCTGCCCTGCTGGACGACCGGGCTCGGCAAGGCCATCCTCGCCGGCCGGCCCTGGGAGGAGGTCGACGCGCTCCTGCCGGAGGTCATGGAGGCGCGCACCGTCCACACGATCACCGACCGGGCGGCGTTCCGCGCCGAGTTGGAGGAGATCCGGCGCCGCGGCCACGCGGTCGACGAGCAGGAGTCGACCATCGGCCTGCGCTGCTTCGCCGTCGCCCTCGACTTCGGGCCCGTCCCTCACGAGGCGCTGAGCTGCTCCATCCCCATGGTCCGCCTCGATCCCCAGCGTGAGGAGGCGATCGTCACGGCGCTGCGCCGGGCACGGGCCCGGATCATCCGCTGAGCGGACGCGGCTCAGGACAGGGCGAGACCGGCGAGCTGGGCCCTGCCCGCTTGGGAAGGGCCCAGATGTCAGGAACCGCGCGGGGTCACCAGGCCGGACTCGTAGGCGAGGACCACGAGCTGGGCGCGGTCGCGGGCGTGGAGCTTGGCCATGGCTCGGTTGACGTGGGTTTTCGCGGTCTGCGGGCTGATCACCATGCGGTCCGCGATCTGGTCGTTGGACAGACCCCGCGCGACCAGGGCGACAGCCTCACGTTCGCGGTTGGTGAGTTCTTTCAGCCCCGTGTCGGTGGCGGTGTTGAGCGGCTGGGTGACGTACCTGCTGATGAGTTTGCGGGTGATCGACGGGGCGAGCAGCGCGTCACCGCGCGCGGCGACGCGTACGGCGTGAAGGAAGTCTTCGGGCACGATGTCCTTGACGAGGAACCCGGCCGCGCCGGCGCGCAGCGCGTTGAAGACGTATTCGTCGAAGCCGTAGTTGGTCAGGATGACGACGTGCACCCCGGCCAGGTCCGGGTCCGCGGCGATGCGCCGGGTCGCCTCGATGCCGTCGACGACCGGCATCTGGATGTCGATGAGAGCGACGTCGGGCAGATGTTCCTTGGCCAGGGCCAGGCCCTCCATCCCGTCGCCGGCCTCGGCCACCACCTCGATGTCGTCCTCGAGGTCGAGGAGCGCGCGGAATCCGCTGCGCAGGAGCGGCTGGTCGTCGACCAGCAGGACACGGATCATGACGTCCGGTCCACAGGGAGTTCGGCCTGGACGGTGAAGCCGCCCTCGCCGCGCGGCTCCGCGCGCAGGCGACCGCCGAGGGCGGTGACGCGTTCGCGCATCCCGAGCAGCCCGACGCCGGGCACCGGGGCGGTGTCCGGTGTGGCCTTGCCGTCGTCATCGATGCGTACCGCGAGGGCGTCCGGACGGCAGTCGATCCGGACCGACGCGGTAGCCGCGGCGGAATGCCGGGCGACGTTGGTGAGCGACTCCTGAACGATCCGGTAGACGGTCCGGCTCACGGCGGCCGGCACGTCCTGTCGTTGCCCTTCGATCGTCAGCGTCGCGTCCAGGCCGATGGTGCGGGCCCGTTCCACCAGTTCAGGGACGTGGTCGAGCCCACGCGGCGGGGTCGTGTCGTCGTCGCGCAACGCCTGCAGCGTCGCGCGCAGTTCCCGGGTCGCCTCACGTCCGGCCTCCTGGATCGCCAGCAGGGCCTCCGGCACCTGTTCGCCACGCCTGCGGGCCACGTGGACGGCGACCTCGGCCTGCACCTTGATGATCGAGATCTGGTGGGTGAGCGAATCGTGCAGCTCCCTCGCGATGTGCAGCCGCTCCTCGTCGGCGCGGTGCCGCGCGGTCTCCTCCCGGGTGCGCTCGGCTTCCTCCGCCCGCCGCTCGGCCTGCCGCAGCGCTTCGCCCGCGGCGCCGGCCGCGATCAGCCAGGCCAGCTCAAGGGCGCCTCGGGCCTGCGCGAACGCCTCGCCCGTGTCGTGCAGGCCCGAGGCCAGGGCGGCGAGGGGAAGAGCGGCCAGCACGGCCACGCTCGCCGCCACCGTGACGGTGCGATGGCCCGCCCGTACGGCGGCGTACACCGCGAACAGGTACGCGACGGCGGGCGCGTCGAAACCGGCCGCCTGATAGCCCACCGCGCACAGCCCGGTGACGGCCAGGACGGGGACCGGAGCCCGGCGGCGCGCGGCCAGCACCAGGCCGCCGGCCACCAGCAGCGCGTAGCCGAACAGGTCGAGGTTCGTGGCGGAGTTCTGCCCGGACAGCCCGGTGACCAGCAGCGCCGCCGCCACGCACACGGCGATCGCCCAGTCTTTGAGACCGGCCCGGACACCGGACCGTCCTGTACTCATGCGCGCACCCTAGCCGGATGTCCGCGCGGGCGACTCCTGCGCGCGGATGACCGACCGCTACCGCACCCGCGGTACCTTCGCGGCTCCTGCGGCTCCTGTGGCAGCCGGCTGCGGCATCGGCGGCAGCGCGAACTGCCCGCGTCCGCTGGACGACCGGCGAGGGGTCCGGCGGAGATGATCGGGCGAACGCCCGTAGTAGAAGGAGGAGCACCTCATGTCAGTCCGATTTGTGCTTGCCGTGGCCGGAGCCGCCCTGCTCGGAGTTTTCGAGCTTGCCACACCGGCGGCCGCGCACGTCCTGGTCCAGCCGGACCCCGTCAGTGCCTACGCCTTGACCTCCGGGCGTCTCTGGTCCGCGGTGGGCGCGCTGCTGGGGCTGGTCGGCGTGGTCATCGGCGGGCTGGCTCTGGCCCGCTCCGCCGGTCGTATCGGCACCGGCACCGGCGGACGCGGGGCCGTCGTGGCCCTGGTGGCGGGGCTGGCCGGCGCGGTCATCGGCGCGCTGGTCGTGGCCGCCGCCGACGGTGGTCCCGGCACCGGCTACGGAATAGTCGGGGGCTACGTGGCCCTGGTGGTGGGGCTGATCGCCATGGTCCTCGGCGGGCTGGCTCTGGCCCGCTCCCGCCGCACCAGTTGACCATCGGTGGCCCCGAGCCGCGGGATTCCCCCGGCGGAGCCTCCAGTGTGGTCGCCGCCCGCATCCAGGAGACCACCGCAGAGTGCTGCCCATGCTCATTGGTCACACGGATTTGCTGGGACTGTGCTCATGGTCGGCCGGAAGTGTTCACGGGATCGCGGAACCCGCACCCGCTCCGCCTAGATGATTGATGCCAAGGGGTCTGGTTACGGTTAGTGGTCGTAGGCGATCAGGGATCGCTTGATCGGCTGACCGGTCTTGTCGGCGTGCCAGATCGCTGTCGTCAGCGCGAGGACGCGGGCCAGTACGCGGATGATGACGCCGGCCGGCGTACGTCCTCCGTGACGTTCCAGGTCGAGCTGGCTCTTGAAGGTCTGGTTGATCGACTCGATGGTCTGGCGTAACGGCTTGAACAGGTGCGCGCCGGCCCGTTCCGGCTCGCCCCGGCGGGCCGAACGCAGCAGGCGCAGATCACGTTCGGTGAGTTCTTGTTCGAAGGCTCGGCCGTAGTACTGCCGGTCAGCGATGAGCGTCTGCCGTGGATGGGCGGCCACCACGTCAGGGGCGGCCTCCAGCATGCCCAGCAGCACCTCGCGCTCGTCGGCTTTGGCACCGCTCAGCGCGAACAGTACGGGCAGCCCGCCCAGGGTGCACAGCAAGTGCAGCCGTAACCCCCAGAAGTACCGTGAGTGACTGGCGCAGTAGCCGTACTCGGCCCATCCGGCAAGCTCGGAACGCTGGGTGGTATCGCGGGAGCGGCCGCATTCCACAGGGGTGGAGTCGACAACCCAGACATCGTCGCTCCAGAGTGAGGTGTCGGAAGCCAGCATCCTGGTCATGTGTGTGACCAGCCCGGACGCCTGCCGCAGCCGCCGGTTGTAGCCGGACTGGCCTGGGATGTACGGGAACATCCCGCTCAGCTCGGCACGGGCGTGACGCAGCCGGCGGCGTTCGGAGGTGAAGCCCAGCAGCGCTGACAGCACCGCCAGGGCGACCAGCTCGGCGTCACTCAGCGTGGGCGCGATGCCGATCTTCGGCCGCCACGGTGCCAGGTGCGGCTGGGCCTTCAACGCATCGTCGATCTGCACCTACAGTGCGGTTGCGAGGGTGTCTAACTCTTTCGTCACACATCGAGGATGGGCACCCTCGCCCTATCTCCGCAGCTACGCCTTTACATCAATCATCTAGTGCTGGGCCATGTCGACGAAGCGGCTGTAGTGGCCCTGGAAGGCCACGGTCACGGTCGCCGTGGGACCGTTACGGTGCTTGGCCACGATCAGGTCGGCCTCACCGGCCCGCGGCGACTCCCGCTCGTAGGCGTCCTCGCGGTGCAGCAGGATGACCATGTCCGCGTCCTGCTCGATGCTGTTGTGGACGGAGATGCCGTTGGCGACGAAGTTGTGCGTGTCCAGCACCGTGGCGTCGTAGACCGGATGCTCGCCCATGCTCTCGATCGAGGCGACCTCGTCCCAGAAGACGTCGTTTGTCGCCAGCATCTCCAATCCGGCGTCGTCCAGGATCGTCGCCACCCGGGCGAGGCGCTCACGGCTGGGCGCATGCTTCCACAAGGTGCTGCCGCAGAACTGTGTCCCCAACTCGGCGGAAAACGCCCGCTGGGTCATGCCCTTCTCCGCCAGCGCGTCACGTACGCGGCCCCAGACCCCACGCGGAATCGTGTCGAGGTTCGTGTTGCCCTTGACCGCCCGCAATGCCGAGATGCTGCAAGTGGCATGCTTGGCCCGTTCGCCGTGCACGCCCACCTTCTCCAGGAACCGGAGCTGGTTCTCCGCGCCGTAGACGTGCAGCTGAAATCCCGGCCGGTTGTCGCCCTTCTGCGTCGTCTTGACGCGAGTCATCACGTTGAACCTGAGGAGCAGTTGCGCGACGTCGTCGATCAGACGTCGACTCGTCGAGCCGTAGTAGATCCGCGACTGGCCCAGCTTTTCGTCCCACCAGACGCATCCGTCCGTCGCCCACAGATGCCGCAGGAACAGGGCGATCTGGTCCTTGGACAGAGAGAAGACCCCCTGGGGGACGAATTTCTCGTGACTACGAAGGCCGAACAGGCCCAGGTCGTCGAGCCAGGCGGCGATGGGGTTGCGCTTGCCGTGGGTGAGCCGGTAGGGGGCGGGCAGCCGCAGCGTGGTAACCCGCGCGGCTGCATATTCGTCGCGGATCGCGCTGACCCCGAAATGCAGAGCCGCCTTCGTGACCGCCTCCAGGCAAGCCTCGTCTCTGCTCGCGTACCGAATCGGCTGGTTCTTGACGAACGAACCATCTCCAATCATGTGCCCCAGAAGGACGACCTCCTCCGCGGGCCACTCCTGAAGATCCCGAGGGGCCAGGACGTGGCGCGGAACAGCGAGGCGGGTGCCTGGGCCGATCTCTCCCAGTGGACGCCAGCCGTCGTAGGTCATGAAGGGGTGGTTGGCCGTCGCCTTGACTTCCCGACCCGAGGTCAGCCGGAGCTTGAAGACCTCCTTCGTGCCGCTGGGGAAGACATGCGTCATGGTGCGCCGCACGAGCCGCAGATTCGCGTCCAGAGACCACACGGGGATGTCGCGCTCACCCGACTCCAGGAGCTCGCCCATCGACACCTCGGCTCCCGTGTCGGCTCGGAGGACTCGGGCATCCGCCGTCAAGCAGCCCGACTCACGCAGATCGCTCACTTGGGGGCGTTTGTCCGTGCGCTGCTCGGGGCCACGGTTGAGCTGGGAGATGGCGATGACCGGGACCTCGAGCTCCTTTGCCAGCAGCTTGATGGCACGGGAGATCTCCGACACCTCGTTCTGGCGGCTCTCGGTCTTCTTCGGCGAGCTCATCAGCTGGAGGTAGTCGATGACCACGAACCTCAGGTCGTTGCGCTGCTTGAGCCGCCGGCACTTGGCCCGGATCTCCATCATCGACATGTTGGGCGAGTCGTCGATGAACAGCGGGGCCTCGGCCACCTCGCTCATCCGGCGCGCGAGCCGGGTCCAGTCGTCGTCGCTCATCATGCCGGACCGCATCGACTGCAGCGACACCCGCGCCTCGGCCGACAGCAGGCGCATGGTGATCTCGTTGCGCGACATCTCCAGCGAGAAGATGACGGTGGTCATCCCGTGCTTGATGGCCGCCGACCGGGCGAAGTCGAGCCCGAGCGTGCTGTTGTGCGTGGGGATGCAGCTTCTGCTCGCCAGGTACATGTGGTCGGCGTTGTCCACCTCGACACAGCGCACAGGCCGCGACCCGACGGGGCGTACATCCACGATGTGGCGGACGCGCGTCGAGGGGTGGGCGGTGCGGGCCTGCCGCTCCGCCTTGCGGGGCAGGCGGAACACCTTCTCCGCCGTGGTGAAACTGATCATGTAGCAGGTGGAGGGCGACCCCGTGTGGCCCCTGACCGGTTCGGTACGCATCGTCGCCCTGTGGCCCAGGCTGAGGATCAGCTCATGCACGTCGTACGCGAGCCGCCGGTTCGTCACGGCGAGCTGGATCCGGCCGGAGCGGTCGACGTGACCGTCGGTGTCGAGCAGACCCGCCAGCAGGTCGTGGCGCTGGCGCCTTGACGCGCGCAGGTAGGACTGCGGGATGTGCTTGTCGCCGAGGACACCGAGTGTGCGCAGGATGCCGCTGACGGTGCCCTCCGTACGGTGGCACGCCCGGCACCGCGAGATGGCACCGGTGGGGGCGCCGCATTCGCGGCACATCAGCGTGGATGCCTCGTAGGTGATGGAAGACCCGACCCTGGTGATCGTGAGACCCTCGCCCTCCAGGCCGGCGATGATCTCAGGCTCGACCGTGGTCAAGCGGGCGGCGGCGGTCTCCCCGTCACCCAGCCAGACGCCGAGCGCGTACGGCGGGAGCGGCAGGTCTCGCTCGTCGAGCTCGAAAGCCGCCGAGACCGCGACAGCGTGGCTGGGGCGCTGGCCGGCCGTCGGGCACCTCAGCGTCGCGGCGATCTCCTCGGTGGTGACCACACCGTCGTGCACGGCCGTCGTGGCGGAACTCGCCGGTGCCCTCTCGGGAAACGCGCCCGGCAGCGCCGCGGTGGGACGGGCTGGGGCAGTCGGCGGGTGGGCGCGCGCCGGCCCTCCGACCGCCACGGGGGCCGCGCGGGTGACCCGTGTGGTGGTGGTGCGCCACTGGTGCTGCGCGTCAGCGACGATCACTGTGCCGTCGCTGAACTCCACCTCGTAGCACGGCCTGTCGTCCATGACCTCGGTGGCCGCGACGACGCGGGTCGGCCTGCCGTCGGCGCCGATCAGCTGGTCGCCCACCCGGACCTCGCCCATCGTCGTCCAGCCCGTCGGCGTGGGAAGGGGCGTGTCGAGCGCGAGCGCCTTCCCGATGGCCGGGCGGGCGGCGACGACGATCATCTGGCCGGAGTGGAGGCCGTTGGTGAGCTGGTCGAGGTCCTGGAAGCCGGTGGGGACGCCGACCATCTGGCCGCCGCGGCTGCCGATGGCCTCCAGCTCGTCGAGGGCGCCCGGCATGATGTCGGCCAGCGGGGCGTAGTCCTCGGAGGTGCGGCGCTCGGTGACCTTGTAGATCTCGGCCTGGGCCCGGTCGACGAGGTCGTCGACCTCTTCGTTGTTGCCGCCGTAGCCGAAGGAGACGATGCGGGTGCCGGCCTCGATGAGCCGGCGGAGGATGGCCTGCTCGCGGACGATCTTGGCGTAGTAGCCGGCGTTGGCCGCCGTGGGGACGACGGCCGTCAGGGTGTGGAGGTAGGCGGCGCCGCCGACCCGGGCCATCTCGCCGCGTTTCTGCAGCTCGTCGAAGACGGTGACGGCGTCGGCGGGCTCGCCTCGGCCGTAGAGGTCGGTGATGACGTCGTAGATCATCTGGTGGGCGGGCCGGTAGAAGTCGTCGGCCTTGATGATCTCGACGACGTCCGCGACCGCGTCCTTGGAGAGCAGCATGCCGCCCAGGACCGACTGCTCCGCCTCGATGTTGCTGGGCGGCGTGCGTTCGAAGCCGGGACCCGCACCGGTCTCTTCGTCAATGCTCACCGCGCCCCCTCGACAACCCTTGCGGCGGTCGCACCACCCCCACTTGTAGTCGACCGGGCTGACAGTTTCGCGGGTTCGACGGACGTCGGCAACGCGGCCTGTGGATAACCCTGTGGACAGCCTGTGCATGACAGTCCCCAGGGTGTGAAAGCACTGTGGACAGAACCTGTGGATAACTCCGAAGATCATCCACCACACCCACTCTGAGCAGGCACGACTTCATCCACCGACTGTGGAGAAAAGAAAGTTGGCCCCAGATGCCCGGTAATGGGCATAATAGTCAAATGCCCATTACACGCCAGGACAGGGAGATCCTCCGGCTTGCGGTGCCCGCGTTCGGCGCGCTGGTCGCCGAGCCGCTGTTCCTGCTGGCCGATTACGCGATCGTCGGCCACGGGCTGGGGACCACGGCCGTGGGCGCCCTGGGCGTGGCGGGCACGGTGCTGGCGACGATGGTCAACCTCTGCGTCTTCCTGGCCTACGGCACCACGGCCACCGTGGCCCGCCAGAGCGGCGCGGGCAACCACGGGCAGGCCATGCGCGGCGGTGTGGACGGCATCTGGCTGGCGCTGGCCATCGGCGTCGCGCTCGTCGCGCTCTGCTGGCCCGCCGCCCCGGCCATCGTCGGGATGTTCGGCGCGCCGCCGGGCCAGACGGAGGAGGCCGTGACCTACCTGCGCATCAGCCTGCTCGGCGCCCCGTCCATGCTGGTCGTGCTGGCGGGCACGGGCGTGCTGCGGGGGCTGCAGGACACCGCCACCCCGCTGGTCGTGGCGGTCGGCTCGTTCGCGCTCAACGCCGCGCTGAACGCCTGGTTCGTGCTCGGCATGGACTGGGGCATCGCCGGGTCCGCCTGGGGGACCGTGCTGGCACAGACGCTCGGCGCCGTCGTCTACGTAACCGTGGTCGTCAGGGGGGCGCGGCGGCTCGGCACGCGGCTGCTGCCCGACCTGGCCGGGGTCAGGCAGGCCGGTACGGCCGGCGTCGCCCTGCTGATCCGGACCGTCTGCCTGCGGATCGTCCTCATCGTCGCCACCGTGGTGGCCACCAGGATGGGCGAGGCGGAGCTGGCCGCGTACGCCATCGCGACCCAGGTGTGGACCCTGCTGGCCCTCGCCCTGGACGCCATCGCGATCGCCGGGCAGGCCATCACCGGCCGCACGCTCGGCGCCGGCGACGCGGAGGCCACCAAGGAGGCGACCCGGCGCATGGTGCGCTGGGGCGTCTGGTCGGGCATCGTGCTGGCGGTGCTGGTCCTCGCGGCCAGACCGCTGCTGCCCGGACTGTTCGACGCGGACCCGCAGGTCACCGAGCAGTTGCTGGCCGTGCTGTGGCCGGTGGCGCTGCTCCAGCCGCTGTGCGGCGTGGTGTTCGTACTCGACGGGGTGCTGATCGGCGCGGGAGACCAGCGCTACCTCGCGTGGGCGGGCGTGTGGACGACGCTCGCCTACCTGCCGGCCGCGTTCCTGACGGCCGATTTCGGCATCGTTGCGCTTTGGTGCGCGCTTGGCCTGTGGATGTTCGCACGTTTGATCACGCTGGTCCGGCGGGCCGCCGGGACTGCCTGGCTGGTGACCGGGGCGTAACCGTCCTGTGCTTGCCGTGGCAGGAGTGGTGAGGCACTGTGGGCGAGTTCCACGAGCGGAGTGTGCCTATTGTCCACGATTCTCCGACGTCTTCCCCCCAGCGAGGCGACTGGGTTGCGCACGGGTGCCCGGCACAGCCTTGCCGAGCTCTACCGGCCGGCCGACCTCGTCGTCCTCGGCCTGGGCGTGACGATCGGGGCGGGCATCTTCAGCGTCGCCGGCCGGCAGGCCGCCACCATGGCCGGGCCCGGCGTGATCCTCTCGTTCATGATCGCGGGCATCGCGGCGCTGCTCGCGTGCCTGTGCTACGCCGAGCTGTCATCCACGATGCCGGCCTCGGGCAGCGCCTACACCTTCACCTACGTGATCTTCGGTGAGGTCTGGGCGTGGATCATCGGCTGGGCGCTCATCTTGGAACTCCAGCTCGCCGCGGCAGTGGTCGCGCGCGCGTGGGGCGAGCTCACCGTGCGGGCCATCGCGAACTTCGGCGTCCAGCTGCCCGCGCCCGACCTCGTCGTGGACCTGCTCGTGCTGCTCATCCTGGGGCTGCTCGCCGCCACCGTCGCGCTCAACGCGCGGATCGGACTGCGGGCCCTGTGGGTCATGGTGGCGGCCAAGCTGCTGGCCATCGGCGCCGTCATCGTCGTGGGGGCCTTCCACGTCGTGCCGGCCAACTTCGGCGACTTCTACGCCGACCCCAAGCCGCTGGACGAGCCGTCCACGACCGTCCTCGACGTCTTCCTGGGACAGAGCCACGCCTTCGGCTGGTTCGGCATCTTCGCCGCGGCGCCGGCCATCGCCTTCGCCTACATCGGCTTCGACATCGTGGCCACCGCGGCCGAGGAGACCGTCAACGCGCCCCGGGCGGTGCCGAAGGGCATGATCCGCAGCCTGGTCCTCGCCACGATCATCTACATCGCGGTGGCCGTGGTCATGGTGGGCATGATCCCGTACACCCGGATCTCCCTGGACGCGCCGCTGTCCAGCGCGTTCCGCGGCGTGGGCGTCGACTGGATGGCGCACGTCATCGACATCGCCGCGGTGCTGGGCCTGACCACGGTGATCCTCGTGCTGCTCGTGGGGCAGACCCGGGTAATGTTCTCGATGGCCCGCGACGGCCTCATGCCGCGCCGGCTGGCCACGATCAGCCGTCGCTACCACACGCCGTCCCGGGTGACCCTGGTGATCGGCGGCATCGCGATCCTGCTGGCCGAGTTCGCGCCGGTGTCCACGCTGGAGCAGCTCGTCGTCATGGGGGCGCTGTTCGCGTTCATGTTCGTGGCGGCCGGAGTGATCGTGATGCGCCGCCGGATGCCGCACCTCGACCGCGGCTTCAGCGTGCCGCTGTCGCCGGCGCTGCCGGCCCTGTCGCTGCTCGCCACGCTCTGGCTCATGGTGAACCTGCACGTCATCACGTGGGTGTGGTTCGCACTGTGGATGCTCTTCGGCCTGCTCGTCTACCTCGGGTACGGCCGGCGTCACAGCCTGCTCGCCGCGCCGCGGCCGGCCCCGTTCCCCGACGCGGCCCCGGGCCGAGGCCGGCACCGCCGGTAGCAAGGAGCTCGCAGTGCACAAATCCCATGACGTACCCCCACTGACCGCACTGTGGCGGGGCCGGCCTTTCGCTTCAGCAGGACTCCCGACAGCTTCTCAGGCCGGCCTTCATCTCCGCTGAGCCATCCTGGGGACCGCAGCCGTTGACCCTTCTGAAGATTCGAAGTCCGTACAGGCCCCTAGAACCGGCCCGCTTCGAGCACCGCGCGCAGGAAGTCGCGGGTGCGGGTGTGCTCCGGATCGTTGAAGATCTTCTCCGGCGGGCCCTGCTCCAGCACCACCCCACCGTCGAGAAAGCACACGGTGTCGGAGATGTCACGGCAGAAGCCCATCTCGTGCGTCGTCAGAATCATCGTCATGCCCGACTGCTTGAGCTCTCTGATGATCTCCAGCACCTCGACCACCAGCGCCGGGTCGAGCGCGGAGGTGACCTCGTCCAGCAGCATGAGCATCGGCTCGGTGGCCAGCGCGCGGATGATGGCCACCCGCTGCTGCTGGCCGCCGGAGAGCTGGTCGGGGTAGGCGCGCGCCTTCGCGGCCAGCCCGAACCTGGTCAGCAGGTCGTGCGCCCGCTCCTCCGCCCGCGCCCGCGTCACCCCGTGCACCCGGCGCGGCGCGAGCGTGATGTTGTCGAGCACCGTCATGTGCGGAAACAGGTTGAACGCCTGGAACACGATGCCGAGCCGCTTGCGCACGTCGTCGACGTCCACCCGCGGGTCGGTGATGTCCTGGCCGTCGAGCAGGATCACCCCGTCGTCGACGGTCTCCAGCAGGTTGACGCAGCGCAGCAGCGTGGACTTGCCGGAGCCGGACGCGCCGATCAGGCTGACGACCTCGTGCGGACGCACCTCCAGGTCGATGCCGCGCAGCACGCTGTGGTCACGGAAGTTCTTCCACACGCCATCGATGGTCAGCAGGCTCATGCTCCCCGCCTCCTCCTGGTGCGCTCGGCCAGGTGGTCGGTGAGCCTGGCCATGGGGATGGTGAGCAGGATGAACAGCAGCGCCGCCGCCAGGTAGGGCGTGTAGTTGAACGTGCTCGCCGCGTGGATCTGCGCCTGGCGCAGCGCCTCCAGCGGGCCGATGGTGGCCACCAGCGCGGTGTCCTTCTGCAGCGAGACGAAGTCGTTCAGCAGCGGGGGGACGACCCTGCGGGTGGCCTGGGGCAGGACGACGTGGCGCAGGGTCTTGGCGTGGCTGAGGCCCAGGGAGCGGCCCGCGGCCACCTGGCTGGGGTGGATGGAGTCGATGCCCGACCGGAACACCTCGGCCACGTACGCGCCGTAGGACAGCGTCAGCGCGATGATGCCCAGGGTCACCAGATCGGTGGGGATGCCCTGCAGGTTGAGTGCCGGCAGCCCGAACCCGATCAGGAAGATCACCAGGATCGTGGGCACCCCACGGAAGATGTCGGTGTAGAGCGTGGCCAGCGCCCGGATCGGGAAGAAGGCCGGCGTCCTGATGCCCCGGGCGAACGCCACGAGCAGGCCCACGAGGAGGATGCACGGCTCGGCGATCAGGAAGATCTTGATGTTGAGCAGGAAGCCTGCCGCCACGTCGGGCAGCGCGTCAGCGAACACCTCGCCGTTGAAGAACTTTTCCCGCACGCGGGGCCAGCCCGGCGCGTTGGTCACGACCACCACGAGGAGGACGGCGAACACGAACGTGGAGGCGGTCGCGATCGAGGCCGAGCGGCGGGCCCGCGACCTGCGGACCCGCTCGCGCTCCCGCTGCCGGTCGCTCTTGACCCAGGCCGGGCCGGCAGGCATGTCGCTCATCGGCCGTCGGCTAGCCGAGCTCGGGCGCGCCGGCCGCCGAGCCGAGCCACTGCTGCTCGATCTTGGCCAGCTCGCCCTTGGACTTCAGCGCGTCCACGGCCTTGTCCACGCAGGACTTCAGCGGGCTGCCCTTCTGCATGACCAGCCCGAACTCCTCCGGCGCGCCGCCCGTCGCGCTGAACTGGCCGACGATCTTGGACTTCTCGACCTGGGCGGCGGTCACGTAGAACGCGGTGGGCAGGTCGACGACGATCGCGTCCACCTGCTTGTTCTCCAGGGCGTTGACCGCGTCGATCTGGTCGTTGTAGACGTTGGGCTCCGCGGCCGGCTTGATGACCTCCTTGACCGCGGCCAGCGAGGTCGTGCCGACCTGCACGCCGATCTTGGCGTCCTTGAGCTCGGCCAGGCTCTTGGCACCGGCGAACTTGCTCCCGTCGATCGCGACCACGGCCTGCTTGACGGCGTAGTAGCCGTTGCTGAAGTCGACCGCCTCGGCCCGCTTCGGGGTGATGGAGACCTGGTTGACGTCGAAGTCGAACTGCTTGGGCCCCGGGGCGAACGCCGAGTCGAACTTGACCGTGGTCCACTGCACCTCGTCACGGTCGAAGCCCAGCTCCCCGGCCACCGCGAAGGCCACGGCGCTCTCGAACCCCTGGCCGTTGGCGGGGTCGTCGTCCTTGAACCACGGCTCGAAGGCGGGCTTGTCGGTGCCGATCGTCAGCTTGCCGGCGTTGACGAGCTTGAGCTGGTCCTTGCCGCACGCCGTGGACGGGGCGGGACCGGCGGTGCCGGTCGTGCTCGCCGTGTTGTCGGCGGGTGCGCACGCGACGGCCGCCGCCGCCAGCGCGCCGAGCGCGAGCAGCGTAGAGGGACGGACCATGGGTGGTGCCTCCAGAAGGAACGCGGGGAAGAACGTGCCTGATTCTACGGCCGCCACGATCGGCTATACGCCCCACCTGGGGTCATACCGCCCATCTTGACTCCTGTCATGGCCCGTCCCTACGACCGGGGACACCAGGTTCCCAGCGCGAAAACGGCCCCCGCTCCGTGGGAGCGGGGGCCGTTTGCCAGGCGGCGCCGGTGTCAGCCGGCGACGACCTCGACGTCCACCGAGGCCGAGACCTCGGGGTGCAGCTTGACGCTGATCTTGTGCGAGCCGACGCTCTTGATCGGGTTGACGATCTCGATGCGACGGCGGTCGAGGGCGGGACCGCCGGCGGCCTTGACCGCGTCGGCGATGTCGCCCGTGGTGACCGAGCCGAACAGGCGGCCGGAGTCGCCCGCGCGGGTGGTGAGCCGGACGCGCAGGGCGCCGAGCTGGCCGGCGACCTCCTTGGCCGTGCCCATGTCGCGGATCTCGCGGGCGTCACGAGCCTTCTTGATGGACTCGATCTGCTTCTCCGCGCCACGCGTCCAGCGCATGGCGTAGCCGCGCGGGATGAGGTAGTTGCGGCCGTAGCCGTCCTTGACCTCGACGACGTCGCCGGGGGCACCGAGGCCGGAGACCTCGTTGGTGAGGATGAGCTTCATGTCGACAGACCTCCTTAGCGCGCGGTGCTCGTGTAAGGCAGCAGGGCCACCTCACGGGCGTTCTTGATCGCGGTCGCCACGTCACGCTGGTGCTGGGTGCAGTTGCCCGTCACCCGGCGCGCACGGATCTTGCCACGGTCGGAGATGAACTTCCGCAGCAGGGCCGTGTCCTTGTAGTCGACGTAGGAGATCTTGTCGTGGCAGAACAGGCAAACCTTCTTCTTGGGCTTGCGCAGTGCCGGCTTTGCCATCGTGGTGCTCCTTTCAGAGCCCCGCCGTCAAGCGGGAATGGACTCGGGCTGGTGAACTGGATTTAGAAAGGCGGTTCGTCGCTGAAGTCGCCGCCGCCGCCGAAGCCGCCGCCCTGCTGGCCGCCGCCCTGCTGGCCGCCGCCGCCCTGGTAGCCGCCACCGCCGCCGAAGCCGCCGCCCCCCTGGGGCGGGGCGGGCGACGCGGACGCCCACGGGTCGTCGGCGGGGCCGCCGCCGAAGCCGCCACCACCGCCGCCGCCCTGACGGGAGGTGCGGTTGACCTTGGCGGTGGCGTTGCGCAGGGACGGGCCGACCTCGTCGACCTCGACCTCGTAGACCGTGCGCTTCTCGCCTTCCTTGGTCTCGTAAGACCTTTGCTTGAGCCGTCCCTGCACGATGACCCGCATGCCGCGCTGGAGGCTCTCAGCGGCGTTCTCCGCCGCCTGCCGCCACACGTTGCAGGTCAGGAACAGGCTTTCGCCGTCCTTCCACTCATTGGTCTGACGGTCCATGAACCGCGGAGTGGACGCGATGCGGAACCGAGCCACCGCTTGACCCGTCGGGGTGAAGCGCAGCTCCGGGTCGTCGACAAGGTTGCCGACGATGGTGATTACGGTGTCGCCTGCTGCCATGGCCAGCGCTCGCCTTCCTGCACGCCTTCGCTTTGGTTACGGCTCAGAGTACGGCCGCCGCCCGACAAAAAGCCGGGCAACGAGCTGCTTAGTGCACGTCGGGGCGGAGAACCTTGGTGCGCAGGATGCCCTCGTTGAGGTTCATCTGGCGGTCGAGCTCCTTGACCGTCGCGGGCTCCGCGGACAGGTCGATGACGGCGTAGATGCCCTCGGACTTCTTGTCGATGTCGTAGGCGAGACGGCGACGGCCCCAGACGTCGACCTTCTCCACGGTGCCGCCGTCGTTGCGGACCACGGTGAGGAACTGGTCGAGGGACGGCGCGACAGTGCGCTCATCGAGCGAAGGGTCCAGAATGACCATTACTTCGTAACGACGCATGCGGGACTCCAACCTCCTCTGGACTCTTGCGGTCACGGCGCTCTGCCGTGACAGGAGGACGCTGACGCCTTTACCCGAGGTGCCCCTTTCGGCCCCCGGGGTGACGGGTCACCCATCACAACGCAGCCTGACCAGGTTACCAGCCGTGCGCAGGTGGGAAGGCCCTAGGAAACAAGGGGGTGATAGTTGTGCCACACATCCTTCAACCTTCCGAAAACGAGCGGTTCAGGCCCACGCTCAACACCGACGGGCGACCCCACCCGGTCGAGAACATCCTGGCGGTGGCCACACTCTCCCTGGGCCTCGTCGCGTTCGTCGCGACGTTCTTCGACGGCGGTCACGTGGTCGCGTCGTGGGCGGGTGCGCTCGGCTTCGGCACCGGCCTCTACTCCCAGTACATCTCCGCGACCACGGCGCAGCGCGCGCTCAACATCGTCGGGATGGTGGCGGCGTTCGTCGGCGTGGCACTCGGCATCGCCCGCGGCGGCTTCCTGCCCTGACCCACGGGGGGTGGCCCACCGGCCGGTGGACCACCCGTCCGGTCATCCGCCGATGTTCAGGTCCACGCCCAGCAGGACGAGGAACCACAGGAAGACGGCGAGCAACGCCTCGGCGAAGTCCCTCAGGACGGCCGGGGTGATGTAGTCGTACGCCCACGCCACATAGACGCCGATCGCGACGTAGACCAGGAAGACCAAGGAGCGCACGCGCCAGCGGGACATCTCGTTCTCCTCGTTCGGGGGGTGGCGTGCGACTGCCCCGGTACGGCCCCGGCAAACGGATAGGCTCGATGGCATGGTGCGCATCGGAGCTCATGTCGGTCAGGACGACCCCGCCGCCCACGCAGCCGAGGTCGGCGCCGAGGTGGTGCAGTTCTTCCTCGGCGACCCGCAGGGCTACGACAAGCCCGTGCTCCCGGCCCGGCCGGTGGAGGGCCTCGACGTCTACGTCCACGCGCCCTACCTGATCAACGTGGCCACGACCAACAACCGCATCAGGATCCCCAGCCGCAAGCTGCTCGCCCAGCACCTGGAGGCCGCGGCCGGGCTCGGCGCCAAGGGCCTGATCGTGCACGGCGGCCACGTCAACAAGAACGACGACCCGCAGGCCGGCTTCGACAACTGGCGCAAGGTGTTCGAGCGGCTGGAGTCCCCGATCCCGGTGCTGATCGAGAACACCGCGGGCGGCGGCAATGCGATGGCACGCAAGCTCGACCGGATCGCCCGGCTGTGGGACGCGCTCGACGGCTTCGACGTGGGATTCTGTCTCGACACCTGCCACGCGCACGCGGGCGGCGAGGAGCTCGTCGACCTGGTCGACCGGGTCAAGGCGATCACCGGGCGCATCGACCTGGTGCACTGCAACGACTCGCGCGACGCGTTCGACTCCGGCGCCGACCGGCACGCCAACCTGGGCAAGGGGCGGATCGACCCGGAGCTGATCCTCGCGGTGTGCCGGGCCGCCGGGGCGCCGATCGTGGTGGAGACGCCGGGCGAGGGTCAGGCCGAGGACATCGCGTTCCTGCGGAAGAACCTGTAGGGAAAACACACAGCCTGTGGATAACTTCCCTGGATTACTGATCCGCGAAAGTGGGTAGGAAGGTCAGCCGGCCCAGGCGCCACTCAGGAAGCGCAGCGTGCCCAGCACCATGAGCGGCCCCGCCACCATGGCGTACACCACGATCACCCACCGCCGCGCGGTGGCCAGCCGGGCGAGCGCCACCCACAACGGAAACCACAGCAGCAGCGAGCGCGGGATCGACAGGTAGTACGCCGAGGTCATCAGCGCCCCGGCCTGTAACCCGGTGTAGACCACCTCGCTCCACCGGCCCAGCGCCGCCAGCCAGGCCAGCACCAGCACGGCGACGACCGCGCCGGCGATCTCCATGCGGAAGGCCACGGCGAAGTCGTCGGCGCCCTGGGCCGCGCTCCACGTGGTGCTCCAGGATTTCCACGGCCACACCAGCTCACGCCCCCACCCGGCCTCCTGGGCGTCCTTCCACGCGAACCAGTTGCCGGACCGGGTGTGGTGGAAGGCCGAGTACGCCACCAACGGCAGGAACGGCACGAGCAGCCACGGCGCCTGCCGCCACGAGGCCCGTACGGCGGAGCCCCGCGACGGCCCCGTGACGAACTCCGCCACCAGCGCGACCGCCAGGAACAGCCCGGTGATCCGCACGCAGGAGGCGCCGGCGGCGAGCAGGACGGCCTGCGGCCAGCGGCCCTGCCGGGCGGCCAGCCACGCGGGGATCGCGAACGCCAGGAAGAGCGACTCGCTGTATCCCGCGGTCAGGAAGACGGCCGTGGGGCAGAGCAGCAGTCCCAGCACGGCGATCCAACCGGAGGCGCCCTCCAGCTCGGCCAGCCGGGCCAGGGCCACCATGGCCACGGCCCCGGCCACCAGCGAGATGAGCAGCCCGGCCGCCGTCCAGTCGGGGACCACGAGGTGCACCAGCCGCAGCGCCATCGGGAAGCCGGGAAAGAAGGCGGGCAGCCCCGCGTCGGGCGGGGCTGCCGGATCGCCGTCGTAGCCGTACCGGGCGATCGTGACGAACAGCCCCGCGTCCCACTGCTTCCACCTGCCGACGTAGTCGTGCAGGGCCACCCCGAGCACCGTGGCGACCGCCAGCCCGGCCCGCGAGGCCAGCCACAGCAGCAGGGCGTCGCGATCGGCCGAGCGGGTGATCACCGGGTGGCGGGGGCCAGCGTGAACCGGTCGGGCGCCCCGTCGAAGACGCCGCCGCCCTGGTCGTCGACGTCGCCCTGCCGGACGAGGTCCTTGTGCGGGCGCAGGATGTCGCGGACCACGAACGCCATCATGATGCCGATCGTGATGACGCGGCCCCAGACGGCGGTGAAGTAGGTGTCGTCACCGATGCCCAGGTCGTCGCGGTCGAGCGGCGGCTGGCCGAGCAGGTAGAGCCAGATCGCGAAGAAGTACCACACCTCGGCGACCTGCCACAGCGCGAGCGGCTTCCAGTTGGGCCTGGCCAGCACGGCCAGCGGCACCAGCCAGAGCACGAACTGCGGCGACCACACCTTGTTCGTCATCATGAACGCGGCCAGCGCGAGGAAGCAGATCTGGGCGAGCCGCGGCCGGCGCGGGGCGGCCAGCGTGAGCACGGCGATGCCCACGCACAGCAGGAGCAGCGACGCCATGCCGAGCGTGCTGACGTCCATGTCGCCGAGCACCGGCCAGCCCTTGTTCTGGAAGAACAGCCACGGCGAGCCCCAGTCGACGCCGCGGTCCTGCGAGAACACGTAGAACCGGCGCCAGCCGTCCCAGGCCAGCACCATGAACGGCACGTTCACCACGAGCCAGGCGGCCACGGCCGCGCCCATCGTCACGAGGAACGGCCGCCAGCGCCCGGTGCGCAGCGTGAGCAGGAACAGCGCCCCGACGAACATCAGCGGATAGAACTTCGTCGCGATCGCCAGCCCGAGCAGCACGCCGGCCAGCACCTGCCGCTTGCGCGCCCAGGCCAGCAGCACGCCCATGGACAGGGCCCCGGCGACGAAGTCCCAGTTGATGTACGCGGCCAGGATCACCGACGGGGCCAGCGCGTACCACAGGGCGTCCCAGCGCCGGGTCGGCCCGGCCACCGCGGCCATCAGCAGCACGCCGGCGACGAGGCAGACGCCGAGGAAGACGACCGTGAAGTCGTAGAACAGGGGTGCCTGGACGCCTTCCACCAGGCGAGGGGGGCCCGGCCTGAGCAGGCGGGCGATCCAGGCGAACACCTGCATGACCTCGCCGAGCACCACCGGGTACTCGACGTGCTTGTCGAAGGGCACCTGCGCGAAGTAGGGGTTCTCCGCCGCGAGCTGCCGGTCGAAGTAGAGGGGGAAGATGTCGGTGTAGCAGAAGTTGGTGTAGACGGTGGTCTGGTCGTTCCAGCCGCCGGTCCTGCAGGGCAGCCGGAAGACGTAGGCGAGGCTCGCCCCCAGGGCCACGAACAGCCCCAGGGGCAGGTAGGGCACGGCCCGCGCGATCAGCGGCGGGCGCACCTCGGTGACCGCCTTCACCGGGTTTCGCGCCGCGCGGGCGTGGGCTCGGGATAGACGTATTCGCCGTCGCCGAGGGCGCCGCCGCCGAGCACGCTGCCGTCGCCGTCCTCGATGGTGCCCATCTCGTTGGGGTCGATCGTGATGATCTCGCCGTCGTCACACGGGCCGATCTCGCAGTCGGAGTCGAGGTTCTCCTCGTCGAGCGGATCCTTGGTGGCCGTCGGCGTGGGGACGGGCTTGGGCGCGAGGTCCTCGCTGATGCCGGAGTCGACCCGCTCGGGGAACTGCTCGACCTTCTGACCCTTCATCGCCTCGGTCATGAAGGTCTTCCAGATGGCCGCGGAGTAGCTGCCGCCCTGGAATCCGGTGCCGAG
This sequence comes from Nonomuraea muscovyensis, assembly GCF_014207745.1. Taxonomy (NCBI): domain Bacteria; kingdom Bacillati; phylum Actinomycetota; class Actinomycetes; order Streptosporangiales; family Streptosporangiaceae; genus Nonomuraea; species Nonomuraea muscovyensis. The sequence continues at coordinate 2,681,676 of NZ_JACHJB010000001.1, forward strand.
CGGCACCTCGTACGGCGTGCTGTAGGGGTTCTGGTCGTTGTAGCGCGTGCTCTTGCCCCTGGTCACCGGGCAGATGTCGTTCTTCGGCGGCACGACCTTCCCGGTCTTGGTCCGGCACTCCTGCCGGAACATGCCGACCGCGCTCGAGAGCTGCGGGGTGAAGCCGACGAACCAGGCTTCCTTGTTGTTGTTGTTGGTGCCGGTCTTGCCGGCGACGGGCCGGTCGTAGAGCGCGGCGCCGGTGCCGGTGCCCTGCTTGACCACGGCCTGGAGGGCGGCGGTGGCGTCGGCGGCGGCCTCGGGCGAGATGACCTTGGTGGCCGTCTTCAGCTCGGGGAACTTGAGCTTGCCGTCCTTGCCCTCGATCCGGGTGATGACGTGGTTGGGGATGTGCTTGCCCTCGTTGGCGAAGATCGAGTAGCCGCCGGCCTGTTCGACGGCGGTCACCTCGCTGGAGCCGATGGTGAGCAGGTAGTGCTGGTTGTCGCGGGTCTTCTCCAGCCAGTCCTTGTTGAGGCCGGCCTTCGAGGCGATGTCGATCACCTTGTCGAGGCCGACCTTCTCCCCCATCTTCGCGTACGCGGTGTTGATGGAGTCGGCCGTCGCGGTGAGCACGTCGACCGCCGAGGCTCTGGAGGCGTGGTCGTTGTCGATCGGCGTGGTGCCCTCCAGCTTGACCGGGCCCTTGGCCGGCACGTAGCTGCGCAGGCTGTAGCCGGAGTCGAGCCACGCGGCCAGCACGTACGGCTTGAACGCCGAGGCCGCCTGCTTGCGCGACAGGAAGGCGTCGTTCCAGTAGTCCTTGGAGTAGTCGTCGCCGCCGTAGAAGGCGCGGATACGGCCGGTGCGCGGGTCGACGGCCGCGAGGGTGACCTGGATCTCCGGCGACATGCTCTTGGTGTGCTGGTTCACCGCGCTCTTCGCGGCGATCATGAGGCGCTTGTTCAGCGACGTGTAGATCTTGTAGCCGTTCTTGTCGATGTCCTCACGGCTGATCCCTCGGGTCTTCAGCTCGTTGAGCACGACCTGGACCATGTAGCCGGACAGACCGGCGAAGTAGTCGCGGTTGCTGACCTTCGCCAGCTTGGGGGCCGTCGGCGACTTGGCGCCCAGGTTGCCGTACTTGGCGGGGTCGAGCTTGGCCATCTCGCGCAGCACGTAGTCGTAGCGGAACTCGGTGGGCCCCAGGTCGCCCTTGGCCTCGGCCTTGTCGAAGGTGTCGGGGTTCTGGATGCGGCCGGCGAGGTAGGCGCCCTGCTCGGGCGTCAGGTTCTCCACCTTCTTCTTGAAGAAGGCCTCGGCCGCCGCGCCGATGCCGTTGGCGCCCCGGCCGAAGTAGATGGTGTTGAGGTACTGGGTGAGGATCTGTTCCTTCTTGAGCTGCTTGTTCAGCTTGACCGCGACGAAGATCTCCTTGAGCTTGCGCTCGACGGTGCGCTCCTGGGACAGCCCGTCGTAGTAGTTGCGGGCCATCTGCTGGGTGATGGTGGAGGCGCCCTGCACCTGCGTGCCGGAGACCGTGCTGAACACCGACCGCACCATGCCGGGGAACGAGATGCCGGAGTCCTCCCAGAAGGAACCGTTCTCGGCGGCGACCACCGCGTCCTGCACGTGCTTGGGGATCTGCTCGTACTTCACCGGGGTGCGCTTGACGCCCAGCTTGGCCAGCACCTTCTTGTCGTCGTAGTAGATGACGCTGCCCTGGTCGTCGACGGAGTCCTGGGTCTGGTCCTCCGTGGGCACCGGCATGTTGGCGTAGGCGACGGCGATCATGCCGAAGATGCCGGCCGAGAAGACCACGAAACCGGCCATGACGAGCTTCCAGCTCGGCAGGAACCGGCGCCACTTCGGCTTGTCACCGCCGCCCCCGCCGCCTCCGCCGCGCGGCCGGTCCGGCCCGCCCGGGCCGCCGGGCCCGGCGGGGCCGCTGCCCGAACCGCGACCCCGGGCCCTGCGTGGCATCTCGCTGACGACGGTCTCCTGGTCACCGCGGGCGCGTGTGTCCTGATCGGCGCGCCGCCGCTGCGGGCGCTGGCGGGCGGCCGGCGCGGCGGGCTCCGGCTCGTACGACTGCGCGACCATCGCGCCGGTCTCCTCGTAGGCGGCTTCCGGACGACGTGGTGGCTCCGCCGACGCGCTCCAGCCGGCGTCGGCGGTTTGCGGCGCGTCCCCGTAGGGAACGGAACGGGATGAGCCGGAGCGACGGCGCCTCCCCGGGCGGGCCGTCCCTTCGTTGCTGGTGTAACTCACACGTCCTCGCATCGTCGTCGGATAGCACGGCGGATGGGGCGTGCGACGCCCCGCCGTCCTCGGATCTTCACAATCGGCCGGCGAGGTCCGGTGGTCCGTTGCCGAGGACGAACGAGACCGTCAGGTGGTCGCTCGAGCGACCTTGGCAGACCTCGACGGCGCACACACGGTGCTCGTCGTCATCATGAACCATCTTGACGGGCTCTGACGCGACCTTTGCCGGACCGGCATGACGTGCTGACCGTGACCCCCGGACTTTGATGGCCTCTGTGGCGTTCGCATGCGCGCGCACGGGGCAGAGGCGTGCGGGCGGCGCGCCGACGCGGCGCGGTGCCTCTGGGAGGCGGGGTTGTGCGTCACAGACGTCCGCGTGCCGGGCACGCGGGATGCGGACCGTCGCGATCTTCGCGAGGGCGACGTCCACCACCTTTCTCTGTGACCACATGAGCGCCAGACTACGGCTTTTTGCCCACTCCTCCCAACGACTTGGCGAAGTCGCTGATTGCGGCGATATACCGAACAGACGTATCCTCGGGATGTATCGGTCCGATACATCGACGCGAGAGGGGGCGGTTCCCGTGGCCAGCGGGCAGGGCAGAGTGCTGGAGCTGGCCGTGCTCGGGTCGCTGCATGAGACGCCCCTCCACGGCTACGAGCTGCGCAAACGACTCAACGCCCTGTTGGGGATGTTCCGTGCGTTCTCGTACGGGTCGCTGTACCCCTGCCTGCGATCACTGCTCGCGCAGGGCCTCATCGCCGAGGAGCAGCCGGCTCCCACCACGATCGTGGGCGGCCGATCGAAGATCGTCTACAAGCTGACGGCCGAGGGCAAGGAGCGTCTGCAGGAGCTGCTCACCCAGGCCGGGCCGTCCGCGTGGGAGGACGAGAGCTTCGGCGTCCACTTCGCGTTCTTCAGGCACACGGAGGCCGAGGTGCGCCTGCGCATCCTCGAAGGCCGCCGCAGCCGTCTGGAGGAGCGGCTCGACAGCGTGCGCACCGCGCTGGCGCGCACGAGGGAGCGCCTCGACAGCTACACGCTCGAACTGCAGCGTCACGGTCTCGAGTCGGTCGAACGCGAGGTGCGTTGGCTGAACGAGCTGATCGCGACGGAGAGACGGGCCTCGCAAGAGCCCGATAAGGACACCACGTCAACTGATGAGTAAGGGAGCATGTGCGATGGGTTCGGTTCGCGTGGCCATTGTCGGTGTCGGCAACTGCGCGGCGTCGCTGGTCCAGGGCGTGCACTACTACAGGGACGCCGACCCGGACGTACGGGTGCCGGGCCTGATGCACGTGCGGTTCGGTGAGTACCACGTGGGTGACGTCGAGTTCGTCGCCGCCTTCGACGTGGACGCCAAGAAGGTCGGACGTGACCTCTCGGAGGCGATCGTCGCCAGCGAGAACAACACCGTCAAGATCGCCGATGTGCCGCCCACCGGGGTGACCGTCCAGCGCGGCCACACCTTCGACGGCCTCGGCGAGTTCTACCGCGAGATCATCGAGGAGTCCGACGAGCAGCCCGTGGACGTCGTCAAGGTGCTGCGCGAGAGCGGCGCCGACGTCCTCGTCTCCTACCTGCCGGTGGGTTCGGAGGAGGCCGACCGCTTCTACGCCCAGTGCGCCATCGACGCCAAGGTGGCGTTCGTCAACGCGCTGCCGGTCTTCATCGCCTCCGACCCCGAGTGGGCCGAGAAGTTCACCCAGGCCGGCGTGCCGATCGTCGGCGACGACATCAAGTCGCAGGTCGGCGCCACGATCACGCACCGCGTGCTGGCCAAGCTGTTCGAGGACCGAGGGGTCGAGCTGCTGCGCACGTACCAGCTCAACTTCGGCGGCAACATGGACTTCATGAACATGCTGGAGCGCACCCGCCTCCAGTCCAAGAAGATCTCCAAGACGCAGTCGGTCACCTCGCAGATCCCGCACGAGATGCGCAAGGCCGACGTGCACATCGGCCCGTCGGACCACGTCCCGTGGCTCGACGACCGCAAGTGGGCCTACGTCCGCCTCGAGGGCCGCTCGTTCGGCGACACCCCGCTCAACCTGGAGTACAAGCTCGAGGTGTGGGACTCGCCCAACTCGGCCGGCATCATCATCGACGCTGTCCGGGCCGCCAAGATCGCCCTCGACCGGGGCATCGGTGGCCCGATCCTCAGCGCCTCGTCCTACTTCATGAAGTCGCCGCCCGTCCAGTACTCCGACGACGAGGCGCGCGACTACGTCGAGAAGTTCATCCGCGGCGAGGTGGAGCGCTGACCGGTTCGCGTCGGCGACCGGCCCCGCCCACGGGGCCGGTCACGTCCACCCGCTAGGAGGCCACGCGGGCGGCCGGGGGGAGGTCCGACTCCGGGGCCGGGGCCCAGTCCATGGGGTCGGGGCCCAGCTTCACGAGAAGCGCCACCTGCTCCGCGCACCACGGCGAGATGACCAGCTCGCCCCGGAGCACCGCGCCGGCGAACTCCTCCCACGGCATCCACAGCGTCTCGCCGACCTCCTCCGGGTTGGGCACCGCCGGGCCGTCCACCGTGACGCGGTAGACGGGGCACAGCTCGTGCTCGACGACGCCGTTGGCCATCACGGCGCGGTAGGCGAAGGTCGGCAGGATCAGGTCGGCGGGCGCCGGCGGCAGCCCGAGCTCGTAGGAGAGCCTGCGACCGACCGCGTGGTCGAGCGGCTCGCCGGGCAGAGGGTGGCCGCAGCAGCTGTTGGTCAGCACGCCTGGCCAGGTGACCTTGTGGGCGGCCCGCCTGGTGAGCAGGACACGCCCGTCACGGTCGAAGACATAGCTGGAGAACGCCAGGTGGAGCGGAGTCTCCTGACCGTGCACCGACGCCTTGGGCGCGGTGCCGATCGCGTGGCCGTCGTCGTCGACGAGCACCACGAGTTCATCAGACGTCACGCTGTGAAGCGTACGTGATCATGAGTGTGTTGTGGACCGCGATGCGCAACCTGCGGCGCCAACCTCTTGCGAGCCGGACCGGGCGGGCGCCGGGCTAGGCTGGCTGCGTGTCCTTCGTCGCCGACCTCCGCGTGGTCCTGCAGGGCCGGGACTTCCGCCGGCTGTTCGGCACCCGGCTGGTGTCCCAGTTCTCCGACGGGATCTTCCAGTTCGGGGTGACAGGATTCGCGTTCTTCAACCCCGAGAAGCAGACGACCGCGCTGGCCGTGGCGGCCGGGCTGGCCGTGCTGCTGCTGCCCTACAGCGTCCTGGGCCCGTTCGTCGGGGTGTTCATCGACCGCTGGTCGCGGCGGCAGATCCTGGTGGTCGCGCCCATCGTGCGCGGGGCGCTCCTGCTGGCGACCGCCGCCCTGGTGGCAGCCGACATGCCGGACGCGTTCTTCTACGCCGCCGCGCTGGGCGTGCTGGGCGTCAACAGGTTCTTCCTGGCCGCGCTCGGCGCCTCGCTCCCGCACGTGGTGCCGGCCGACCGGCTGATGGCGGCCAACGCCGTCGTGCCGACGTCGGGCACCGTCCTGACGTTCGTGGGCGCGGGCGTGGCGATCGGGATGCGCGAAGTGCTCGGCGGCGACGACGCGGGCACGGCGCTGCTGCTGGTCACCTCCGGCGTGGTGTTCGGCCTGAGCGCGCTGATCGCCCGCACGATGGAGCGCTCGCTGCTCGGCCCGTCCTACGACCCCGACCGGCCGCAGGCGCGCGAGGCGGTGCGCAACGTCGTCGTCGGCCTGGCCGACGGCGTCAGGCACCTGGCGGGCCACCGCATCGCCGCCGCCACGATGGGCGCGATGGCCGCGCACCGGTTCCTGTACGGCATGGCGACGGCCCTCGGCATCATCCTCTTCCGCTACTACTTCACCGACGGCGACGCCGACGCGGCCCTGCGCGGGCTCAGCCTGGTCGTGGCCACCTCCGGCGTCGGCTACTTCGTCGCGGTGCTGATCACGCCGTGGGCGACGGAGCGGTTCACGATCGAGCGGTGGGTGACGATCGCCCTCGCCTCGGCCGGCGTGCTGGCCGGCGCGCTGGTGATGCCGTTCCAGGAGTGGGGGCTGCCCGCGGCCGGCTTCGTGCTGGGCGTCGCCGGGCAGAGCGTGAAGATCTGCGCCGACACCACCGTGCAGCGCGACGTGGAGGACGCCTACCTGGGCCGGGCCTTCTCGGTCTACGACATGCTGTTCAACGGCATGTACGTGCTGGCCGCGGCGCTCTCGGCGGCGATCCTGCCGGCCGACGGCAAGTCCTACCTGGCCGTGGCGATCATCGCGGTGGGTTACCCGGTGGCGGCGATGGCCTACCGGATGATCACCAGGTCCCGCGTCCACTCGGCCTGACCCGGCCGCCCGACCTGGCCGCCTCGCCCGACCGCCCGACCCGGCCGCCCGGCCCGACCGACCGACCCGGCGGGCGGCCGTCAGGAGGCCGCCACGCCGTTGTCGCGCGCCCAGTCGAGCAGCGCCTCGGTGGCCGCCTCCTTGCCGATGACGCCCTTGTCGAGGCGAAGGTCGAGCAGGTGCTTGTACGCCTTGCCCACGATCGGGCCCGGCCCGACGCCGAGGACCCGCTGGATCTCGTTGCCGTCGAGCTCCGGCCGGATCTTGGCCAGCTCCTCCTCATCGGCCAGCCTGGCGATGCGCTGCTCCAGCTGGTCGTACGTGCGCGACAGGGCGGCGGCCTTGCGCTTGTTGCGCGTCGTGCAGTCGGCCCGGGTGAGCTTGTGCAGGCGGTTGAGCAGGTGGCCGGCGTCGCGCACGTAGCGGCGCACCGCGCTGTCGGTCCACTCCCCCGAGCCGTAGCCGTGGAAGCGCAGGTGGAGCTCCACCAGCCGCGACACGTCGGCCACGACGTCCTTGGGAAAGCGCAGCTCCGTCATGCGCTTCTTGGTCAGCTGGGCGCCGACCACCTCGTGGTGGTGGAAGGAGACGCGCCCGCCCGGCTCGTGCCGCCGCGTCTTGGGCTTGCCGATGTCGTGCAGGAGCGCGGCCCAGCGCAGGACCCGGTCGGCGTTGCCGTCCTCCTCCTGGGCGATGGCCTGGTCGAGCACGGTCAGGGTGTGCTCGTAGACGTCCTTGTGCCGGTGGTGCTCGTCGATCTCCAGACGGAGCTTGGGCAGCTCGGGCAGCACGTGGGCGGCCAGGCCGGTGTCGACCAGCAGCCGCAGGCCCTCGCGGGGGTGCACGCCGCAGATCAGCTTGTCGAGCTCGTCGCGGATCCGCTCGGCGGAGACGATCTCGATGCGCTCGGCCATCGCGGTCATCGCCTCGACCACGGCCGGCTCCACCGAGAAGCCGAGCTGGGCGGCGAACCGGGCCGCGCGCAGCATGCGCAGCGGGTCGTCGCCGAAGGACTGCTCGGGGGTGCCGGGCGTGCGCAGCCGCCGCCCGCCCAGGTCCTTCAGGCCGCCGTAGGGGTCGACGAACTCGTGGCCGGGCAGGCGCACGGCCATCGCGTTGACCGCGAAGTCGCGCCGTTCCAGGTCGGCCTCCAGCGTCTCGCCGTACATCACCTCGGGCTTGCGCGACTTGGGGTCGTAGGACTCGCTCCGGTAGGTGGTGATCTCGATCTGCCAGCTCCCCTTGCGCACCCCGACCGTGCCGAAGTCGATGCCTATCGTCCACACCGAGTCGGCCCAGTCGCGGACGAGTTCGAGGACCCGCTCGGGGCGGGCGTCGGTCGTCAGGTCGAGGTCGTTGCCGACGCGGCCGAGGAGGATGTCGCGCACGGGGCCGCCGACCAGGGCGAGCTCGTGGCCCTGGTCGGCGAAGAGCCGGCCGAGCTCGTCGGCGACGGGGGCGATCTTGCGGAACAGGTCAGTCATGGCCCGCTGCTGGTTGTCGGTCAGATTTGAATCGGACAAGCTGGGTAGGTCCTTCGATTCCGGAACATATCCCCCGGGCCACCTGAGGTCCGGGTTACCGTCGGTCAAACAGGACCGTCGGGGGCCAAGGAACGAAGGAGCGTGTTATGAAGGACGCCCTCGCGATCCACCGCTGGCTCCTCGCACACCAGGTCCACCATGAGATCGTACGCCTTCCGCGTCCCATCACAGGCGCGGACGAGCTGCCCGAGGCCGTCTCCGCGCCGCCCGGCAGGTGCGTGGCCGTGACGGCGTTCGAGGTCACCGGGAGGATGGGCGAGCAGGTCGTCGCCATCGTCTCGACCGTGGCGGCGCAGCCGCTGCCCGGGGTCGTCGGAGGGCTGCTGGGCGTCCGCGGGGTCCGCCCGGCCTCCGCTTTCGCGGTCAACTCCGCCACCGACTACGCCGCCGGGCTGGTCTGCCCGCTCCTGCTGCCCGACCAGCTCCAGATCCTGATCGACGACCGCCTCCAGCCCGACTCCGAGCCGATCTTCACGGCCACCGGCGAACGACACACCGCGCTCCGCATCCGTGCCCTCGACCTGCTGTCCATGCTGCCCGGCAAGATCGTGGACCTGAGGATCCCCCGCCCCAAAGGACCCCGCGTGGCGGTCGCGTCGCGGCACTGAGCCCGTACCATTGCGGGCGTGCGCCGTACTCCTGCCCGGGCGGACGCGTGATCCGGAAGGCCACGCTGCTCGCCGTTCTGTCCATCGCGTCGCTCGCGCCCATGGTCGCGACGACGCCTGGCACGGCTGCCGCCACGACCCGTACGAGCACCGCCGTGAGCACCACAAGCACCACCGTGAACACCGCGGTGAGCGCCCGCCAGGGGCTCACCCTCACGGTGTCGGCCATCACGCCCGAGTGGGCCAAGGGCCAGGCCGACGTCATCAAGATCTCCGGCACGATCCGCAACGACACCGGCGCCGAACTCCCGCAGCTCCTGGTCCGGCTGCGCTACGCCCCCCAGCGCTTCGCCGACCGGGCCGCGCTGGAGACCTACCAGGCCGACCAGACCGACGCGACACTCCCGGGCAGCGTCTCCAGCCAGTCGAGCGTCTCCATCCCCACGCTGGCCGCCGGGGCCTCGACGCCGTGGGAGTTCACCCTCACCCCGGCACAGCTCCAGCTCGCGTCGTTCGGCGCCTACCCCATCGCGGTCGAGGTGCAGCAGCAGGGCTGGCGCCGGCTCGCCGTGCAGCGCACGTTCCTCACCTACGCGCCGCCGACCCAGCCCAAGCTCCCGCGCAACCGGCTGGCCGTCGTGCTGCCCGTCATCGACCAGCCGCACCGCGCCGACGACGGCACCTTCGCCGACGACGAGCTGAGCGCCGCGCTGACCGGCAAGGGCCGGCTCGCCGACCTGGCGCGCATCGCCAAGACGGCGCCCAAGACCGTCACCTGGTTCGTCGAGCCGTCGCTGCTCGACGACGCCAACGCCATGGTCAAGGGCTACCGCGTCACCGCCAAGAACGGCGAGGCGACCAGGCCGGCCAGCCCCGAGGCGGCGCAGTGGCTGGCCGACATGCGCTCGGCCCTGGCCACCTCGCCCGTCGTGGCCACGCCGTACGCCGACCCCGACGTCACGGCCCTCGTCCACCAGGGGCTCGACGCGCTGACCGGCAGGGCGCTGGAGCTGGGCGCCCAGAAGGCCGGTGAGCTGCTCAAGCCCGGCGTGCAGGCGGCCGTCAACTGGCCGGCGGCCGGCCGGATCGACGCCGACGCCCTCGACGCGCTCGCCGTCGGCAAGGGCTCCGCCCAGGTGCGCAAGGTCCTGCTCAACTCGACCAACCTGCCGCTCCAGACGCCCGTCACGGTCACCCCGGACGCCGCCACGACGCTCGACACCGTCAACGGGCCCGTCACCGCGCTCGTCGCCGACCCCGTGCTGAGCCGCGCGTTCGAGCCCGGCGCGTCGTCCTCGACGGTGCTCAGCAAGCAGCGCTTCATCGCCGAGACCGCGATGATCGCCGCCGAGCCCGGCCAGACCGCGCCACGCTCGCTCGTCGTGGCGCCGTCACGACGCTGGGACCCCAACCCCACGCTCGTCTCCGGCCTGCTCAAGACCGCGGGCGGCCTGCCCTGGCTGACGCTCACCCCGCTCGACTCGGTCAAGCCCGCCAAGACGCGGGTGCCGCGGGCCGGCCTGACCTACACCGACGCCGACCGCAAGGAGGAGCTCGGCGCCAAATACCTCACCCCGGTCAAGACCGCCTGGGAGAAGGCGCAGCTCACCTCACTCATCACGACCGACAAGCGGGTCTCGTCCTTCGACGCCGCCGTGCTGCGGTCCGCCTCCTCGGCCTGGCGCAACCAGACCCGGGCCGGACGCGCGGTGACCAAACTGGTCGACGGCAAGGTGCAGGCCACCATGAACAAGGTGTCGATCACCGGGGCCGACCCCGACTGGCTACTCACCCTGGCGGGGTCCAACGGGGTGGTCCCCATCAGCGTCAAGAACACCATGCCGGCCCAGGTGACGGTCGACGTCGAGGTCACCTCCAACAACCCCAGGCTGCTGCGGGTGGAGCCCCAGCCGTCCAACCGGCTGGTGATCGGCGGCGACGGGCAGAGCGGCACCCTGCAGGTCCCGCTGACGGCCTCGCCGAGGGGCAGCGGCGACGCCACGGTCACCGTGCAGCTCAAGACGTCCGACGGCCGGCCGTACGGCAAGCCCGTCAAGCTGACCATCCGGACCACGGGCTACACCGGAGTCGCCCTGGTGATCGTGGGCGCGGCGCTGACGGTGATGATGGCCGCGGTGGTGACGAGGGTGCTCAGGCGCAGATCGCAGCGACGGCTCGCGCGGGCCGCCAGGACACGGGAAAGTGAGACCGTATGAGCCGCATGCTGCGGGCCAGCGCCGTCATGGCGGCGGGCACCATGGTGTCGAGGGTCACCGGCTTCGTGCGGACCATGGTGCTGGCGTACGCGATCGGCACCTTCGCGCTGGGCGACGCCTACAACGTCGCCTACGCCATCCCCTACAGCATCCTCGACCTGCTCCTGCTCGGCGTGCTCAGCAGCGTCGTGGTGCCAATGATCGTCCGGGCGCAGAAGGAGGACCCCGACGGCGGCCGGGCCTACGAGCAGCGCCTGCTCACGATCTCCACGGTGGCGCTGGCCGTCGTGGCCCTGCTCGCCGTGCTCGCGGCCCCGCTGCTCATCCAGCTCTACACGACCGGCTGGGAGTCCGGCAGCCGCAAGTACGAGGTCGCGGTGCTGCTGGCCAGGCTGATCCTGCCGCAGCTCGCGTTCTTCGGCATCGGCGCGGTGGCCGGCGCGATCCTCAACACCCGCGACCGCTTCGCCGCGCCCATGTGGGCTCCGGTGCTCAACAACATCGTGGTCATCGGCGTGCTGCTGGTCTTCGCGCTGGTGGCCGGTGACGTGGGCGGCGACGTCTCCCGCATCACCGACGGCCAGCTCGTCCTGCTCGGCCTCGGCACCACCGCGGGCATCGTGGCACAGGCGGCCGTCCTGGTCGTCGCGCTGAGGCGGACCGGGTTCGTCTTCACGCCCCGCTTCGACGTGCGCAACGCCCGGCTCGGTGAGATGGGCCGGGCCGGCGTCTGGACGATCGGCTACGTGGTCGTCACCCAGCTCGGCTTCATGCTGACCACCAACCTCGCCAGCGCGGCGGGCGACGCGGTGCACGGCCACGGCATCACGCCCTACACGTTCGCCTTCCAGCTCTTCCAGCTCCCGTACGGCGTCATCGGCGTCTCGGTGATCACCGCCATGCTGCCGCGGATGAGCCGGGCGGTGACCGAGCAACGCTTCGGCGACGTGCGCGGCGAGTTCGGGTCGAGCGTGCGGCTGATCGGGTCGATCATGGTGCCGGTGTCGCTGCTGCTCATGGTGCTCGGGCCGGCGATCACCGTGCCGATCTACGCGCACGGCGTCACGACTGTGCAGGACGCCGTCTACATCGGCAACGTGCTGCAGGTGTACGGCCTGGCGCTGGTGCCGTTCGCGATCTTCCAGTTGCTGCTGCGCGTCTTCTACGCCTTCGGCGACACCCGCACGCCGGTGTACGTCGGGGCGGCCACGACGGCGGTGAACGCGCTGCTCATGTGGATCATGTACCTGGTGCTGCCGTTCGCCTACACCGTGATGGGGCTGGCCTTCGCCTACGCGGTCGCCTATGCTCTCGGCGCGGTGACGGCCTGGTGGCTGGCGAGCCGCCGCGTCCAGGGGCTCGGCGGCTGGCAGATCGGCTGGGCGCTGACCAGGATGTACCTCGCCGCGCTGCCCACGGCCGCGCTGGCGCTGGCCTCGGTCTGGGCGGTACAAATGATCTTCGGCGGGCTCGGCTTCGTCAACTCGCTGATCGTCCTGGCGGTCGGCGGCGGGCTCGGCATGCTGCTGTACCTGGGTGTCGCCCACCGGATGCGCATCCCGGAGGTGAACTCGATCGTTGGGATGGTCGCCGGACGGGTAGGCCGGTAAGGAACGCGGGCCCGACCGGCGCGGCACTACCATGGTGGCCACACGCGCGAATGGAAGCAGGAGGGGCGTGGGCGGATCCACCCGGCATAGCGTGCCTACGTGGGACACCACGCAGGTGAGACGAGTCATGAGCACGCCCACGAGCGGAGTAGGTCAGTGAGCACGTCGGCGGTCGAACCCGGCACCCGTCTCGCCGAGCGCTTCCGGCTCGAAGACCGCGTCGCGGAGTCCGACGGCGCCACCCTGTGGAAGGCCATCGACGAGATCCTCGCCCGCCCCGTCGCCGTCCTCACCTTCTCCCCCGACTTCCCCCGCGTCCACGAGGTCGTCACGGCCGCCCGGGCCGCCAGCCGGCTCACCGACCCGCGCCTGACCCAGGTGTTCGACGCCGCCGAGGACGACGGCCGCTCCTACGTGGTCAGCGAGTGGGTCACCGGCGACACGCTCGCCGACCTGGCCTCTGCGGGGCCGCTGGACCCGGAGCGGGCGGCCGGGCTGGTCGCCGAGGCGGCCGAGGCCCTCGCGCACGCCCACGAGGCCAACCTCTACCACCTGTGCCTGCGCCCGTCCCACCTGATCTGGACGACCGGCAACACGGTCAAGGTGCTCGGCGTGGCCGTCGACGCGGCCCTGTCCGGCCTGACCACCGACCAGCCCGCGCTCGACGACGCAGAGGGGCTCGGCCGGCTCCTCTACGCCGGGCTGACCGGCCACTGGCCCGGTGACGAGGAGGAGGACGGCCTGCCCTCCGCCCCCATGGACGACGGGCACTTCTGCACTCCCCGCCAGGTCACCGCCGGGGTGCCGAGCTATCTCGACACGGTGACCGTCCGGGCCTGCCTGCCCGAGTCGCGCCGGGGTCAGCCGGCCCTGGCCAGCCCGGCCGACGTCGCCGAGTCGCTGGCGGGCGTGGCCAGGCCCATGCCGATCCCGCTGCCCTACAACTCGCCGCCGCCCTCGGTCACCGTGGCGTCGCCCTCCGAGGGGCCCGGCACCGACCGGCACACCGCCGTCCCCCTGCACCGCCCCACCATGCAGCGCCCGGCGCCCGCTCCGCGCGGCGGCATGGTCAACCGGGCGCTGATGACCGTCGTGGTGCTGCTCGTCATCGCCGCGGTGGGCGTGGGCGCCTGGACGATCGGACGCAGCCTGGGCAACCCCGGCGCGCCGGAGGCGCAGACCTCGCCGACAGCCGGCTCCGCCAGCCCGAAGACCGCACCCCAGGCGGTCAAGCCGAAGAAGGCCATCGCCTTCGACCCGCTCGGTGACAACGAGGAGAACGAAGGCGCCGAACTGACCCTCGACGGCAAGCCCGGCACGTTGTGGAAGACCGACAACTACAACACCGCCGAGTTCGGCAACCTCAAGGACGGCGTGGGCCTGATGCTCGACATGGGCAAGTCCATGCAGATCAGCGACGTGGTGGCGACGCTGTCGAAGGCGCCGGGAGCCGGCGTGGAGCTCAAGGTCGGCGACAAGCCCGAGTTGTCCGCGCTGAAAACCGTTGCCCGCAACAAGGACGCGTCTGGCAAGATCACATTGACGCCCGAGGAAGCCACGAGCGGTCAGTACGTTTTGATCTGGTTTACGCGACTTCCGGCGGACACGGGCGGGTTTCATGGCACCATCTATGAAGTAGTGGTGCACTCTCCCGGATCGGCATAATTTCAGGAACCCCTCTTGTGAACTCCCCACCCGAGACACCTTCATCCGCGGAACGGCCGGCGGTCAGCGACGCCGAGCTGCTGGCCGCGCACATCAACGGGGATCCACACGCGTTCAGCGAGATCGTCAAGAGGCACCGCGACCGCATGTGGGCCGTCGCCCTGCGCACTCTCGGCGACCCCGACGAGGCCGCCGACGCCGTGCAGGACGCCTTCGTCTCCGCCTACCGCAAGGCCGCCACGTTCCGCGGCGAGGCGGCCGTCACCACCTGGCTGCACCGGATCGTGGTCAACGCCTGCCTCGACCGGATGCGCCGCAAGTCCATCCGGCCGGTCGCCGACGACGAGCTGATCGAGGCCGCCGAGCGCGACACGCCGATGCCCGACCAGACGGGCGAGCGCGAGGTCTCCATGGAGGTCTCGGCCGCCCTGAAGCTGCTGCCCGCCGACCAGCGTGCGGCCCTCGTCCTCGTCGACATGATGGGCTATTCGGTCGAAGACGCAGCTCAGGTGCTGGAGGTGCCCAGCGGCACGGTGAAGAGCCGCTGTGCCCGGGGAAGAGCGAAACTCGCCCCAATTCTTTCGCATCTGCGGAACCGTTCCGACTTCACTCGCGTCTCATCCGCGAAGGGAGCAGAACTTCGTGACGGGTGATACGCACTACGATCTGGACATCCTGGCTGATCTGGCCGAGGGTCTCCTGGACGCCGGCAAGGCCCGCCAGGTCCGCGACCATCTCGCGGTATGCGACCCGTGTGGGGAGCTACTGGCAGATCTTGCAGCGGTTCGCGAGGTGCTCGCGGCGACCCCCACACCGGCCATGCCGATGGGTGTCGCACTGCGCATCGACAAGGCGCTCGCCGCCGAGGCCGAGTCCCGGAAGGGAGGTGTGGGCCTCGCGGACACTCCTGACTGGGACGAGCTCATGCGGGACGCCCCGTGGGAGCGGCCGGCGACCGTGTACGAGCCGGTGTTCCAGCGCGTGTCCGAGCCGGTGCCGGCGCCGGCCGCCGAGGAGCCCGAGCAGGCCCCCGAGCCGGTGCGCCTGGGGGTGGTCGCCGACGACGGCTCCATCGTCCCGGCCGCGCTGACCGAGCGGCGGGAGTCCCGGCGACGCCGGTGGGCGATGCCCGCCGTTGCCGCGGCGGCCGCCGCGGCCGTGGTCGGCACGGCGGTGGTCTCGACGGGGCTGCTCGCGTCGGGCACGGGTTCGGGTGGCGCCGGGCAGCAGCAGGTTCAGGCCGCTCAGCCGTCCACGCCCACCAGGGTGCCGAAGAAGGCCGCGCGGCCGTACGCGCTCACCGACAGCGGCCACAACTACAGCGACGCCGAGCTGCGCCAGCCCCTCGAAGGCATCTTCGGCCCGGCCCCCATCTTCAAGGGGGCCTCGGAGGACGAGGCGCAGGTGGCCAAGTGCGTGGACCGGGTGTCCAGCCGGACGAAGCTCACCATCTTCGCCGTGGACCAGGGCCAGTACAACGGTCAGGAGGCCGTCATCCTGGCCTCGCGCAGGAGTGAGGGCGCCGCGAAGATCCGGCTCGACATCGTCGATCCGTTCAGGTGCAAGAACCTCCGCAAGCCGACGATCGGCCGCTGGTAGCCGCCTTCGCCCCACGTCAGAGCCCGCTTCGGCGGGCTCTTTCGGTTTCCGGAGGTGTCGCGGGTGGGGGCCGGGAATGGCGGCGGCCTAGGATCTGTTGACGCCACTGGCAACAGCAGACGAGGAAGGCAGCGTGGGAGCGTTGAGCGACGTTCGTAACGTGATCATTATCGGGTCCGGTCCCGCTGGCTACACCGCGGCCGTCTACTCCGCGCGCGCCGAGCTGAAGCCGCTGGTCTTCGAGGGCTCCGTCACGGCGGGTGGTGCACTGATGAACACCACCGACGTGGAGAACTTCCCCGGCTTTCCCGACGGCATCATGGGTCCCGACCTCATGGACAACCTGCGCAAGCAGGCCGAGCGGTTCGGCGCCGAACTGGTCGCGGACGACGTGGTCGAGGTGGACCTGGAGGCCAACCCCAAGGTCGTCAAGACCTACACCGACACCTACTACGCCAAGTCCGTCATCCTGGCGATGGGCTCCGGCTACCGTGAGCTCGGCCTGGAGAACGAGAAGCGGCTCTCCGGCCGTGGCGTGTCGTGGTGTGCCACGTGTGACGGCTTCTTCTTCCGCAACAAGGACATCGTGGTCGTCGGCGGCGGCGACACGGCGATGGAGGAGGCCACGTTCCTGACCCGGTTCGCGCGCATGGTCACCGTCGTGCACCGGCGCGACGAGCTGCGAGCCAGCAAGATCATGCAGGAGCGGGCGTTCGCCAACGACAAGATCCGCTTCGTCTGGGACAGCGAGGTGACCGACGTCCTCGGTGACACCCGGGTGGAGGCGGTCAAGCTGCGCAACGTCAAGACGGGCGAGGAGTGCGAGCTCGCCACCGACGCCCTCTTCCTCGCGATCGGCCACGACCCGCGCACCGAGCTGGTCAAGGGGCAGATAGAGCTCGACGACGAAGGCTACGTCAAGGTCTCCTCCCCCTCGACCGCCACCAACATCCAGGGCGTGTTCGCCGCCGGCGACGTCGTCGACCACACCTACCGTCAGGCCATCACCGCGGCCGGCACCGGCTGCTCGGCGTCACTCGACTCCGAGCGCTGGCTGGCCGCCCAGGAAAGTTAGGAGCGCACCGTGAAGGCAGTAACCGACGCCACGTTCGAAGCCGAGGTCCTCAAGAGCGACAAGCCCGTTCTGGTCGACTTCTGGGCCGAGTGGTGCGGCCCGTGCCGTCAGGTCGCGCCCATCCTCGAGGAGATCGCCCGCGACCACGGCGACAAGCTGGAGATCGTCAAGCTCAACATCGACGAGAACCCTCAGGTTCCGCGCGACTACGGCGTCCTCCAGATCCCGACGATGAACGTCTTCAAGGGCGGCGAGGTCGTCAAGCAGATCATCGGCGCAAAGCCGAAGGCCATGCTGCTGCGCGAGCTCGACGGCATCATCTAGACCCGTTCGCCGAAGCCCTCCTACGTGCGCGCAGGAGGGCTTCGGCGTGTCCAGGCCCCGTACGGCCGCCTGCCCGGCCGCCCGCTCAGCCGCCCGGCCGGGGCGCGCGCCGGGCGATCAACGCCTCGACGCCGTCGAGCAGCAGGTCGAGGCCGAACAGGAAGTCGGAGTCCGCCGTCCAGCCCTCGGACGTCCGGAGCAGCCCGGCGCGCATCATGGCCGACAGCGCGGGGTACGCCTCGGGGTCGAGCACCTCGGCGAGCACCTCGCCGTAGTCGGCGGCCCCCGTGATCCCCGCGTCGTCGAGCCGCGGGTCGCCGATCATCATCGTGTGCACGAGCGTGGCGTCGCTCAGCGCGTAGCCGCTGAGGGCGGTGACGACGTTGAACTTCTCACCGTCGTCGAGCTCGGTGCCGGCGAGCGCGTCCAGGGCACGGTCGAGCCAGCGCAGTTGCCGCGGCCCCATGGGCGGGTTGACGCCCGGCACGGACAGCAGCCAGGGGCGCCGCAGCAGGAGGTCGCGGTTGGCCCGGGTCCACACGACCAGGTAGGCGCGCCAGGTCAGCTCGCCCCGCTCCGGCGGCGGGGGGACGGCGCCGTCGGCCATGAGGACCAGCAACTCGTCCTTGCTGCCGACGTACCGATACAGCGCCATCGGCGCGACGCCCACCCGCGCGGCGACGCCGCTCATCGAGACCCCGGCCAGCCCGTCGGCGTCGGCGATCTCGATGGCGGCGGCCGTGATCGTCGCCACGTCCAGACGCGGTCGAGGCCCCCGGCGCGAGACGGGCTCGCGTCCCCACATCCGTGCCACGACCGGTGGCAGCTCCGTCATCCCACTACACCTTCGCCCACTAATAATGTACGTTGTACACAGTACATTATACGCAGTTAAGGGGACCTGATGGAGATCCGTACGTTCAAGGAGACCGACAGCGCCGAGCTGCGTGAGCTGTTCACCCGTGCAGGCGCGGGATCGCCGACCGCGTCGCTGTGGGGGCACGTGGAGTCCGAGGCGGCGGTCTACCTGGAGCCCTACATGGACCTGACCCCCGACTCGCTCTTCCTCGCCGTGGTCGGCGGGGCGCTCGTCGGCTACCTGGCGGGGTGTCCCGACAGCTCGGCGTTCCCCAGCGAAAGCGAGCGTATGAGCCGGGCGATCAGGGAGCACCGGCTGATGTTCCGTGCCCGGCCCGTGGCCTTCTTCGCACGCGCCCTGGTCGACGTGGCGTGGGCCAGGCTCAGGCAGCAGCCCACCGCGGGCGACTTCGACGATCCCCGGTGGCCCGCGCACCTGCACATCAACGTGGCGCGCGAAGCGCGTGGCACCGGTGCGGCCGACGGGCTGATGCGCCACTGGCTCGATCGGCTCAAGGAGACCGGCTCACTCGGATGCCACCTGCAGACCCTGGTCGAGAACACGCGGGCCGTGCGATTCTTCACCCGTATGGGCTTCGCCGAGCACGGTCCGGCGCCACTCGTCCCCGGCGCCCGGTACGACGGCCGGCGGCTGCACCAGCGGACGATGGTCTGGAGCCCCTGACCTCGCGGGGCCACGGGGGCGCTAGACGGGGCGCAGGGCGCGTTCGGGGCTCATGGAGCCCAGGAGGCGCTCCAGGGCCACCTCGACGTCCTCGCGCCACGACACGGCTGTCTTGAGCTCCAGCCGCAGCCGCGGGAACCGCAGATGCGGGCGGACCGTCTTGAACCCCACCGAAAGCAGGTAGTCGGCCGGCACCACGCAGCTCGGCTCCTCCCACTTCAGGTCGCCGAACGCCTCGATCGCCTTGACCCCGCGCCGGGTCAGGTCCTTGGCCACGCCCTGGATGAGCATGCGCCCCAGCCCGCCACCGGAGAACTCCGGGATGATGTGCGCCGTCATCAGCAGCACCGCGTCCGCGCTGACCGGCGAGGTCGGGAACGCCACCGACCGCGGCGTGTAGAGCGGCGGCGCATAGAGCACGAACCCGGCCGGCACCCCGTCCACGTACACGATCTTGCCGCAGCTGCCCCATTCGAGCAGCGTTGCGGAGATCCACGCTTCCTTCTCCAGGCCAGGATCGCCCGACTGGACGGCCCGCTCTCCGTTGACGGGGTCGAGCTCCCAGAAGACGCACCTGCGGCAGCGGCGCGGCAGATCGTCAAGGTTGTCCAGGGTGATATTGACCAGCCGGCGCGACAACTACGGCCCCTATCGTCGACCCGAAAAGCGCGGGAAAACCGCGTCCCCAGCTGGCATCGTAGCTCAGTGACGGCGCCGCCAGCGGGCACCACGGCAGTCAGCCCGGTCACGGGCGACATGTCCGACTGGCGTAACCTGATATTCCAGGTCTCCATGACACCTAGGAGGTGGACCGTGACGGATGAGCGGGATCACGGTCAGACGCCCGCGACCCAAGGGTCGCGCATCGACGCCTACGTCGATCGGTACGCCGCGCGAGCTACCGGGATGGTCGCCTCCGAGATCCGAGCTCTGTTCGCCGTCGCGTCGAGGCCCGAGGTGGTCTCGCTCGCCGGCGGCATGCCGTACGTCACCGCCCTTCCCCTCGACATGGTCGGCGAGCTCGTCTCCGACCTGGTGACCAGGCGCGGCCCGGTCGCGCTCCAGTACGGCTCAGGGCAGGGTGATCCGCATCTGCGCGAGCAGATCTGCGAGGTCATGCGGATGGAGGGAATCCACGCCGGGGCCAACGACGTCGTCGTCACGGTGGGGTCGCAGCAGGCGCTCGACCTCATCACCCGCATCTTCATCGACCCCGGTGACGTGGTGCTGGCCGAGGGGCCCTCGTACGTGGGCGCCCTGGGCACGTTCGCCGCCTATCAGGCCAAAGTCGTACATGTCGCCATGGACGAACAGGGCATCGTGCCCGAATCCCTGGCCCAGACCATCTACGCCCTGGAGACCGCCGGGGCGCCGATCAAGTTCCTCTACACGATCCCGACCTTCCAGAACCCCGCCGGTGTAACGCTCAACCTCGCCCGCCGCCAGCAGGTGCTCGACATCTGCCAGCGGGCCGGCGTGCTCATCGTCGAGGACAACCCGTACGGGCTCCTCGGCTTCGACGGCGAGCCGATGCGCGCGCTGCGGGCCGACAACCCCGACGGTGTGGTCTACCTGGGGTCGTTCTCCAAGACGCTCGCCCCCGGGTTCCGCGTCGGGTGGGCGCTGGCCCCACACGCCGTCCGCGACAAGCTGGTGCTCGCCATGGAGTCGGCCGTGCTGTCGCACTCCTCGTTCACACAGCTCGCCGTGGGCCAGTACCTCGCCACGCAGCCGTGGCAGGAGCAGATCAAGACGTTCAGGGAGCTCTACCGGGAGCGCCGCGACGCGCTGCTGGAGGCCCTGGTCGCGCTGATGCCGCCCGAGGTCACCTGGACCCGCCCTGGGGGCGGGTTCTTCGTCTGGGCCACCCTGCCCGAGGGGCTCGACTCGAAGGCCATCCTGCCGCGGGCAGTGGCCGAGCGGGTGGCGTTCGTGCCCGGCACCGGGTTCTTCTCCGACGGGAGCGGAGCCCGGCAGATGCGGCTGTCCTACTGCTACCCCGAACCCGACCGGATCCGCGAAGGGGTTCGACGACTGTCCGGGGTGATCGAACAGGAGATCCAGCTCCGCGACACGTTCGGCACGGGCAGCACACGCGGCCACGCCGGGGTGGACACTCCCGGCCCCGACCTGGCCTGACCCTTCCTTCGCCCGGCACGGCCGGCGCCCCCTCCTCGGGGTCGCCGGCCGTTCCCTTTCCCGTGAATGTGCTGGAATGAGCACGACCATCGCCCTGCTGGGTGACCCTCGGGCCGCTCTGACCGTCGGGGACGGGAACTCCCGGCCATGCGCCGCGCCTGACCCGCAGCGCCTCGCGTCGACCCTTCCGGACACACCACCAAGCCAGACCTGCTCCGGACCGACGACCCCTCACGGTGCTCCGGGGCGGCGGGGGAAGGCAGACGTCCTCTGGACACCGCACGGGCAGACGGGCGTGCTCCCCGACACCGCGCGGAGGGGACACCGCGCGGAGGGCAGACACACCAGGGGCGGCGCGTGGCGGGGCGGCCTCGTCGTTCTCGGCGGGCGAGCTCGCCCGACTCGCGACGCCACCACGCAGGGCTGGCGTACACCCCCGCCCCCGCACGCCGGTACCGTTGGACAGCGTCCGATCGGCTGAGGAGATGTGATGAGCGATGTGGGGCACGTGCTCGTGCTGGCAGGGGGCCTCTCCTACGAGCGGGAGGTGTCCCTGCGCTCCGGCCGTCGGGTGAGCGAGGTGCTGCGGGCCGCCGGCATCGACGTGGAGACCCGCGACACGGACGCGTCGCTGGTGCCGTCGATCCTGGCCGACCCGCCGGACGCCGTCTTCGTCACCCTCCACGGCGGCGCGGGCGAGGACGGGGCGATCCGCTCGGTGCTGGAACTGCTCAACGTGCCCTACGTCGGCGCCGACCCCGACGCGTGCCGGGTGGCCTTCGACAAGCCCACCGCCAAGGCCGTCGTGCGCTCGGTCGGACTGCGCACCCCCGACTCCGTGACGTTGCCCAAGGAGACGTTCCACGACCTGGGCGCCACCGCAGTGCTGGGGCGCATCGTGGAGCACCTCGGGCTGCCCCTCTTCGTCAAGCCCGCCCGGGGCGGCTCGGCGCTGGGCGCCTCCCTCGTCCGCACCGCCGAAGAGCTTCCGGCCGCCATGGTGGGGTGCTTCGCGTACGGCGACACGGCGCTGATCGAGCGGTACGTCGAGGGCGTCGAGGTGGCGGTCTCCATCGTCGACCTCGGCAGCGGGCCCATCGCGCTGCCCGCCGTCGAGATCGTGCCCGACGAGGGCGTCTACGACTACGCCGCTCGCTACACGGCCGGGCACACCGAGTTCTTCGCACCGGCTCGCCTCTCTCCCGAGGCCGCGGCCGCCTGTGCGGAGATGGCGGTCACGGCCCACACCGCGCTGGGGCTGCGCGACGTCTCCCGTACCGACCTCATCGTGGACGCCGACGGGCAGCCGCACTTCCTGGAGGTGAACGTGGCGCCCGGCATGACCGAGACGAGCCTCCTGCCGATGGCGGTGGAGTCCGCCGGCCAGGACCTCGGCGACGTCTGCGCCACGCTGCTCCGCAACGCCGCCTCCCGCCCCCGCCCCTGAAGGGAGGCCACCCGGCTGCCGGCCATCCGGTCGGCGGCCACCCACCGCAGCACTCCCCCACCGTCTACCGGCAGCCCTCGCTGAGACTCCTCCCATCACGTCGCGCTCCCGCCACCCTTCACCGCTTCCCGGACTCCGCCCGCGTCTGGGCCGTTCCACCGCCGCACCACTGATCCCGGGCGGACCGACGCCTCCCCTCCCCGGCGTCACCTCCTCCCGCACACCCGGCGCGGTCGACCCCCACCACGGCCCATGACGCGCCCCCTGCTCCGGCCGACCGGGCGCGTACGACCGCTCAGTAGCCTGGCGGTGTGCCGATCGAATCCAGGTATCCCAAGAGCTTCGCCAGTGACAACCACGCCGGAGTGCACCCGGACGTCCTCGACGCCATGACGGCGGCCAACCACGGCGACGCCCCGGCGTACGGGGACGACAGATGGACGGCGACCTTCGAGCGCCGCGTCAAGGAGGTCTTCGGGGACGCGGCGGAAGGCTTCGCGGTGCTCAACGGAGCCGGCGCGAACATGGTCGGCCTGGCGCTCATGCTCGGCCGGTACGACGCCATCATCTGTCCGGACACCGCCCACATCGCCACCCACGAGGCCGGAGCGGCGGAGCGGCTGCTCGGCGTCAAGCTCATCACCGTCCCCACCGAGGACGGCAAGCTGAGGCCGGGTGACATCACCAGCCGCCTGGGCGGCCTGGGCAACCACCACGAGTCGCAGCCCAGCGTCGTCTCGGTGTCGCAGGTCACCGAGCTGGGCACCTGCTACTCCCCCGCCGAGCTGGCGGCACTCGCCCAGGCGGCCCACGACGCCGGGATGCGGCTGCACGTGGACGGCGCACGGCTGGCCAACGCCGCCGCCCACCTGTCCTGCGGCCTGCGTACGATCACCACGGACGTGGGCGTCGACGTCTTCAGCTTCGGCGGCACCAAGAACGGCGCGCTGGCCGCCGAGGCCGTGGTCGTTCTCGACGGCTCACTCGTCACCGGCGTGCCCTTCCTGCGCAGGCAGTCCCTCCAGCTCGCCTCGAAGATGCGCTTCATCTCGGCGCAACTCTCCGCGCTGCTCGCCGACGACCTCTGGCGGCGCAACGCCGCTCACGCCAACGACATGGCCGCCCGTCTCGCGGCGGGAGTCGCCGACGTACCAGGCGTACGGATCGCCTACCCCGTCGAGTCGAACGCCGTCTTCGTCGCCCTGCCTCCCGCCGTGGCCGCCACGTTGAAGGAGCGCTACCTCTTCCACTACTGGGACGAGGACGCCTGCGTCGTCCGCTGGATGACGGCCTTCGACACGACACCGGAACAGGTGGACCACCTGGTGGACGACCTCCGCAAGGTCTCCACCTGACCGCTCCCGGGCACGGTTTCACGTGAAACATCGACCCCAAGCAACGAACACCAAGCCGTCGCCCCGACGACTCACCCCTCGCCGCCCACCACCCCCAGCCGGAGGGGCGACCACCAACGACGACCGGGCCGGCGTGCAGCCGGTCTCCGGCGATGGACGGCGGCCGGCTCGGCGGCCGGTGGCGGCGGCCACCGACCTGGGGCCATTAGCCCGATCCGACAACCTGGGACTGCGAACCAGCAACCGAGGGCCGACGGCCAGGGACAAGCAGCCGGGGGCCGGGGACCGCGGGCCGCGAGTCGGGGGGCCGCGGGCCGAGGGTCGGGGACCGGAGACCAGCGGCCAGGGACAAGCAGCCGGAGGCAGCCAGGGACCGCGGGCCAGGGGCCGCGAGTCGGGGGGCCGCGAGTCGGGGGGCCGCGGGCCGAGGGTCGGGGACCGGAGACCAGCGGCCAGGGACAAGCAGCCGGAGGCAGCCAGGGACCGCGGGCCGGGGGCCGAGGGTCGCGGGTCGCAGGTCGGGGGGCCGCGAGTCGGGAGACCGTGGGTCAGGGGACCGCGGGTCAGGGGACCGGGGCCGGGGCGGACGGCCGGACGGGTGGATGGGCGTCGAGTGACTGGCGGACGACGGACGACTGTGCGCATCGTTCGACGAACGAATGCCGAACGAGCGAGAGACGACGGCGCGCTCCGGACGAACACCGAATGACGCCGACGGGCGGGCGACCACGACTTCTCTGGAGACGGGTGACCGGTCGCGGATGACACGCAAACACCGACAAGGCGACCGCCGAACGACGCCTGGCGGCGGATATCAGGGCAGCAACAGACGGCGGGTAGCGCGCGGCGGGCAGCAAACGGTGGGCGGCTGGCCGGGAGCGTGAGCGATGGGCGGCGTGCGTGAGCGGTGGGTGGATGCCGAGTGGGCGATGAACGACCGGGGTGAGAGCCGGCCGCAGGCAGGGGTCGCCAGTTGCCTCTACCGAAAGCCACCCGAAGGTTCGACGGTGTCAGCGATGTTTCACGTGAAACAGGCAGGGAGGACCGTAACTGGCTGACATGAGGAAGAGGACACAGGCGCGCGGAGGGTGTGAGGCAGGGGGCGCGGGCGTCGCTGGTCAGTGTGAAACGGAAGGCAGTCGTGACTGCGTGGTTTCACGTGAAACATTGCGGCTACTCGACGGGCTCCCGCATGGCTCGGGCGGCCTCGGGTGCCATGGTGCCGATGATGCGCTCCAGGTCGTCGATGGTGGCGAACTCCACCACGATGCGCCCCTTTCGCCGGCCCAGGTCCACCTTCACCTTGGTCTCGAAGTGGTCCGACAGGCGGTCCGCCAGGTGGGTGAGGCCGGGCGCGGTGGGCCTGTTGGGTCGCCGTTCGCGCTGCGGCTTCTGCGCCGCCGCTGCCTGAGCACTGCCGAGGGCGACGATCTCCTCGACGGCCCTGACTGACAGGAGTTCGGCGACAACGCGCTTGGCGAGCTGGATCTGCTCCTCGGGGCTGTCGAGCCGGAGGATGGCGCGGGCGTGACCGGCGCTCACGGTGCCGGCGGCTACGGAGAGCTGGACCTCGGGCGGGAGGTTGAGCAGGCGAAGGGTGTTGGTGATGTGGGAGCGGGAGCGGCCGACCTTCTGCGCGAGCTGATCGTGGGTGGCCTGGAAGTCATCGAGCAGTTGCTGGTAAGCGGCCGCCTCCTCCAGCGCGTTGAGCTGCTCGCGCTGGAGGTTCTCGATGAGGGCGTCACGGAGGAGGTCGTCGTCCTGGGTGTTGCGGACGATCGCCGGAACGGCGTCCAGCCCGGCCTGCTTGCTCGCCCGCCAGCGGCGCTCCCCCATGATCAGCTCGTACTGCCCGCCCCCGACCGGACGCACCACGATCGGCTGCAGAAGGCCGACCTCACGGATGGAGGCCGCGAGCTCGTCCAGTCGCTCCTCGTCGAAGACATCACGCGGCTGGCGCGGGTTCGGCACGATGGCGGCGAGAGGGACCTCCTTGAAGTACGCCCCGGCGATCGGCTTGAGGCCTGACTCCGCAGCCGAGCCTTCGACAGGGGATGCCGTCCCCGTGCCGTCAACAATGGGGCCGGTCGGGATGAGTGCCCCGAGCCCCTTGCCCAATCCCCGCCGCTGCTGACTCACTGCGTCTCCTCATCCACCCCGGCCGATTCCGGTCACTCCAGGAGAGGTTACCGTCGTGAACGCAACCGGGTGCCGCCTCGCCACACGGGCTTGTGTCGGATTTACACCACGACGCCATAGCCACACCCCGCACAGGCCATTCCCACCCCGTTCGGGCGGCGAGTCGCAGAGCCCAAAGCACACGAAACCAGCCCGGAGTCACGTCCGCGTCGACGCACCCGCTAAAGAGACGTGCCGATGCGCAGCCGGACCAGCAGCACGACGCGCAGGCGTACCGGCATATGTAAGCGATCACCAGGAAATCCTGGTCGGCGGACATACTGTTCCAGACAGGCGGCCAGATGACTCCTGGTAGACGGTCACCAGAGATCCCGGCTGGCAGTCTCGGATGCCGGTTTGCGAGCACTGCGCCCGCTTGAGGTCTTCCAACTCTGCCCTCGTAGCGCCGCCCGGGCCGGTGAACGGACGTCATCAGCTGTAGTCAGCGCGCTTCGAGTACCGCGATGTCGCGCACCATGTAGCGGCGATGCTCGCACTCCTCCTCCATCACCACGCGCAGGCAACTCCCGACCGAGCGCGGTTCCTCGGGATGGCCGGGCGCAGGTGCGCGCGTGCACATCCGTGCAAGATCGGTGTCGGTGAGGCCGTCGACAATGCCGCGCACCAGCGCCACGCGATCGGCGCGCGCCTCCATCACTGCTGCGTACGACGGGCGCGCATCAAGGTCTATGCCGATTGCCGCCGCGTCCGCGGGCGGATAACCGGTGTGTGTGAGACCGAACCGGTGGAACGGCATTGGCTCGTCGAGGATGGTCCGGCTTGCCCAGGCGTCGGTGGCGAAGATCAGGTGGCGAAGCGTCTCGACGAAGGACCACTCGCCGTCGACCCGTTCGTGGCGAGCCGATTCTGGCAGCCTCTCCGCGTGGGCGACCGTCTCCAGCCAGAGCCGTTCGACTGTGTTCCACATCGCGCGGAAGTCATCGGCTGTCCGCATCGCTCGCAGTTGTACGCGCTCGGGATGTCGCCGGTCGAGCTCGGCCTCGACGAAGGGGGTGACGTCCACGTCGTTGACGAGGAAGTTGTGCACGTCTCCGGACACGCTGACGTCCACGAGCACGGAGTCGACGATCTTAATCTGGCGCATGTCGCAGTCGCGGAATTTCGCGGCCGCGAAGGTGGCGCTCGTGAAGCTCGCACCACGGAACGCGTCGGTATTGTCGTACTGCATTGTCATCGGGCCATTGTGCCCGTACCGACTGTGACGGTACAGCGTCGATGGCGGCCTCCGCACGCTCCGAGAGTCGCCCTCGGCCCCGCCACGAACAGCCGTCGTACGAACGCGAAGCGCATGGCGAACCGATCCCGCCACTGGCCACGGAACCGCGGACTTCATGGCCGCCCGTCCGGAGAACTGGTGTCCGCGTATCTGGACTTCTCGATGTCCGTTCACAACATACCGGCAGGCCCCTCAATCAGGGGTCGACGTGCAGGGGGCCCGCAATCAGGCGGATCGACGTGCAGGCGGGCCAACGTACAGGCGGGCCGGAAGGCAGGTGCCCGAGACTCCCGATGCAGCTGAGCACGCTCACTCAGGCGATCTGCGACCGGCGGGCCCCCGGGAAACGCAACGTGTCGGTCAGTAGGAATGCCGCTGGGCGTACGGCACGTGACCGCGGCGTCTCCCGGCGGTTGGTTCAGCACATGACCGCAGCGCGCTCCAAGGGCCTGTCCAGGACATGCGGGCAGCGCTCCCCCGGAAAGCCGCGCCCCAGCAGCCGGCGCGGTGCAGGCGGACGACGTCCGCCGGTCAACCCGGGCCGCCCTGTTCAGACCAGGGCGCGGTGGGCGATCTCGCGGGCCGCGTCCATGTACGCCATCGCGCCGCTCGAACCCGGGTCGTACGTCATGACCGACTGCCCGTAGCTCGGCGCCTCCGACAGGCGGACGCTGCGCGGGATCACCGTGTTCAGCACCGTCTCGCCGAAGTGCGCCCGGACCTCCTCGGCCACCTGGGACGCCAGCCGCGTACGGCCGTCGTACATGGTGAGGACGATCGTGGACAGGCGGAGCGTCGGGTTGAGGTGTGCCTTGATGAGATCGACGTTGCGCAGGAGCTGCCCCAGGCCCTCCAGCGCGTAGTACTCGCACTGGATGGGGATCATGACCTCGTCCGCGGCCACCAGCGCGTTGACCGTGAGCAGCCCGAGCGACGGCGGGCAGTCGATGATGATGTAGTCGAGTTCGGCGCTGTACGCGCTGAACGCCCGGCGTAGCCGCGCTTCGCGGGCGACGAGCGACACCAGCTCGATCTCCGCGCCGGCCAGGTCGATCGTCGCGGGGGCACAGTAGAGGCCCGGCATCTCGGGCACCTGCTTGACGATGTCAGCCAAGGGAAGATCGTCGACCAGCACCTGGTAGACGTCCGGGACATCGCCACGGTGTTCGGTGGCCAGCGCAGTGGAGGCGTTGCCCTGGGGGTCCAGATCGACCACGAGCACCCGCTGGCCGTTCATCGACAGGGCGGCGGCGATGTTGACGGAGGTGGTGGTCTTGCCCACCCCGCCCTTCTGGTTGGCAACGGCGATCACTCTGCACTTGGCCGGCCTCGGCCAGCCACCCTCGCCACCACCGGACGTCTCCCCCGCCTGGGCGGCCGCCTGAGTCGCAGATGTTTCACGTGAAACCACAGAGCTGAGTGCCTCTCGTACCAAGGGTGAATCGCCGGGGTTCAGTGGGGTCTGGGTCACGATCGCCATCCTTTCAACCAGAGGCCTGCCGGGGTCGGGAATTGGCCGTCGCGACACGCCCATTTCAGGCCAGCCAACACCCGAGGGACTCTCGGACGGAGGCTCACCAGGCCAGCCAAGACCGCTTGACGCGACTGGCACAACCGTCACCTCCTTCGTCGCCGCCTACCGGCCTCCGGCGCGCGACCCGCCACCACCCGAACCAATGTTGCGGGCGGCTCGACCTTACCGCGCCCGACGGTGACAAGCTCGGCCGTCTTCGCTCCGCTCGCACGTAGCTGGGGTTCGGCCTCGGCGAGTTCTTCGGCGGCGCGCTCCCCCTTCATGGCGATCAGCTCGCCGCCCTCGCGAAGCAGCGGCATGGCCCACGTCAGCAACCGGTCGAGCGGGGCGACGGCACGGGCGCTGGCGACGTCGAACAGGCGTTTGCCGGCCAGCTCCTCCGCCCGGCCGCGCAGCACCTCGACGTTCTCCAGCTTGAGCACGTCGACGCACTCCTCCAGGAACACGGTACGGCGCAGCAACGGCTCCAGCAGCGTGACCCTGATGTCCGGCCGTACGATCGCGAGCACCAGGCCGGGCAGGCCGGCGCCCGAGCCGATGTCGACCAGGTGCGCGTCCTGCGGGACGGCCTCGGCGACGACGGCGCAGTTGAGCAGGTGGCGGTCCCAGATGCGCGGCACCTCGCGTGGACCCAGCAGCCCGCGGACGACCCCTGCTCCGGCCAGGAGCCCGGCGAAGGCGTTCGCTCGCTCCCACGCCTCGCCGGTGAAGACGTCCCGTGCGATGTCCGGCGGAGCAGGTAGCTCGTCGCTCACTGGTCGATGGCCTTTCTCGGGTACGTGGTCGCTGGTGGTGCTCGCCGTCGCGGTGCCGACGGGGTTCGGGCTGGCGGGTTCGGGCTGGGGCGGCGTCCGGCCCTTGGCGGCCGGGGGCTGGTGGTCGGGGGCCGCGTCCCGTTCAAGGCGGCCCGGGACGGCGTCCCCCTCAAGGCTAGGGCGTGGGGCGGCGGATGATGACCAGTGGGGGCCGCCCACCCGTCCGCGGCACTGGGCACCCGCGTCGCTCCGTCATGATGTACCCCTTTTCTTCGCGAAGTGCCCTCGGCTCGTCGGCCCGAAGCGGCGAGTGCGTGTTCCCCCAACGGGCCTCACCTTCCGTCTGAGCCGTGCGCTCCGCCGGCGACACGGGGCTCGCCGCCAACCGAAGGTGCACGTCGGCCTCCACCCCGGCGCACGAAAGCACCTCTGTCGTACGAAAACGGCCGCCAGTCCCGGGCACCGGGGCTGACGGCCGTTCGCGTGGGATCACCCCAGCGGGTCAGGCGGGGAGGACCACCACATAACGCTGGGGCTCCTCGCCCTCGGACTCGCTCTGGAGCCCGGCGGCGGCCACCGCGTCGTGGACGATCTTGCGCTCGAAGGGGGTCATGGGCTTGAGCGACTTGGGCTCGCCCTTGTCCCTGACCTGTTCGGCGACCTCGGTGCCGAGCTTGGTGAGCTCGGCGCGCCGCCGTTCGCGGTAGCCCGCGACGTCGAGCATGAGCCGCGACCGCTCCCCCGTCTGCCGGTGGACGGCCAGCCGGGTCAGCTCCTGGAGCGCTTCGAGCACCTCGCCGCCGGGGCCGACCAGCTCGTTGCCCCTGACACCGACGACGGAGACGAGCGCACGGTCGCCCTCGACGTCCATGTCGATGTCGCCGTCGATGTCGGCGATGTCGAGAAGCCCCTCGACGTAGTCGGCCGCGATCTCACCCTCTTGCTCGAGGGCGTTGAGATCAGGAGCCTTGTCCTGCTCGGCCTCGGTCATGGCCGGCCTCTCCTTCGTGTTCACGACTTCTTGCTGCCGGTGCGCTTGCTGCGGGGCTGGCGGCTGGGCTGCTGCCTGACGATCTTAGGCTCCGGCGGAGGGGGAGGCGCCTGCTCCTCGGGGGTGGTGCCGCGAATCTTGGCCAACAGGCCGGGCTTGGACTTGGCGGGGATCACGTTGCCCTTGGCGTCGTACTCGGGCATCGGGTGCCGGCTGTAGAACCAGTGCTGCTGGCCGAGCGTCCACACGTTGGTGGTCACCCAGTAGAGGATCAGGCCGAGCGGGAAGTTCAGGCTG
The DNA here is from genome assembly GCF_014207745.1 of Nonomuraea muscovyensis. NCBI lineage: Bacteria > Bacillati > Actinomycetota > Actinomycetes > Streptosporangiales > Streptosporangiaceae > Nonomuraea > Nonomuraea muscovyensis. The sequence goes on from NZ_JACHJB010000001.1 coordinate 2,712,333, forward strand.
AAGAAGGCGAACAGCGGAGAGATGTACATCAGGATCTTCTGCTGCTGCGCCATGGGGTTGTCCGGCATCTGGGCCATGGAGCGGGTGACGCTCTGCCGGACGGTGAGGAACGTTGTCAGCGAGCTGATGGCCACGAAAATGGCCAGCACGATCTTCGTCTGAACGACGCCGGCGTCGAAGCCCTCGATGTCGGCCGACGACATGAAGAAGTTGGCCGGGAGCGGCGCGCCGAAGATGTGGGCCTTGCGGGCGCTGTCGACGAGCTCCTGCGTCATCCCCCACTTGGCCTGGCCGTTGGCCATGGCCTGCAGCACGGTGAACATCGAGATGAAGATCGGAAACTGCGCCACGATGGGCAGGCACCCGCCGAGGGGGTTGGCGCCGGCGCCCTGGTACAGCGCCATGACCTCCTGGTTCATGCGCTGCTTGTCGTTCTTGTAGCGCTTGCGCAGATCCGCGACCTTGGGGGCGAGCTCCTGCATCTTCCGCGACGAGCGCATCTGCTTGAGGAACAGCGGGAAGATGAGGATCCGCATGAACGCGGTCAGCGTGATGATCGTCAGCGCCCAGGTCAGGCCGCCGTCCGGGTTCAGGAACGTGCTGAAGCCGGTATGGATCCAGATGATGACTTGGGCGACGGCTGCATAGAGCCAGCTGAGCCAGGACAGCTCCACCGAGCTATCTCCCTTGCAATTCGTGGGACCGAACCGGGCGTGGGGGCACCGGGTCTATACCTCCGGGATGGAATGGGTGGCACCGCCCGATGCGCCGGACAGTCAGCCAGGTGCCGCGCAGTGCTCCGTGTACGGCGATCGCCTCGAGCCCGTAGGCGCTGCACGACGGGTAGAACCGGCAGCGTGGACCGAGCATCGGGCTGATGAACGCCCGGTAGAACCGGATGGGGACGATGAGTGCCCGAGCGGCGAGGCTCGGCATCCCCTGCGGCTGCTCCGTCATCTGTGTCCATCCGTCGCGGACTCGCGCCGCCTCAGCAGACGATCCAACGCGAGGTCGAGCTCGGCGGCAAGGTGCTCGTATCGCGCTGACGCGGCCGGTGGATTGGCGCGTACCACAAGCAGGCTACCTCGCGGCAGCCGGTCGAGACGGTCTCGCATCAGGTGTCGAAGCCGACGCTTGACCTTGTTACGGACCACGGCGCCCCCTACGGCCCGGCTGACCACGAATCCGACTTGGGGCGCCTCTTCCCCGGAAACGTTGAGATGCACCACGAGAGCGGGACGACCTGCGCGTTTGCCGCGCTTGATGGCCGTCTGGAAATCCTCCCCGCGCCGCATGCGGGAATGTCGGGACAACACAGAAATTGCACCTTATGCGCCTATTGCCCGCCGGCGAATCTCACCGGCGGGCGGGGTTGTCTGGCGCAGGGCGATCAGGCCGACAGCTTCTCGCGGCCCTTACGGCGACGAGCGGCCAGGATGGCGCGACCGGCCCGGGTGCGCATCCGCAGCCGGAAGCCGTGGGTCTTCGCGCGGCGACGGTTGTTCGGCTGGAAAGTACGCTTGCTCACTGGTGGGCTCCAGGCTTGAAGGTGCGCCCAGGGGCGCTTCAACACACATGGCTGGCCTGCCAGGGAAGCGAGGGCACGCGAAATAGCCGTCGCGTGGCAAGCCGACCGTCGTACGTTACGGGGGAAGCGCCGTCGAGGTCAAACCGGCGCACTCCGTGCCCACCGCCCCGACCGCCGATCCGCGCGGTTGTCCACGTATCCACATGCGGGTTTTCCACCGCCTCCGCCGTGTCCACAGTATGTGCGCGCGGCTACCACTAGGCTGTGGACAACGTCTTGTACACAGGTGTGCACATGGCTACTGTCGGCCTCTTCAGGGCCACCCCCAGGCTGTGGAAATCCTGTGGATCTCCTGTGGATGCCGTGGGGGCGAAGCCCGGCAGCACACGGTGGACGGGCGGGGCCGATCGGCACACGGGCGGCGCCCGGTGTGGATAAACGATCGCGGGGGGCCGCGAAAAAGAAAGGAAGGGGAGCCGCGCCATGAACGCTGTCGACCTCGCCGCCGTCTGGTCGAGGGCGCTGGGCAACTTCCTCAACGAGAACGTGCCCGTCCAGCAGCGCACATGGCTGTCCATGGTCCGGCCGATCGCGCTGGCCGGCGACACGATCGTGCTGGGCGTCCCCAACGACTTCCTCAAGGACCTCATCGAGGGCAAGCTGCGCCCGCTCGTGGCCCACGCGCTGTCGCAGGAGCTGGGCAAGGCCATGAGGCTGGCCGTGATGATCGATACGACGGCCCCCGAGCAGCCCGCTCCGGATCCTCATCCACAACCTGTGGGTCAAGGTTATCCCCAGGGTCCCGAGCCCCAGCTGCGTTATGCACAGCCCACGTCTTCCCAGCATTTCCAGGCTTCCGAGCCCCCGCAGTTCTACTCTCCACAGGCCGAGCCGCCCTCGGTATCCACCGAATATCCACAGCCTGGCTTCTCCTTCGACCAGGCACAGCCCACTGTGGAGAAAGCGCCGGAGTCGACGCCGAACCGGTGGGAAGCGAAGAGCAACAAACCGAGCGAACCAGCCCGTCTCAACCAAAAATACACATTTGAGACATTCGTCATCGGGGCCAGCAACCGCTTCGCACACGCGGCGGCCGTCGCCGTGGCCGAATCCCCCGCGAAGGCGTACAACCCGCTCTTCATCTACGGCGACTCGGGACTGGGCAAGACGCACCTGCTGCACGCCATCGGGCACTACGCGCAGAGCCTGTACGACGGCGCCCGGGTGCGATACGTGAGCTCCGAGGAGTTCACCAACGACTTCATCAACAGCATCCGCGACCACAAGGCCGACGGCTTCCGCGGCCGCTACCGGGCGATCGACATCCTGCTCGTGGACGACATCCAGTTCCTGGAGGGCAAGGAACAGACGCAGGAGGAGTTCTTCCACACCTTCAACACCCTCCACAACGCCAACAAGCAGATCGTCATCTCCAGCGACCGCGCGCCCAAGCAGCTGATCACACTGGAGGACCGGCTGCGCAACCGGTTCGAGTGGGGGCTGATCACCGACGTCCAGCCGCCCGAGCTGGAGACCCGCATCGCGATCCTGCGCAAGAAGGCCATCCAGGAGGGCCTGGCCGCGCCGCCCGAGGTGCTCGAATACATCGCCAGCCGCATCTCCACCAACATCCGCGAGCTGGAGGGCGCCCTGATCAGGGTGACGGCGTTCGCCAGCCTCAACCGCCAGGGTGTGGACCTGCAACTCGCCGAGGTGGTGCTCAAGGACCTGATCACCTCGGAGTCGGGCGCCGAGATCACGATCGCCACGATCATGGCGAAGACGGCCGAGTACTTCGGCATCAGCATCGACGACCTGTGCGGCAGCTCGCGCAGCCGGGCGCTCGTCAACGCCCGGCAGATCGCGATGTACCTCGCACGCGAGCTGACCGAGCTGTCGCTGCCGAAGATCGGCCAGCAGTTCGGCGGCCGCGACCACACGACGGTGATGCACGCCGAACGCAAGATCCGGTCACTCATCGCCGAGCGCCGGTCGATGTACAACCAGGTCAACGAGCTGACAATGCGGATCAAGCAGACAACTCGCGGGTCCTGATTGTTATGCACAGCCTGTGGATAACACTGTGGACCAGGGGAAACGCGCGCGGACGGCCGATCCGCGCCCCACAATGCCCGGAAATTTCGCCCACAGGGCCTGGGGATAAAGGTGGGGACATCCTGCGGAAAACCTGGGGACATCCGGTGGATGACTTGTGGACGCCCTGTGCACAGTCGTCAGAGGGCCGTCCGAGAGGGCGTTTACCCCGTGGATAACCGGTGGAAAGCCAGTGGATAACCAGTGGATGAACGGCCCATGATCTGGGGACGGCCTGTGTGCAACGGATCGTCATCCCCAGGCGGCGAAGTTGTCCCCAGCCGTCACCCACACGGGCAGTGGATAAAAACAGCGGGCCTGACCTGCGGAAACACTGGTTATCCACAGTATCCACAGATCCTAGTGTGATGACCACTTATCTCTCTTACAAAGAACTCAAGACCCATAGAGGGGTTCGCCCGGACCCGAGGCTCGGGAGGGGCGAAACTTGAAGCGACAACGAGCTCAGGAGGCTGATGACCGTGATGTTCCGAATCGAGCGAGACGTCCTCGCTGAGGCGGTGGCATGGACGGCACGCAGCCTGCCCGCCCGCCCGTCCGTGCCGGTCCTCGCCGGCATGCGCCTGGAGGTCACCGACGAGCAGCGGCTGAAGCTGTCCGGCTTCGACTACGAGGTCTCGGCCGAGGTGACGCTCGAACTCCACACGGGCGAGCCCGGAGTCGTCCTCGTCTCCGGCAAGCTCCTCGCCGAGATCACCCGCGCGCTTCCCGCACAGCCTGTGGACCTCGTCGTCGAGGGCGCCAAGGCGGTCGTCACCTGTGGCAGCGCCCGGTTCACCCTGCTGACCATGCCTGTGGAGGACTACCCGTCGCTGCCGGTCATGCCGCCGGCCGCCGGCCGGGTGGGCAGCGACGTCTTCGCCTCCGCCGTCGGCCAGGTCGCCGTCGCCGCGGGCCGCGACGACACGCTGCCCATGCTCACCGGCGTACGGATGGAGATCGAGGGCGAGGTGGTCACCCTCGCCGCGACCGACCGCTACCGCCTGGCCGTGCGCGAGCTGCGCTGGCAGCCCGGCCAGCCCGACTTCTCGGCCGTCGCGATGATCCCCGGCAAGACGCTCGCCGACACGGCCAAGGCCCTCGGCTCGACCGGCGCCGAGGTGGAGATCGCCCTCAGCTCCGTGGGCGGCACCGGCGAAGGCATGATCGGTTTCTCCAGCGCCGGGCGGCGCACCACCACGCGGCTGCTCGACCCCGAGTTCCCCAAGTACCGCTCGCTGCTCCCCACCGAGTTCTCCGCCCGCGCCGACCTGTCCACAGGCCCGTTCGTCGAGGCGGTCAAGCGCGTGGCCCTGGTCGCCGAGCGCAACACCCCCGTACGCCTGGCGTTCAGGGACGGCGAGGTCGTCCTCGAGGCCGGCAGCGGCGACGAGGCGCAGGCCGTCGAGGTGCTGCCGGTGGACTACGAGGGCGAGGAGATGAACATCGCCTTCAACCACCAGTTCCTGCTCGAAGGGCTGGGCGCCATCGACTCCGACGTCGCCCGCCTGCAGATGACCACCTCCACCAAGCCCGCCATCCTCACCGGAGGCAAGCCTGTGGAGGACGGCGGCGCCCCCGACTACCGCTACCTGATCATGCCGATCCGTCTGTCAGGCTGAAAGAGCCATCAGGGATGATGAAAGCCTGACAAGGGGGGTAGATCACCCTGCAGCTCACGAGGGGGTAGATCAGCATGCAGATCGGCATGATCGGGCTCGGCAAGATGGGCGGCAACATGGCCGAGCGGCTGCGCCGCGGCGGCCACGAGGTCGTGGGCTACGACCACCACCCGGAGCTCAGCGACGTGAGCAGCCTGAAAGAGCTGGTCGAACGGCTGGAGGCACCGCGTGCCGTGTGGGTGATGGTCCCGGCGGGCGAGGCCACCCAGCACACGATCGACGAGCTCGGGCGGCTGCTGAGCGAGGGTGACATCGTCGTGGACGGTGGCAACTCGCACTATGTGGACGACCAGCGGCACGCCGCCGAGCTGGCCGACAAGGGGATCTCCTTCGTCGACTGCGGGGTGAGCGGCGGCGTCTGGGGCCTGCAGAACGGCTATGCGCTCATGTGCGGCGGCGACAAGGCCTCCGTGGACCGCGTGATGCCGATCTTCGAGACGCTCAAGCCCGAGGGCGAGGACGGTTTCGTGCACGCCGGCGACGTCGGTGCCGGGCACTTCGCGAAGATGGTCCACAACGGCATCGAGTACGGCATGATGCAGGCCTTCGCGGAGGGCTGGGAGCTGCTGGAGGCGTCCGACGTCGTCAAGGACGTCAAGGGCTCGTTCGGAAGCTGGCGCACCGGCACGGTGATCCGCTCCTGGCTGCTCGACCTGCTGGTGCGCGCGCTGGAGGACGACGAGCACCTGGAGCGGCTGCGCGGTTACGCGCAGGACTCCGGCGAGGGCCGGTGGACCGTCCAGGCGGCCGTGGACCACGCCGTGCCGCTGCCGGTGATCACCGCCGCGCTGTACGCGAGGTTCGCCTCGCGCCAGGACGACTCGCCCGCGATGAAGGTGGTCGCCGCGCTGCGCAACCAGTTCGGCGGCCATGCGACGGCCTCGGCCGAGGGCTCCACGGGCAAGGGCGCCGACTCCCCCGGCGCGGACGTCACCCCGCCGCGCGAGGGGCGCTAGCGCCCGCTGCACGGCCGCCCGCGCGTCGCCTGCCGGGGACGCGCGGCACCCGTGCGACCACGGCGTCCACACCGCTCGTGGACAGCCTGTGGACGAGGGCTGGGGCGGCGGGCTCGTCGTACACGCCCCGCCGGCGAGCCGAGACTGGTTTTCCACATCCGGCTCGCCGGTTGCGCCGGTGACCTGCGTGGCCGACTAACCTTCGTGGGGTGCATGTCGCCCACCTGTCGCTGACCGACTTCCGGTCCTACGCCTCCGTGGAGCTCGGCCTGGAGCCGGGCGTCACGGCGTTCGTGGGGCCCAACGGCCAGGGCAAGACCAACCTGGTCGAGGCCCTCGGCTACGTCGCGACGCAGTCCAGCCACCGGGTGGCGACCGACGCGCCGCTCGTGCGGCAGGGCGCGAGCCGGGCGATCGTGCGCTGCGCCGTCCACAGGGACGACCGCCGGGCGCTGGTCGAGCTGGAGATCAATCCAGGCCGGGCCAACCGCGCGCGGCTCAACCGCTCCCCCGTCTCCCGGCCCCGCGACGTCATCGGGCTGCTGCGCACGGTCCTGTTCGCCCCCGAGGACCTGTCGCTGGCCAAGGGCGACCCGTCGGAGCGGCGCCGCTTCCTCGACGACCTGCTGGTGGCCAGGGCTCCCCGGTTCGCCGGCGTGCGGGCCGACTACGACCGGGTGCTCAAACAGCGCAGCGCGTTGCTGCGCACCGCCGCGCAGGCCCGGAGAGGCTCCAGGAGCACCCGTAGGGCCGAGGGCGACTCCGGGTTCGCGGCGGCGGGCGCGGGCGATGTGACGAGCACTCTGGAGGTCTGGGACGCCCATCTGGCGCGGCACGGCGCCGAGCTGTTGCGGGCCCGGCTCGATCTCGTCGAGGCGCTGCGGCCGCTGGTCGCCGGAGCCTACGCCGCGCTCGCCCCCACGAGCGCTCCCGCGAGCCTCGCCTATCGGAGCACGTTGTCCACAGGCGGGGACGCGGAGGAGGAAGAAATCCCCGGTGAGACGGGATCTTCCGATACACAGACGTTATCCACAGACTTGGGGAAAACCCTTGAAGAACGTCTGCGCGAGCGGCTATTGGAGGTCCGCCCGGCCGAGCTGGAGCGGGGCGTCACGCTCGTCGGACCCCACCGCGACGACCTGATCCTGGGCCTCGGCGACCTGCCCGCCCGCGGCTACGCCAGCCACGGCGAGTCGTGGTCGTTCGCGCTGGCGTTGCGCCTGGCGGCGTACGATCTGCTGCGCGCCGACGGCGGTGACCCGGTGCTCATCCTCGACGACGTCTTCGCCGAGCTCGACAGCCAGCGCCGCCGCCGCCTCGCCGAGATCGTGGCGCCGGCCGAGCAGGTGCTCATCACGGCCGCCGTGCCCGACGACGTGCCCCCAGAGCTGGAGGGGGCCCGGTTCGATGTCGCAGAGGGGAGAGTGACCCGTGTCCGCTGAAGACAACCCCACGGCCCGCGGGGCGGCCATGGCCAGGGAGAAGCTCGCCCAGGCCAAGGCCGACGCCGCCCGGCGCGGTCAGCTCCCCCGCCGCGAGCCGCGGCGCAGGGCGGCGGGGCCGCGCCGCGAGGGCGGCGATCCCCAGCTCTTCGGGCGGGCCATCATGGACCTGCTGGCCGACCGGGGCTGGGAGCGGCCGGCGGCCGTGGGCGGCGTGTTCGGTCGCTGGGCCGACATCGTCGGTCCCGACCTGGCCGCGCACACCAAGCCGGAGACGTTCGAGGACGGCGAGGTGATCGTCGTGGCCGACTCCACGGCGTGGGCCACCCAGGTGCGCCTGCTCGCGCGCACCCTGGTCCGCCGCCTCAACGAGGAACTCGGCGACGGCACGGTGACTCAGGTCCGGGTCCGCGGCCCCCAGTACGGGCCCCGCACGGGCGGCCTCCGGGTGAGGGGCAGCAAGGGCCCCGGCGACACCTACGGCTGACCCCCGGCACAGGTCGCTCCGTTGGGGCGGCTTTCCCGATCGACGTGGCACCCAGGGTGGCTCTCGTGCGGGCCGCGTCCAGCCCACGCACCGCGCGCCACCCGCGGGTGCGCGCGGGCCGTCCACAAGCGGTAGGCGAACCGTCCACAGGCTCGGCGGGACCCGTCCGGGCCGCGTCCTGGGAAGCGGCCGCCTTCCGCGCTCTCCGCCGGCCCCGTCAGTCTCGGGCATGCAGGCGTTCAGGCCGCGGCCCAGACGGAGCCGTCCACAGGCTGTGCGCGGGCCGTGCCGGCCGCGCGGGTGGCTCGCGGCCGGGGCGAGCCGCCGGGGCTCGCGGCGCCAGGGTTTCCGGACGCGACGGGCCCCGGTCCCACCGGCGGTGGGGCTCGGCGTTCTGTCGGTCGCGGGCCGTACCCTTCCACGGGCCGGACTGCGCGAGAACCGATCAGACAGCCGCAGACGCGATGACCCTCCTCCCGCGTGGGGGAAGGCTTACATGGGGGGGAAACGAGCGACAGGCCATTTCAGGCGCGTTCAATGCCACCACGGTGGCTGAGAGCCGGTAGAATGAAAGCGGATTCCGGACACGTCCGCTTGCGTGTCACCCCCGGCGCGCAATGTGACGCCGACTCCCCTGGGTGACCAGCGCAACGGGGCACTCACGACGGTGACGGGCACGGCAGGGGCAGCCGGCACACGCGCTCCCTGCCGCGTGTCCGCGGCAGGAGGATTTGGCACTTGTCCTACGACGCTAGCTCAATCACCGTACTCGAAGGGCTTGAGGCGGTTCGCAAGCGCCCGGGTATGTATATCGGTTCGACCGGTGAGCGCGGTCTGCACCATCTCGTCTACGAGATCGTGGACAACGCGGTCGACGAGGCCCTTGCCGGCCATGCCGACCGCATCGAGGTCACGCTGCGCGCCGACAACGGCGTGCGCGTGGTCGACAACGGGCGTGGCATCCCCACGGGCATCCACCCCGTGGAGAAGCGCTCGGCCGTCGAGGTCGTCCTCACCACGCTGCACGCGGGCGGCAAGTTCGACAGCAAGTCCTACGCGGTCTCCGGCGGCCTGCACGGCGTCGGCTCCGCGGTGGTCAACGCGCTGTCGACGGCCATGGACGTGGTGGTCAAGCAGAACGGCCACTACTGGCGCCAGCGCTTCGAGCACTCCAAGCCGACCGCGCCGCTGGCCAAGGGCGAGGAGACCGACGAGACGGGCACCACGATCACGTTCTGGCCCGACCCGGAGATCTTCGAGACCACCACGTGGAACTTCGAGACGCTCTCGCGCCGGTTCCAGGAGATGGCCTTCCTCAACAAGGGCCTGACGATCACGCTGACCGACGAGCGGCCCGACCATATCAACGGCGAGCCGGTCAAGGTCGAGTACTACTACGAGGGCGGTCTGTCCGACTTCGTCACCCACCTCAACTCCAAGAAGGAGCCGGCGCACGCGTCGGTCATCGACTTCGAGGAGCACGGAGAGGGCGTCTCGGTCGAGATCGCCATGCAGTGGAACAACTCCTACACCGAGTCGGTCTACACGTTCGCCAACACGATCAACACGGCCGAGGGCGGCACCCACGAGGAGGGCTTCCGCGCGGCGCTGACCTCGATCGTCAACCGCTACGCGCGCGAGCAGAAGTTCCTCAAGGAGGGCAAGGACGACAACCTCTCCGGTGAGGACGTCCGCGAGGGCCTGACCGCGATCGTGTCGATCAAGCTGGCCGACCCGCAGTTCGAGGGCCAGACCAAGACCAAGCTGGGCAACACCGAGGCCAAGTCGTTCGTGCAGAAGGCCTGCAACGACCATCTGCGCGCGTGGTTCGAGCGCAACCCCGGCGAGGCCAAGGACATCATCAACAAGTCGCTGCAGGCCGCCAGGGCGCGCCTCGCGGCGCGTCAGGCCCGTGACCTGACGCGCCGCAAGTCGCTGCTGGAGTCGGGCAGCGGCCTGCCCGGCAAGCTGGCCGACTGCCAGTGGAACGACCCCGACAAGTGTGAGCTGTTCATCGTCGAGGGCAACTCGGCCGGCGGCTCGGCCAAGGGCGGGCGCGACTCCCGCTTCCAGGCGATCCTGCCCATCCGCGGCAAGATCCTCAACGTCGAGAAGGCCCGCGTCGACAAGGTCCTGCAGAACGTCGAGGTCCAGTCACTGATCACGGCGCTCGGCACCGGCGTGCACGACGAGTTCGACATCGGCAAGCTGCGCTACAGCAAGCTGATCCTGATGGCCGACGCCGACGTCGACGGCCAGCACATCACCACGCTGCTGCTGACGTTGCTGTTCAGGTTCATGCGCCCGCTGATCGAGGGCGGTCATGTCTACCTGTCGCAGCCGCCCCTCTACAAGATCAAGTGGGACCGGAAGGGCGAGGACGCCTCCTACGCCTACTCCGACCGCGAGCGTGACGCGATCATCCAGGAGGGCATCGCCCGTGGCAAGCGCGACCCGCGCGCCCACGACGGTGTCCAGCGGTTCAAGGGTCTCGGCGAGATGAACGCCAACCAGCTCTGGGAGACCACCATGAACCCCGACTCCCGCATCCTGCTGCAGGCCACTCTCGACGACGCCGCCCAGGCCGACGAGATGTTCAGCGTGCTGATGGGTGAGGACGTCGAGGCACGCAGGGCCTTCATCATCCGCAATGCGCGAGATGTCCGTTTCCTGGACGTGTAGCGACAGCCGTACATCAGAAAAGGATCTACACACGTGACGGAAGTGAACACTCCGCCTCCACCGTCGTCGGATCGCATCGAACCGGTCGACATCCAGACCGAGATGCAGCGCAGTTACATGGACTACGCGATGTCGGTCATCGTCTCGCGTGCGCTGCCTGATGTGCGTGACGGTCTCAAGCCGGTGCACCGCCGCGTGCTCTACGCGATGTACGACGGCGGCTACCGGCCCGACCGCGGCTACTTCAAGTGCTCACGCATCGTCGGTGACGTCATGGGGTCCTACCACCCCCACGGCGACACGTCGATCTACGACACGCTGGTGCGCCTGGCGCAGACCTGGTCGCTGCGCCATCCGCTGGTGGACGGTCAGGGCAACTTCGGCTCCCCCGGCAACGACGCGCCCGCGGCGATGCGCTACACCGAGTGCAAGCTCGCGCCCATCGCCATGGAGATGCTGCGCGACATCGACAAGGACACCGTCGACTTCCAGCCCAACTACGACGGGCGCTCCCAGGAGCCGGTCGTCCTGCCGGCGCGCTTCCCCAACCTGCTGGTCAACGGCTCGGGCGGCATCGCCGTCGGCATGGCCACCAACATCCCGCCGCACAACCTGCGCGAGGTGGCCGAGGCCGTCAAGTGGGCGCTGGAGCACCCGGAGGCGAGCGAGGAGGAGCTCCTCGAAGCCGCCATGGCCCGGGTCAAGGGCCCCGACTTCCCGACCCACGCGCTGATCGTGGGCCGCCGGGGCATCGAGGACGCCTACCGCACGGGCCGCGGCTCGATCACCATGCGGGCCGTCGTCGAGGTCGAGGAGGACAACAAGGGCCGCCACGCCCTCGTCGTCACCGAGCTGCCCTACCAGGTCAACCCCGACAACCTCGCGCTCAAGATCGCTGAGCTGGTCAAGCAGGGCAAGATCTCCGGCATCGCCGACGTGCGCGAGGAGTCCTCCTCCCGGGTCGGCCAGCGCCTGGTGATCGTGCTCAAGCGCGACGCCGTCGCCAAGGTCGTGCTGAACAACCTCTACAAGCACACCCAGCTCCAGGACACCTTCGGCGCCAACATGCTGGCCCTGGTCGACGGGGTGCCGCGGACGCTGCGGCTCGACCAGTTCATCTCGCACTACGTGACCCACCAGATCGAGGTCATCGTCCGCCGTACGCAATACCTGCTGCGCAAGGCGGAGGAGCGTGCCCACATCCTGCGCGCGCTGCTCAAGGCGCTCGACCGGCTCGACGAGGTCATCGCCCTCATCCGCGCCTCCGACTCGGCCGCGGCCGCCCAGCAGGGCCTCATGGGGCTGCTGGAGATCGACGAGGTGCAGGCGCAGGCCATCCTCGACATGCAGCTGCGCAAGCTCGCCGCCCTGGAGCGCCAGGCCATCCAGGACGAGTACAACCAGCTCATGGAGCAGATCGCCGACTACCAGGACATCCTGTCCTCGGAGTCCCGGCAGCGGCAGATCGTCGGCGACGAGCTGACCGAGGTCGTCAACCGCTACGGCGAGGACCGGCGTACCGAGATCACCGCCTACGACGGCGACATGTCCATCGAGGACCTCATCGCCGAAGAGGACGTGGTCGTCACCATCACGCGCGGCGGCTACGCCAAGCGCACCCGCACCGACCTCTACCGCGCGCAGAAGCGCGGCGGCAAGGGCGTGCGCGGGGCGCAGCTGCGCCAGGACGACATCGTCGACCACTTCTTCGTCACCACGACCCACCACTGGCTGCTGTTCTTCACGAACAAGGGCCGCGTCTACCGGGTCAAGGCGTACGAGCTGCCCGACTCGGGGCGCGACGCGCGCGGCATGCACCTGGCCAACCTGCTGGCGATGCAGCCCGACGAGACGGTCATGGAGGTCCTCGACCTGCGTGACTACAACGTCGCCCCCTACCTCGTGCTCGCCACCCGCAGCGGCCTGGTCAAGAAGACCCGCCTGTCGGAGTACGACTCCCCCAGGTCCGGCGGCCTCATCGCGATCAACCTGCGCGACGACGACGAGGTCATCGGGGCCCGGCTCGTCTCCGAGGAAGACGATCTGCTGCTCGTCTCCAAGGGCGCGCAGGCGATCCGCTTCACGGCCTCCGACGAAGCGCTGCGCCCGATGGGCCGCGCGACCAGCGGCGTCATCGGAATGCGGTTCCTGGAGGGCGATGAACTTCTCGCCATGAATAGGATCGCAGACGGGCAAGATGTGCTTATCGCCACGAAGGCTGGGTACGCCAAGCGAACCCCAGTTGAGCAGTATCCGGTTCAAGGTCGGGGCGGTAGGGGCGTGCTGACTGCGAAAATCGTGAGTTCCCGTGGCAAGCTGGTCGGAGCCGTCATGGTCAACCCAGAGGATGAGGTCTTCGCGATCACATCCGCCGGTGGGGTGATCCGGACGAGTGCCGGCGAGATCAAGCTGTCCGGCCGCCAGACCATGGGAGTGCGATTGATGAATCTCGCCGATGGCGACAGTGTGGTGGCCCTCGCCCGCAACGCCGAGTCTATGGAGACTGTGGTGGACACCGAGGAAGACGGGGGAGGAGAGTAAGTCATGAGCGCCCAGGGCGGCAGCGCCAGCGCCAGGACCAAGGCGGCTCGGGAGAACGGGAAGCAGCAGCCTAAGAAGTCCGGCGAAACCGAGATCTTCGACAAGCCCGACGAGGACAACGCCACGGCCGTGCACCCCGTGCCGGCCGCTCCTTCGCAGGGCCCGGCGAGGGAGGAATCCAAGGAGGGCAAGGACGGCGGCCGGATCCGCCCGTCCCTGACCTCCGAAGCTCCCCCGCGGATCGAGCTGCCGAAGAAGAAGAGCTCCAACTCGTCGGGGTCCCGACTCCCCCGCAAGGCCCACCTGGTCCTGCGCCGCATCGAGCCGTGGTCGGCCATGAAGTTCAGCTTCGTGGTGTCGCTGGTCTGCTTCGTGGTGCTGTTCGTGGCAGTGGCCGTGCTGTACGGCGTGCTGTCCGCTTTGGGCGTGTTCGACTCGCTCGTGGACCTGGTCAACCAGCTCGGCAAGGGCGAGCAGGGGCAGCAGGCACTGCCCATCGACATCGCCTCCTGGTTCGAGCCGGTCCGCATCCTGGGCTACACGGCGCTCATCGGCGCCGTGAACGTGGTGCTCATCACGGCACTGGCCACGCTGGGGGCCGTCATCTACAACGTCGCCTCCGACCTCGTGGGCGGCGTCGAGGTGACCTTCAGCGAGGCCGAGTAGCCGGCCGGATTACGGTGCTTGCGCCGCACTCCCCAGGGAGTGCGGCGCAAGCAGCATCCGGAAGGCTGTAAGCTTTTCCTCGTCCGAACGACCGGTTCGCGTCCACAAGCGGGATGCGATACGGTCGGTGTGCGCGGGGCTATAGCTCAGACGGTTAGAGCGCTTCCCTGATAAGGAAGAGGTCCCAGGTTCAAGTCCTGGTAGCCCCACCCAGCTAGAAGGCCCGTTCCGATCTCTCGGACGGGCCTTTGACGGCAGTAGAGACGGCAACGCTACTCGCTCGCATCCCCGAAGAGCTTCCCCGAGATCCTTCCAATGGCTTCCCTGTGGGAGTCCTGATCACCGTGCGTGTAGATCTCCATCGTGACCGAGATGCGTGCGTGACCCAAGATCTCCTTAGCGTCTCGGGGAGAGACCTTCAGGTTCTTGAGCATCGTGCCCGTGGTGTGCCGAAGGTCGTGCAGCCTGATCCGTCGCAGCCCGTTTTCCTTGATCACACGATCGAAGGCGCGGCCCAGGTTGGTCGGTTCGATGGGTCCACCTGAGCGAGACGCGAACACTAGCCCCGAGTCCTGCCACGTCTCCCCCGCCTTACGCCTCGCGTCGGCCTGGAGCCCCGCGTGTTCGATCAGCGCATCCCGGACGAACGGAACCAAGGGCAGGGTGCGCCGGCCCGCGTCAGTCTTGACCGGCAGCCGGACGAGCTTGCCCTTGATCCGCTGGATCTGCCACTCAACCCGGATCGTGTTCGCGTCGAGGTCCACGTCCTCCCACCCGATCCCGAGTACTTCGCCGCGCCGGAGCCCGTACACCAGGAGGAAGACGAACGGCAGGTAGTACGGCAGGGGTTTGGCCGCCTTGAGGAAGATCCGCGCCTCATCCGCACTCCAAGGCCGGATGGTTGACGGCTTGGGCGAGGGAAGCGTGACCAGGCGAGCCGGGTTGCTGGAGATCAGTTCCTCACGCATCGCCCGAGTCAGAGCCGCACTGAGAGTGACCTTCATGGCGTAGACCGTGCCGACCGAGTGACCCGCGCTGATCTGCCGATTCAGGAAGGTCTGGATGGTGGCGACGCGCAACCGGTCGAGCCGTTGCTTGCCGAGACCAGGCTTGAGGTAGAGCCGGACCATGGTCTCGTACTTGGCGTACGTGGTGTCCCGCAGCCGCAGCGGCGCGACGTGTTCGAGCCAGTAGTCCAAGTACTCCCCCAGCTTCCACGGGCGATTCGAGACGGGCAGACCGCGCCGCGACCGGTCGAGTACTTCCACCAGCTTGCCGTGTACCTCCTCTCTGGTCTTGCCGTACTTGCGGACCCGCTTGTACGTGCCATCCGAGGCCAGGACGAACGCGGCCCCCTCCCAGCGCCCGTCTTTCCGCTGGTAGATCGTGCCTTCGCCGTTCGCGCGTCTGGTCTTCTTGGCCATTACGCCGCCTCCTCCCTGAGCTGAGCGACGAACTCATCCAGAGCCGCGACCGGCACACGCCGACTACGGCCGACCTTCACCGACTCCAGTTCGCCGGACCTGATCAGGTTGTAGACCTGCCACCGACTCAGCCCCAGGAGTGCCATGACCTCCGGCACCCGGAGGAGTCGTCGTTCGAGCGGAGCCACGTTCATGCCGCTACCTCCTCTCCGGTTGCCGAAAGATCTGTGCCGTCTGCTTGGGCCTGTAGTCGCTGCATGAGCGCCCGCCAGTGCTGACGGTTGGCGATCTCCGCGAGGAGCCGTTCGCCGAGAGGCGGGAGGCTGGAGTCGCCGGGTGGGACCGGTCGCCAGGTGTAGCGGTTCGGGTCCTGGTCCTCAGTTGCCGAAAGACCGAGCGCTTCCAGGACCCAGGCGCGTCGGTCGGCACGGTGGTCGGTGAGCGTCTTGTTGGACCACTTGCGGGACACCAGGACACGGCGGCCGGCATAGCCGAGGTGTTCGGCCTTGTGCGCTTTGCCCTGGCAGCGGCCCGGGGCCTGACCCGCTCGGGCGTTTTTGGGCTGCACGCCGTAGCGCAGCCAGTTCGGGCACGTCGGCGAACACGGCTCGTAGCGCAGCGCTGCGGTCATCCGCTCGGCATGCTCGCGCTGGCGCTCGTTGTCTGGTTCACACGTCTCGGCGATGGACTTGGTGAGGTACTTGGTCAGGTAGTGCCGGATCAGGTGATCGGCGCGTTCGGTGCCGGCCAGCACACCGATCGGCTTGACCTGCTCACCGAAGCGCAGCACATGCAGCGGCTCGTCATCATCGCCGATGGCGTCGAGGGCTTCGTCCCAGGTGGGCAGCACTTCGCCCGTGCGGGGGTCGAGGTAGCCGACGCTGTCATCCCAGACCGGCAGCTCGTCACCGTCGAAGACGACGCGGTCGGTCGAGGGCCACCACACCTGGTGGTAGGTAGCGGCGGCTATCTGCTTGATCTCCTTGCGCGACAGCGTGCCGCGCATGGCCAGGTGCAGGTGCGGGGCCAGCCTCTTTTGCGGTTCGACGGTGGCGAAGTACTGCACATCCCAGCCAGCCACCCGCCGTAGGTTCTGCACGAACCGGTCCACCAGCTTGGAGAAGTGGATCGCGTCGCGGGCGGCCCGCGTGTAGTCGTAGGAGTCCGGATCGACTGGAGCGCCGTCCATCACGCGCCCGTAGGAGGGCAGGGTGAGGGTGATGAACATCGACGGGCGGAACCGCTTGCCGTCCGCAGCCTCGTAGACGCGTCCCAGCGTGCCGGGAAGCCGCTTGCGCTTGGGAAGATCGGGGGCATCCTGCCGGCGCCGGGTGGAGCGTTGACGGCTCGTGGAGGAGCGTCCGAGCACGCTGCCGCGCAGTCCTGAGCGGCGGATGTCGGCGTCAATGCCGGCCAGGATCTCGTCATACTCGGCCAAGTTCTCACCGGCAGCCGCGGCCACGTCGCGCTTGGCTTGCCAGTCGGCGCGGTGCTCGATCAGCCAGCGCTGTTCGTCGGTCGGCTCGTTGGGCGGGATGATCGGCTCGTCTTCCAGGTGCCAGCCTTCCCGGCACTGAGCCATGCGCAGTTTGCGGTTGCGCTCGGCGCACGGCGGGCACTTGTTCGAAAGCGTCGCGCCGCACGGGATGTCGAGCCGTGTGGTCTGTCCGGTGAGGGTGTCGAGCCGGTACATCGGCACGGGCCGGATGCACACGCCGAAGGAGATGGCGAGTTGGTCAACGACCTCCCGCGCGAGCGGCTGGGCCAGTCGCACCGCGCGGGGAGTCGAGCGATCGTCTCGGGTCACTTGGTCTTGCTCCGGGAGGCGCGAGGGCTACGAGCACGACGGGCGGGCTTGGCCGGCTCCGGCTCAGCCATCACCAGGACCAAGGACGATTGACCGCACTCGTCGCAGGTGACCTGTTGGGTTGCTTGATCGAGCCAGGAGCGACCCTTGGTCCGACATGTGGGGCAGCGATGTTTGGGCAGGCGTTCGGGAGCATTCATCGGGTCACCTCCGCGTTTTCGGCGCATACCTTGTGTGCGGGACGGTCTTGGTCGTCTCGGAGGGGGGTGGCGCGTCCGCAGTGGATGCATGGCCTACGGGTGCCGCCCCAATGCTTGGCATCACGCCAGTTGAGGCCGCGTGTGCGGGTCTTCACTCCGCTTCCTGGGCGAGCTCGATCGGGGGCAGCGGGAGCGTGTCGCCGTCAGCCGGGTTGGTGAGCCAGGCGACCATGTCGCGGATGTCGGCGTCGGAGACGTAGGCGGCGCGCACGCGCACCGGCTCTGGGGAGGTTTCGAGCCGGACGTAGGCGACGCCGGCCCCGACGCTCGGGATGGGGGAGATGAAGTCGGCCAGCGCGCCGCGTTCCCGAGCGCCCTCCCCGAGGACCATGTCCACCTGTTCGGACTCGTCCAGCCGCATGGCGATCTTGTCGGGGAACAGGTTGCGGATGTTCATGACCTCCTTGCGGGGGTCCTGCAGTAGCGCCATCACTCCGACGCCGACCGCGCGCCCTTGGGTGGTGAGGGTGGCCAGAGCGGCATTGATGCGCCGCTTGAGGTCCCGATCGTTCTGGTAGGCGGTCAGGAACGCGATCTCGTCCACGATCACCAGCACGAACGGGTCCTCAATCGTGGGCGTGTGGGAACGGCGATGGCCGCCGAACATCGTCGCGCGTTCCTGCATGCGCTTGACGACCTCGTCCAGCAGGTCGGCGCACTCTTCCGGGGCGGCCGCGTACCGGTGGAAGAGTTCACGACCGTAGGACAGCTCCATCAGCTTGGGGTCCAGGCCGACCAACTCGACCAGGCCCGCCCGCACGGCCGGCAGCAGGCCACGCACGACCGACCAGATCAGCGAGCCCTTCCCGGCGCCGGTCGCGCCCGCGCCGAGGATGTGCGTGCCATGCACCTTCAGCGTCCACGACCGGCCGTCCTCACACAGCCCGACCGGAACCGCGTGCAGGTTCACCACGTCCGGGATGGGCAGCGCGGGGATCGGCGTGCGCAGCGGGTCACGGCGGGGAAAGGTCAGCCGCAGCAGACCGGCGCGGACGATCGAGGTGCGGCACGACAGGGCGCGGAAGGCGTGCGCGAGGTTGTCGGCCCTGGTAGTCCAGTCATCGAACGACTGGCCCTTGAGCATCTTGACCGTCACCTGATCGGCCACCGGCCCGCACGTCACCTTGACCAGGCGCGGCCGGTACTCCAGGCCCTTGGCCAGCTTCGATAGGCCCGCTCCGGACATGGCGAACGACCAGTGCGGACGGTAAATCCACACCAGCCGCCAGAAGGCCAGCAGCCGCCAGCCGACCCACCAGGAGAACGACGAGCGGTGCAGCAGCGCCCAGCCGACCAGCCCGAGAACGAGCGAGCTGACCAGGCCGGCCGACCACTGCCAGCCGTAGACGACGGCCAGCGCCGACAGGCCCGCAGTGGCCACGATGGCGATCGGATGACGGTAGAGCATGCGGACGGTCCCGAGAAGGAGCCGCCAGCACAGGAGCGTGATCGTAATGATGGCGGGGGTCTGCACGACAGTCGGGCGGAACATCAGCGGCGCGCCCGGACTGGTCGTGATCAGGTCCCCCGCTACTTCGCCTTGAGCACGGCGAAACATAGGATGGACTCCTCTTCCTTGATCCTTGCTACGGGTTGCGGAGAGATCAGGGGCCACCGGAAGTTGCCGCTTCGCGGTGGCCCCGCCTACAGGCTCACGCAGTCACTCGGTCGGTTCCGAATGCGGTTAGAGCACGGTCAGTTCGAGTCGCCTGCCGCAGGTGCCGCAACTGGCCGTGATCTTGTTTGCGGCCTTGCGGATGTCCGTCCACTCGACGCTGCCGCAGTTGGTGCAGGTAACCGGCTTGCCGCCGGCCACGATGACCGACTTGCACATGATGGGTCTCCTTGATCCTTTGCTACGGGTTGTCGAGAGATTGGGGGCCACTGGAAGTTGCCGCTTCTCGGTGGTCCCGCCAGGTTCGCTACTTGGCCTGTCGGGGGATGACCTGGCCGACGCCACCGCAGACGGAGCACGTCCCGCCGTAGGCGTTCTCACCGTTGCCCTTGCACTTGGCGCAGGTGACCGGCTTGGGCGCGCAGTTGTTGTCGCACATGAGCGTTCCTCCTTGATCGTTGCTACGGGTTCCCCTACTTCTTCTTCTTCTTGTCCGCCTTGCCGTTGGCGAGCTGGTCGTACAGGTCCCGGACGTTCTTGTGCGGGTCGGTGCCAGGCCAGCCCGAGGGGCGCTCACCGTCCGGCCAGGTACCGTCGTTGCGGCCGTGGTCAACGCGCGTGACTTTCGGCATGATGGAGTTTCCTTTCGAGGAGACCCCGGGCTTCGTTCTTGGTCGGATGCGGCCCGGGGTTCAACCGGACAGGGGGATCGACTACCGGGAACGCTCGTGCTCTACCGGGCGGGCTTGCCCGGACCCTTGCGGATGCTGCGCGAGGCGAGCCGGCCGAAGGGCAGCACGCACGTGTGCTTGAACGGGTTGTTGTACGAGTTGCCACAGGTCTTGCAGGTGAAGGTGTCAACCTGCATCGAGACGCGGATGCGCTTGCCCATCAGGGGCACCCCTTCCTTGATCATTGCTACGGGTTGCGGACAGATCAGGAGCCACCGGAAGTTGCCGCTTCGCGACGGCCCTGCCTTGCATCTCAGGCGGCCCGGTTCGGGGCCGCAGGGTCGAGCTGGGCGGCGTGCAGCCGCTCGCACTCAGCCAGGAACGTCCGAGCCTGAGCGACGAACTCACGCACGATCGCCAGGGCCTCACTCGAGACCCGGTCACGCTCACCCGAGGTCGTGATGTCCACCGACGCGCCGCAGATGTTCATGCTCAGGATCGGCGCGGCGTCGGCGTAGGTGTGGCAGCGGAACTGCACGTCCTCACCCAGGTGGAAGCTGATGGCCGCCAGGCTCATGCCGCGCCCTCCGTGTTCTTGACCGGAGCCAGGCCCCGCCAGCGTCGCTCCACCTCGACCGCGAAAACCTGAGCCGCCTTGGCCAGCTCACGAGCGAAGTCGACCGACTCGGCGGTGACCTTGTCGGCGTGCAGACACACGCTGACGATCGCGTTGCCGGCACCCACCGCCAGGACCGGAGTGCGGTCCGGGTAGGTCGTGCACGACGCCTGGCCCTTGCCGTCCACGTGCAACGCCGTCCGCTGCCACGAGCCGCCCTTACGAGTCGCCATCACGCACCCCCGTCCTTGGCCGCCGGAGCGGGAGCCGGCCGGGAGCCGTTGGAGCCGTTCGGCTTGACCATGCCGGACGCCCGCAGCGAGTACGCCAGACGCCGGGTCTTCTCGTTCAGGTACGGCGTCACCGTCATGTCGGTGAACTCCACTGCCTCGAACATCTGACCCGTCGGCGGAACCGGCTGCACTTCCGCCAAAATCTTCACGGCCACCTCACGCGACCGCGCACCCAGCTCCGGGTCCATGTCCATGACTCGGCACGTCCAGACCCGACCGCCCGTGACCTTGTCCTTGGACGGGGACCGCTTGCCCGACTTCTCGTCGTAGTCCTCACCCTGCGCGATCGAACCCGGCACCAGCACGCAGCCAGCCGGGAATACCTCCTCGAACCGAACCCGGAACCGCATTCCACCAGGAAGGGCCATCGCCCTACCTCCCTTCGTTTGACGTCTCCAGTAGGCGTCTACTCGTCTAGAGGAGTAGTTGCCTACTTCCTTTGTACTCCTCTAGACGAGTTTGTAAACCCCTATCGGGCGGGAAGTTCGTAGGACAACACGTAGGCGTCGCTCGACATCACCGTGTCGCACACCTCTACGGGCGTGCCGTCGCTCGCGTAAGCCGTACGGACCAGGTGAAACACCGGAACGCCAGGGGCGAGTCTGAGTGCTCGGACCTCATCCCGTAGCGGCATGCGAGATTTGATGTCCTCCACGAAATGATCAAGTCGGTAGCCCTTCTCCTCGATCCGCGCGTAGATCCCACCTGGCCCGGTGTCCGGCTGCATGATCTGAGTACCCTTGGCGATCTCTACAGGGATGTACGAGATCGCCGTCTCTACCGGTTGTCCATTGATCAAGTAGCGGCGAGAGCGGCGGACCGTTCGGTCCTTTGGGCCGATCTTCAAGCGTTCGGCCACATCCGGTGAAGGCTTCACTTCCGTGATCTCTATGGAGTCCACCGAGGGCTTTCCGCCGGCACCCTCGGTCTCAGCGATGAACGCCGCCTTGCCTTGCTCTCGATGACGCCGAGCGAACCGATCGGAAGCCAGTCGGCGCACGGGAGGATGCGAGCGGACGAAGACTCCGCGCCCGTGCTCGGCTACCGTCAGACCCTCGCTCTGGAGGACTTGCAGTGCGTTGCGGATGGTCATACGCGCGACGCCGTAGTGTTGCATGAGCTGGGCTTCTGAGGGCACCTTGTCACCCTCAGCGAGTTGACCGCGTTCGATTGCCTCTCGGAGGTGATCGGCGATCTGACGGAAGACGGCCCGGTCGCTGATCGGGTCCAGGTCCGGCAAACTCGGCGATTCGGCCACCGGTCAACTCCTCAACTCGTACAGACGTGTACTACAGTCCGATGATAGTGAGACATCCAGCGCGGAGGTATGGGATGAACCGCCAGGACGCGCACTCTGTCAGCGTGGCAGGCGTGATCATCGACGATCAGGGCCGCGCACTGCTCACTCAGCGCCGCGACAACGGTCACTGGGAAGCACCTGGAGGAGTGCTTGAGCTGGACGAGGACATCACGACCGGCTTGCTCCGAGAAGTCCAAGAGGAGACCGGCCTCCAGGTCGAGCCCGTAGCTCTGACCGGCGTCTACAAGAACATGACACGCGGCATAGTTGCCCTGGTATTCCGTTGCAAGGTCGTCGGTGGGCATCTGACCGAGACCGACGAGACCCGCGCCTTCCGCTGGGTGAGTGCCGACGAGGTCCAGGAGCTGGCGTCCGAAGCTTTCGCCGTCCGTGTTCTCGACGCCATGCTCTACGAGCACGCACCAGCCGTACGGCAGCACGACGGGGAACACTTGCTCAGCGCGTAGCTTGCCGAATTGTCATTGTGAGGATCAAGGCGGCGGCTGCGCCGCCGCACCCGCGCGGCCGTCCCCGCCCGCGCTGCGGCCTGGGGGCCGGTCACGGGCGGGAGCCGCGCGGGGCGAAGGGGGAACAGTCGGCCGGCCTGGTCACACATGAAGGCAGTCACCCGCAGCGCAGCCAGCAGGCATCACAGGTCAAGACATGCCTCCGGCGGGGAACTCGGCTCCGGGATGATCGCGGCACGGCCGGCCCGGTAGTCAGTGGGCGGGCGTGAGCCCGATCTTCCCGTCTGCCACGTCCCAGGCAGAGCCCAGCAGACCAAGGGCCTGGGGCCAAGGTCGTTCTTCCAGTGGGGAGCTCCAGCCTTGACCCCAGGCCCTTGGCCCGCTGCCTTCCAGGTGGGACGAGGCAGACGGGAAGATCGGGCGGGGGAGGACGTGCAGGTAGTGGACGGGCGACGTCGCGAGACTTTGACGGCAGCAACGACGGCAACGACGCCGAACTGAGGCGCACGCTCGCGATCCACACCATCAGCTCAGACAGCGGCGACAGCCCTCCGACACGGCGCATGACCGTGCTGATAAGGAAGAGGTCCCAGGTTCAAGTCCTGGTAGCCCCACCAGTGGAAAGCCCCGAAGCGATCAAGCTCCGGGGCCTTTTTACTGGAACCCGTACTGCAACGGCCTCACTCGAACAGCTCGTTGACCCTCTTGATCGCGTTCTCCCGGCTCTCGCCGTCGCCGTGGGTGTAGATCTCCATCGTGACCGAGATGCGGCTGTGGCCCAAGATCTCCATTGCGTCACGTGGCGCGACTCCAAGCTTCTTGAGCAGTGACGCGGCCGTGTGCCCGGATGGGGCGCAACTCGTTCTTCTGCACGATCCGGGCGAAGGACCGGGCCAGGTTTCGCGGCTCGATGGGCCGGCCGGACTTGGTCGTGAACCCGAGCCCCGTGTCCACCCAGCTCTCCCCCGCCTCGCCCTTGAGGATCTTCTGCCCGTCCCGCTGGATCTCCAGCGCCTCGCGGACGATGCCGAGCAGCGGCAGCGATCGGTTGCCCGCCCTGGTCTTCACCACAAGCGGGGACGTCAGTCCATGACTCACGGTGTCTGCGCTGGGCCTCCCAGCTCTTCCAGAAGCTGACGCATCGCCGCACGGATGTCCGCTTCGATCTGCACTCGCTTCTCGGGATAGTTCTCCCAGGCCGATTGCAGACTGAGGAACCTCATCATGATCTCTGTCTGAGGTGGCCAAGACTCGGATTCGATCGCGTCGATGCCGTCAGGTAGTGCATGTCCAAGGTGGCGGATCCGGCGCCGAACAGGCGCAGCGTGACGAAAAGTGCGTGGTTGTAGCCACCTTCGATCGGGTGTTCTGCGCTGTCGGGAGGAGATCTCAGCCCTGCTGGGGCTGGAGGCAGCGGCGAAGGAAGGCGATCTGGTCGGTGAGGACATGTTCGCGGGTGGCGGAGTCGGTGTAGAAGCTGAAATGCGTGCCCGGGTAGCTGCGCAACTCCCCGCGCGGGGCTCGCTCCGCCAGCGCCCGGGTCGTCTCGATGGGCGTCTCGTGGTCTTCGGCCGCGACACAGACCAGCAGCGGTATGGTCAGTCGGGCGGCGGCCTGTTCGGGGTGGTAGCGCATCATGCTCAGCAACCCCCGTGGGGCGACGCTGTTGCGCCACAGGGTGGTCGCCTCTCCGCTGGTGAGTGCCTGGATGTGCTGCTCGGCCTCGGGCGTGGCCGCCACCGCGAGCTCGCCTGGACTACCGACCATGGGTATGTAGTACGGCCGCAGGCCGAGCTTGCCACGCAGCGCGTCCCAGCCGATGGCCCCCAGCAGTCGTAGCGTCTGCCACGTCGAACGTCCCTCCACGCGCTTGGGGAACCCGTTGAACGGAATCTGCGCCACCACCGCGACGATGTCCGGGTCGCCGGCGGCGACGGAAACGACGTGGGCACCGCCGAGCGAGTTGCCCCACAGCATGACGCTGCGGGCGTCGACGTGCTCGTTGCGGCGGGCGAATGCGATGGCGGCCCGCAGGTCCTCCTGCTGACCGCCGATGTCGGCGAGCTGGCGCGGCTCGCCACCGCTCTCCCCGAAGCTGCGATAGTCGAACACGAGGGCCGCCATGCCTTCGGCGGCGAACTGTTCAGCGTGCGGGAACAGCCGGTCCATCGTCCCGCTGAACCCATGGCACAGCACTACGCAGGGCAGTCGCCCGTCGGGTGCGGGTGGCAGGTAGAGGTATCCCGCACAGGTGGTGCCACCGGACTCGAAGGCGACTTTGATCCGCTCGTTCATGCTCTCTACTCCTTTAGACTTACCAATGGTAAGAATGCTAGGCGAAAACTTTTACTAGCGGTAGGTAACCGGCCCTACATCTTGAGGAGTCACATGAGCGCGACCTCGCAGCGGATCCTGGCGGCCTCGCGCGCACTGTTCGCCGAACGCGGTTACCGGGCCTCGTCCATGCAGGCCATCGCGGATCAGGTCGGCATCACCAAGGCGGCGCTCTACTACCATTTCGCGTCCAAGGACGAGATCCTCCGCCATCTCACGCTGCCGCTGCTGGACGAGCTGGAGAGCGCGCTCGCCGAGGCCGAGGCGGGCGGCGATCCGGAAACGGTGCGCTGGCGTGCCATCGAGGGCTACGTCGACGTCTACCTGCGTCACCGGGAAACGCTGGTGATGCTCATCAGGGACATGACGCTGCTGGTCCAGGCGCCGGTGGCGGATCGGTTCCGCGCGGCGATCGCCCTGGCCAACGACCTGGTGTGCGGGCCGGAGCGCAGCCTGGAAGGGCGGGTGCGCGCCTCGCAGGTGGTGGCGGGGCTGGGCGACCCGGTCGTGCTCTTCCTGGACGTGCCCCCCGAACAGCTCAAACGCCTCATCCTCGACGGCGCTCAGGCCCTCCTGGCACGCTCCGACCCCGCGCAGGAGGGAGCGGCGAACGACCCGGCTCCCACCAGCCGGCCCGCCGGGGTGACCGACAGCCCACGCCCTCGCGGGCGCCCACGAGGGCGAAGCGGGGGGCGGCCCACCGCGTTGACCGAGTCGGAGGCGAGGCAGGCGCGCGAGCTGTACGCGGCCGGGCGTCCGGTGGCGGAGATAGCCGAACGTCTCGGAGTCTCACGAGCTACGGTCTATCGCTGTCTCAAAACCTAGGTTGTGCGACATTGATTTTGGAATCAACTGCCGCCTGGCCTGTCCATGGCCTTCGATGTCGGTCGGACTCCTCAGCGCATCCAAGAGCGCACTGCCGTCTCCGTCCCCTGCGCACCGACGACACCCCCCCGTGGTCACCGACTCCCTCCAGAGGGTCCTCGTGACCGGAAAGGACGGAAAGTGACGGTTCCCCGCATCGTCCTCAACCCTCGGCAAGCGATAGCGTTTCCACACGTCACACTAGAGACAAGGCGTTCTTGGAGTGCCATGCTGCACGGGCGTCAGACGGAGCAGTCCATCATCGGCGAGTTGCTGGAAGGCCGGTCCGGCGCTCTGGTCGTGCGCGGTGAGGCGGGCATCGGCAAGTCGGCACTCCTGGAGTACGCCGCCGCGAAGGCGCGGGCACAGGTTCTGCGGGCGACCGGTGTCGAGTCCGAGTCCGATCTCCCGTTCGCCGCCTTGCACATGCTGCTCCGCCCGGTCCTCGACCATGTGGAGGCGCTGCCGCCGCAGCAGGCCGAGGCGTTACGCGGCGCGCTCGGCCTCGGCGGCGCCACTCGGGGGGACCGTTTCCTCGTCGGGCTGGCGACGCTCAGTCTCCTTGTGGAGCTGTCGGTGGCGGGCCCGGTGGTCTGCCTGGTCGATGACGCGCAGTGGCTCGACGGCGAGTCGGCTGATGCGCTGCTGTTCGCCGTCCGCCGCCTGCATGCCGAGCCCGTCGCCGTCCTGTTCGGCGCACGGGAGAGCGACGGGACCTTCCCCGCGAGGGGGCTGCGCGAGCTGCGGCTGGGCGAGCTGGATGCCGAGGCCGCCCACCGCCTGCTCGCCGAGCAGGCGGTGGATCTGCCGCCGGCCGTACGGGACCAGCTCGTCGCCGAGGCCCGGGGAAATCCGCTGGCGCTGGTCGAGCTGCCCCGCATGCTCACCGCCGAGCAGCGCAGGGGCGACCTCGTCCCGCTGTCCTTCTCCCTGGGTACGGCGGTGCCGGTGACCGACCGGGTGCTGACCGGCTTCCGTGACCGGATCGCGGCGCTGCCCGCGGCCACCCGCTCCTGCCTGCTGGTCGCGGCCCTCGACGACCGCGCCGAGCTGGGCGTGCTCGCACGGGCGGTCAGCCTGCTCGGCGCCTCGCTGATCGACTTCGCCGGGGCGGAGCGGGCCGGCCTGGTCAGGGTGGGGTCGGGGGGCGTCGCCTTCCGCCACCCCCTGGTGCGCAGCGCGGTGCTGCTGGCCTGCGACATCGCCGCCCGGATGGCGGCGCACCGGGCGCTGGCCGAGACGGTCGACGACGACCGGCGGGCCTGGCACCTGGCCGCTGTCACCCTGCAACCCGACGAGGAGGTGGCCGGAAAGCTGGAGTGCCTGGCACTGCGCGCACGACAGCGCGGCGGGCAGGCGGCGGTGTCGGCGGCCTACGCGCGCGCGGCCGACCTGTCCGCCGATCCCGCCGAGGCCGCACGCCGGTGGACGGCCGCAGCCCAGGCCGCGGCCGAGGCGGGCCTGTGGGAGCGCGCGCGTGAGCTGGTGGACCGGGCGCGGCGGCTGGCGGAGGAGGCGACGCCGGCCGTGGCCGTGCTGGCCGTGCTGGCCCAGGTGAGAGCGAAACTGGAGATCGAAGCGGGCCGGCCGCTGGAGGGTGTCCGGCTGCTGCACGAAGGCGCCGAGGTGGTCGGCGACATGACTGCCAAGTTGTCGCTGCTGAGCCTGGCGGGCTTCTACACCTGGGCCAGTGCAACGCACCCCGACCAGGTCGCGCTGGCCCGCCGTACCGAGGAACTGTGCCCGGATGGCGACGGGCTGGCCACTGTGGTGCGCACCTTCAACCACGCCTTCCGCCTGATCCTCGAGGGGGACGCCGTGACCACGCTCACCTACCCGATGCCGGATCTGTCTGATGACATACCGTTCGAGGTGCGCTTCATCCTCGCCTATCAGGCCAGCGTCCGCGCCGATCTCGACGGCATGCTGGACGACGCGGCCTGGCTCGTCGAGGGCTGCCGGGCCGAGGGACGACTTGGACGCATGCCCCAGGCCATGACGATCTTCTCCATCGCCCAGCTCATCAGCGGACACCACCGCTCCGCACGAGCCACCGTGGCCGCGGGCCTGGCCCTGTCCTCCGACGTCGGTCAGCCGCAGTGGAGCAGCTACCTGATGGGCGTGCACGCCTGGCTGTCCGCGGTCGCCGGCGCGGAAGAAGAATGCACGGCGATGGCCGAGCAGGCGATCCGCGAAGCCGACCACCGCAGGTGGATGCCGGGAGCCTATTGGGCGGCGTACGCGCGGCTGATGCTCGACCTCGGAGCGGGCCGCTACGAGGCGGTACTCGAGCGGATCGAGCAGGCGGCAACGGGGCCCACCCGCCATGCCTTCCTCTGGCGATACGCCTGGCCCGACTACGTCGAGGCCGCCGCGCGGGTGGGAACTCCCCAGCGCGCGACGGAACCGCTGCGCCGGTACGCGGAGTGGGCCGAGGCCACAGGGCAGGCCAGGCCACTTGCCATACTGCATCGACTCCACGCGCTGGTGGCCCCGGACACCGCGGCCGCGGGACTGTACGAGCAGGCGCTGGCCCTGCACGCCGAGGGCGAGCAGCCCTTTGACGAGGCACGCACCCGCCTGGTCTACGGGGAGTGGTTGCGCCGCCACAAGCGCCGCGCCGAGGCGCGCACCCAGCTCCAGGCCGCCATGGATGCCTTCGACCGGCTCGGCGCCGCCCTCTGGTCTGCCCGCGCGGCCGCCGAGCTGCGCGCCACCGGGCTCTCCCTGCCCGACAGTGGCCGTGCCGGAGATCCACTGGCCGTGCTGACCCCGCAGGAACTCCAGGTGGTACGGCTGGCCGTCACGGGCGCGTCCAACCGGGAGATCGGCGCGCAGCTGTTCCTCAGCCCTCGCACAGTCGCCTCCCATCTGTACAAGGCCTTCCCCAAGCTGGGCGTCTCCTCCCGTGCCGAGCTGGCCAGGCTCCCGGGACTGACCTGAGGGCAGGTCACACCCGGCGGTAGATGATCGGCTGCGCGGCGACGCCGTTGGCCTTGAAGTTGGCCAGCACGAAGCTGCGGAAGGTGGGCCGGAAGATCAGGCTGGGCAGGAAGGTCCGCCAGTTCGGCCAGCTGGCGTGGTTGACGAGCCCGTATTCGGCGGGCTCGCCCTCCAGCGGCCGCATCAGCGCGGAGTTGGGCAGCGCGGTCTTGGCCTGGAACCATCCGGCGGTGTACTCCCACACCTTCAGCAGGGTCTCGCGGTCGTCGGCGTAGAAGTAGTTGAACAGGTAGCGATGGTCCTGGCTGTGGTCCACGTCGCCGAGCCGTCCGGCGTTGTCGGCGATGATCTGATGGGTACGGCGGGCGGCCGCGCGGAGCGTCCGAGCGAGTTCCGTGTAGGCGGCGCTCTCGCGCAACTCCAGGGCGGCCTCCACGGACGCGGTGCGGATCAGCACGACGATGTCGTAACGCGCCGGCTGGATGCCCCTGGCGGCCAGCAACTCGTCGCCCTCGCCGGGCGGGCGCAGGACGGCGCGGAACACGTTCGCCTCGCGCGCCTCGGTGCCCACGGCCAGGGCCTTGAGGTGGGCGGCCAGTTGGACGGGAGTGGACACGAAGGGGCCACGCCAGGAGCCGACCTCGCCGGCCAGCATGAGGAAGCCGTCGCCGGTCGGGGGCAGCACGCGGGCCTTGACGGCCATGTGGTCATTGATCAGCTTCATGGCGCCGACGCTAGCCAGAGGCGCTCGAAGGTCGCTTCCGTCATCTGACTGATGTTCACCGGTCGACTACCGTGCTGATGCTGATCGTCTCCTGTCCCTGAGCCCCGGAGACGATGATCGACAGCTCCCACACGCCGTCCATGGCGAACATCTCCTCCTCGGCGACGAAGCGGCCGGGATCGGCCTGGACGGTGCCGACCGGCGGCAGAGCGTGGCCCATGCCCGGCATGACCGCCGTCACGGTGACCGTGTCGGCCTCGCCGGAGGTCACCCGCACCTCTACTGGATTTGCAGGCCGCACGCTCACGGTGTAGCGGGTGCCCGCCGCCTCCACGCTCTCAGGGTCGCCGTCGAACCAGCTCGTCGCGAAGGCGAACAGCACGCCCGCCACGAGCAGGCAGACGCCCGCGTACTTCATCGAGCCACCTCCACGGTGAAGGGCCGGGTCACGAGCCGACCTCCGGCGGCGTACTGGGCCCAGGCCAGGTAGCGGCCCGGCTCCGGGAGCGTGAGGGTGAAGCGCAGCGCGGAACCTTCCGTCCGCGTCCCATGCGCGTGGGCCAGGTGGACACCGTCCGCACTCCTGACGATCAGATGGCCGGGCATCCCCAGCCACGGCTGTACCGGTCCCTCCGGGCTGACCTCGATGGTCACCGGGCTCGCGGCGGCCGGCGTGGGCGGGGTGAGGCGGGGCGCGGCAGGCTCCTGGGCCGGGGCGTACGGCTGGGCGGCGCCGGAGACTTCGAAGGCGCCGGAGAGGAGTTGCCCGCCCGACTCCTGCCGCTCGATCTCGGCGTAGGCGAGGTAGCGGCCGGGTTGCGGGAGGCGCAGCCGTACGGCGAGGACTCCTGGCGCGGTCCGCAACGGGTGCACGTGCCGGAAGACCGCACCATCCTGGCTGGTGACCACGAGATGCGCCGAGGCCTCGTGGTGGACGGCGAGGTCGTCCACCGGCCGGCCCGTCGAGCCGTCGGTGAGCCGCAAGGCCAGGGTGAACTCGCTGCCCGCAGCGGGCCGGGCGGGCAGCGTCGAGAAGCGGCCCTGCGCGTAGGGTCGGCCGAGTCCGGTGCGGGGCGCGGCGCCTTCCGGCTGGGCGGCAGAGAGGTGCGGCTCCAGCAGCATCACGACGGCCGCGACCGCCGCGGCCGCACTCGCGCCGCCCACGATCGGCCGGGACAGCCGGCCTGCGAGCACGCCGATCACCAGCAGCAGCCCGACCACCACGAACGCACCGTCGAGCAGCATCTCCCAGAGGGCGGCGCCCACCACCAGCACCCGGAACGGGATGACCGCGATCTCGTCACCGGCACGAACGCGAAGCTCATGCGGGCCGCTCTGGAGCGCCTGCAACGCGGCGGGCTGCTGCCCGACGCTCACCGAGCCGGTCGACCTGCTTCCGTCGGTCAGCGAACGCAACTCCAGCTCCAGGCGAAGGCTCGAAGGCGTAACGGCCTGCGCACTCACCCGCAGCGGCGCCGGCACCCGCGAGACCCCGGCGATGACGAGGGTGACCTCACCCGCGCCGAAGGTCTGCGTCACCCGCAGATCCGCTCCGGACCCGACGACATGCGCCCGGGCCGGAGTGGCCAGGAACAGCAGCAGGAACACGACAGCGAAGAGGCGGATCATGGTATGGAATCGATCAACTTCATAGCGCAGGACGCTAGCCATGCCCCTTGGTGCATCGCCTCCGTCAGGTGACTGATGTGACCGGCATGCACATCAGTCAGGTGACAGAGGCGACCGCCACCGCGCTCTTCATATGGTCCAAACCATGACCAAACGACCTGAACCCTATTCGGCGACCATCATGGCGATCCTGGCCGTCGCTTTCTGCACCTGGGCACTGCTCACCCTCCCCGTACAGGGCGCCGTCATCCTCGTGGTGGCCAGCGTGCTGGGCTGGAGCGGGTGGATGGCCTTCAGCTATGCCCGCCCGGTGAAGTCCAGGAAGGTGATCGCCGTCTACCTGTGCGCGGTGGGTTTCCAGCTCATCCACATGGCCGAGGAGTACACCGGCGGCTTCCCCCACGAGATCGTCGAGTTGTTCGACTCGCCACGTGACTGGCCGGAGAAGGAGTTCCTGCTCGTCTTCGTCTTCGGCTTCGGCGCGCTCTACTTCTTCGCCGGAGCGGGCGCGCTCTACCGCGTCCGCGTGGCCAACTTCTTCCTGTGGTGGTACGCCCTGGGCGCGGGCCTGCTCAACGGTATCGCCCACTTCGTCTTCCCGATCCTCAAGGGCGGCTACTTCCCCGGCCTGTACACCGCCGGCGGCCACTTCATCATGAGCGGGCTGCTCATCTACTTCCTCATCAAGGAGAACCGCCTGCTCAAGGCGGAGGAGCAGCAGGTTCAGCCGGCGGTCAGGTAGTGCTGGACGGTCGGTGCGACTCGGCGGCGGTGGCGAACAGCCTCCCCGTCAACAAGTGTCGGCAAAAGCCGAAAGGAGCAAGTCATGCCGAAGACAGTGCTGGTCACCGGTGCCTCCACCGGAATCGGCCGGGCCACCGCGCTGCTTCTGGCACGCGAGGGCTTCACCGTCCACGCCGGAGTGCGCAAGGACGCCGACGGCGAGGCACTCGGGCCCACCGTCACCCCGATCATTCTCGATGTCACCGACGCCTGCCGGATCGCCGAGGCCGCCGAGCGGATCGGCCACCTCGACGCCCTGGTCAACAACGCCGGCATCGGCGTCACCGGACCGCTGGAGTTCGTCCCGCTGGACGTGCTGCGCCGGCAGTACGAGGTCAACGTCTTCGGCCAGGTGGCCGTCACCCAGGCCATGCTGCCGATGCTGCGCTCCTCGAAGGGCCGCGTCGTCACCGTCGGCTCGGTGGGCAGCTGGATCACCCTGCCCTTCGGCGGCCCGCTGTGCTCCTCCAAGCACGCCATCCGCTCGCTGAATGACGCCCTGCGCATGGAGCTCAAGCCGTACGGCGTGGCCGCCGTCCTCATCGAACCCGGCTCGATCCACACCGACGCCGTCGACAAGCTGGAAGACGAGGTCGAACCCCGCCTGGCCTCCCTCGGGGAGGAGGGCAGGCGCCTGTACGGCGCCGCCTACCGGACCATGGTCACCAGCGGGCTCAAGGAGGAGCGCTCCGGCTCCAGCCCGGACGTGGTCGCCCGCGCCGTCCTGCACGCCCTGACCGCACGCAAGCCCCGCTCCCGCTACCCCGTCGGCAAGAAATCCAGGCTGATGAGCACGCTCGGCCGCATCGTCCCCCAGTACACCCTCGACCGCCTGCGCCTGCGCGCGCTCGGCCTGTCCTGAACGGAGCGACACGATGACGCAGCTCGCCGGAGTCGACGCCCTGACCGCGCTCGACCCCGTCTTCGCCCAGCTCGCCGTCGGCGCGGGCCACAACCTGTGGGGCCTGACCCACCTGACGATGCGCGAGAAGGCCTTCGTCTGCCTGACCGCCGACCTGTGCCACCCGCACCTGGACCTGCCCCTGGCCATGCACGTGCAGATGGCCCTGACCAACGGGGTCGAGCCCGAGGCCATCAGGGAGCTCTTCCGCCACCTGGGCCCCTATGTGGGCTACCCCATCCTGGTCACCGCCTTCCAGCGCCTGACGGAGCTCGGCCTGCCCGAGGCGCGGGACACCGATTCGGTCAAACCGGTGCCGCTGACCGGGCCACTGGCGCGTGCCGTCCACGACCTGGAGGAAGTGGACCCGGGACTGGCCGCCTTCACCGAGGACCAACTGGCCCAGCGTTGGGCCCGCCCGCATCTCAGCGTCCGCGAGCGGGCGATCGCCTGCCTGACCGTGGACGTCTTCTACCAGACGCTGGGCGAGTCGATGCGCCTGCACGCCGCCTTGGCCCGGGCGGACGGGGCCACCGAGGAGACCTTCCGCGACCTGATCCGCGGCCTGGCCGAATTCGGGCTCGCCCGAGCCTGGGCCGCCGCGGAGGCCCTGCTCAGCTCCCGGCCACCTGGGGTCAGGTGAGCGTCGCCGGTCGAGACGGAGGATGGTTTTCCGGCTGTTCGGGTCGTTCCTTCACACACATCAGCGTCTGCTGGCCTGTCGCAACGAGCGATCGGTGCTCGTCCTGGACGCCGAACACTTCCAACCGGCACACGGTCAGCGTTCGTCCCGCCTTCAGGACCGTCCCCACGGCCTCGAGGTGATCGCCTACCGCAGGCGCCAGGAGATTGATCTTGTACTCGACGGTGAGCACCGAGGAGTTTTCCGGGAACAGCGTGAATGCCGCATAGCCGCCTGCGCTGTCTGCGATGGCGCTGGTGGCTCCCGCGTGGATGTAGCCGTGCTGCTGGGTGACTTCAGGCCGGATGGGAAGCACGATGTGCACGCATCCTGGTGCGATGTGCACAATGCGCGCACCGAGATGGCGCATCAATCCCTGCCGTTCGAAACTGGCCCTGATCCGCGCCCGCACCTCGGGGTGTGCCTGCTGCTGTTGCGTCCAGTCTTCCATTGCTCCCCTCAATCCTCCGCGGATCCGATCCTGTATCGATCAGTTGCTCTGCCGGCAGCCGGTCCGTGTCATCGGTGGCGCTCCAGGTCGAAGATCCGCTGGGCGTTGCCGTGCAGGAACAGCTCCCGTACCTCGTCGTCCAGTCCGAGCTGGTCCAGCCCGTCGAGCGCCTTGGCCGGTGTGATCATCGGATGGTTGGTGCCGAACAGCACCTTGGTCCGGCCGTGAGCCTTGAGGTAGGCGATCAGCTCGACGGGGTACCGGCGGACGGTGTAGGCGGAGGTGTCGATGTAGACATGGGGATGTTTGGTGGCCACGGCGATCATCTCGGTGGTCCAGGGATAGCCGATGTGCCCCGCGACGATGGTCAGCTCGGGGAAGTCGAGGGCGACCCGATCGACGTAAGGAATCGGCCGGCCCGGCTCGGAGGACCGCAGCGGGCCGGTGTGCCCGACCTGGGTGCAGAACGGGATGCCGAGCTCGACGCACTCGGCGTACAGGGGGTAGTAGCGGCGGTCGTCGGGCGGCAGCTCCCACAGCCATGGCAGGACGCGCAGCGCCTTGAACCCCAGTTCCGTCACCGCGCGCCGGAGCTCGCGAACGGCGGGCATGGGCTTGCGCAGATCGACGGAGGCCACGCCGACCAGGCGGTGGGGGGCCTCGGCGACGAAGGCGGCCACCTCGTCGTTGGAGATCAGCGCGCCCTGCGGGCCGTACCAGGCGCTGATCAGGGCGAGGTCGACGCCTGCCGCGTCCATGGCGGCGAGCGTGGCCGAGACCGGCGGCCGCTCGGCCGGGATCGACGTGCCGCTCCAGCGGCGCAGCGAATCGAACATGTCGTCCTGGAGGAAGCGCTGGGTCGGGTGTTGCGCCCAGACGTCGATCGTCATGGCTGTTCTCCGCTCCCGTCGATGCGGTCCGCCGCCCAGGCCGATCACAGGTGTTTCCTCAGGTCGTCCACGTCGAGCAGCGGCAGGCCC